>JBDSBE010000079.1:0-25984 GCA_039921745.1 Ilumatobacteraceae bacterium | reverse complement strand
CGGCCCGGCCCACTGCCTGCTGGCGCCGAACTTCGCGATCTCCGCCGTCCTGATGGCGCGATTCGCCGAGATCGCAGCGCCGTTCTTCGACACGGCCGAGATCATCGAGTACCACCACGACCGCAAGATCGACGCTCCGTCGGGGACCGCGGTCGACACCGCCGAGCGGATCGCCGCCGCCCGCGGTGAGGTCGAGTGGAACCCTGACCCGACCCGTCACGAAGTGCTCCCTGGCGCCCGTGGCGGCACGGGTGCCGGGGGCATCCACGTCCACTCCGTGCGGATGCACGGCATGATCGCCCACCAGGACGTCATCTTCGGCGCACAGGGCCAGTCGTTGACGATTCGTCAGGACAGCTACGACCGGGAGAGCTTCATGCCGGGGGTCGTCCTGGCCTGCACCCGCATCGCGGACCACCCGGGCGTCGTGGTCGGCCTCGACCGCTACCTCGACATCTGACGGGTGCCGGTCGCCGATCAGCCGAGTGCAGCGAGCGCGGCGTCGTAGTCCGGTTCGTCGGCGATCTCACCGACGAGTTGCGTGTACGTCACGTTGCCGTCGGCATCGAGCACCACGACCGACCGGGCCGTGAGGCCGGCGAGCGGACCGTCTTGCAGTTTCACGCCGTAGTCCTCGGCGAACGAGCTCCGGAACGCCGACCCGGTCGTGACGTTCTCGATGCCCTCGGCACCGCAGAACCGAGCGGCGGCGAACGGAAGATCCTCCGAAACGCACAGCACGACGGTGTCGTCGCGCCCGCCCGCCTGCTCGTTGAAGGCACGCACGCTCGATGCGCATGTCGCCGTATCGACGCTCGGGAAGATGTTCAGCACCACCCGCTTGCCACTGAACGATTCGTTGGTGACCTCACTGAGGTCGCTGCCGACGAGCGAGAACGCCGGTGCCGGTGATCCGACCGAAGGCAGTTCGCCGTTGGTGTTGAAGGGGTTGCCGCGAAGCGTGACTTGAGCCATCCGTCTGTTGTATCAGCCGGTCGCGCCTTTGCGGTAGTTCCGGACGTTGATCGCCAACACGAGCACGACCGAGACGCCGACCAGCCACCACGAATATCGCTGGAGGACACCGACGAAATCTTCGAGCTGCTGTTCGAAGATCTGAGCCAGCCACCAGATCAACGCCAGTCGCGCCAGGACACCGACGGTGAGCAGCAGCGCCAGTCGACGCGGCGGCGTCTGATGGATGCCGCTGAGCGCAGCGACGAGATTGCTGCCGCAGAAGAACGGGATGATCACCCACTCGGCTTTGTCAAACGCCCGATCGAACTGGCTCATGGCCTCGGGCGTCACACCGAGGTACTTCACGAACCACTGGAGAGCGGTGGCCGAATACGCCCGGCCGATCAGATGGCAGACGACGAACGCAGCGACGACACGGGCGAAGCCGAACACCCAGTACGCAATCGGCGACACGTCGGCGCCGAGCGCCAGCACGAGGTAGCGGTTGCGTGACGACAGCAGCAGCAGCGTCTCGGGGCTCGATTCGAGCAGCTTCGCCCACGTGGCGCCGGCGATGTTCGTACAGATCACGAGGCCGACGAACGCTGCCAAGGTGAGCGGTGCCCACCGGGGTCGCTCGGGTGCGAGCGGCGCCTCGACGGTTTCGGTCATCCCGACGACGCTACCGCCCGGTTTCCCTGGCGGACCGGCTGAGGTGGTCGTCGCCGGTGGCGTCGCCCACCCGATCAATTGCTACCTTCTGCGCCATGCAGGGCTTGATGCAGGACGTGCCGCTCACGATCACCCATCTGTTCGATCGAGCGGAGCGGTATCACGGTCACAAGACGATCGTCACGGCGACCGGGGCGGGTCGCGAACGCACCGACTACGCAGCATGGGCAGCCCGCACACGGCGGCTCGGCGGGGTGCTCGACGATCTCGGCATCTCGGACGACGGCCGGGTCGCCACGTTTGCCTGGAACACGGCCCGCCACCTCGAGCTGTACTTCGCCGCACCGTGCACCGGTCGCGTGCTCCACACCCTCAACATCCGGCTGTTCCCTGACCAGCTGACCTACATCGTCAATCACGCCGACGACGAGGTGATCTTCGTCGACCGCTCGCTGCTCGGGTTGCTCGCACCGCTGCTGCCGAGGTTCGAGCGCCTCCAGCACCTGGTCCTCATGGACGATGGCACGGGCGACATCCCCGACGAGCTCGGCGGCCATGAGTTGCTCGACTACGAGTCGCTGATGTCGCAGGCCGAGCCTGTCGAGTTCGACATCGACGACGAGCACCGGGCCGCGAGCATGTGCTACACGAGCGGAACGACGGGGAACCCGAAGGGCGTGCTGTACAGCCATCGCAGCACGTTCCTGCACACCTTCGGCGCGATGACGGTCGATTCGCTGGGTGCCCGCGAGGCCGACGTGATCATGCCGGTCGTCCCGATGTTCCACGCCAATGCATGGGGCCTCGCCCATGCCGCTGTGGCGTCCGGCGCGTCGCTCGTGATGCCCGGGCCCGATCTGTCCGGCAGGGCGCTCGCCGACCTGATCGTCGACGAGCGGGTCACGGTTGCGGCCGGTGTGCCGACGATCTGGATGCAGGTACTGCCGGAACTGAAGGGCCGCGACACGTCGAGCCTGCGTGCGATCCCGTGCGGTGGGTCGGCCGTACCCCGCGCGCTCTCGGAGGCCTACCGCGAACAGCTCGGTGAGCCGATCCTGCAGGCGTGGGGGATGACCGAGACCAGCCCGATCGCAGCCGTCTGTCACCTGGACGTCGACGAACGGTCGCTCCCTGTCGATGAACAGGCCGACCTGCGCACGATGGTCGGGCGGATCAGTTTCGGTGCCGAGATGCGTGTCGTCGACCCCGACTCCGGCGAACCGGTGCCCTGGGATGCGGAGAGCAGCGGCGAGTTGCAGTGCCGTGGGAACTGGATTGCCGCCAGCTACTACGACGACGAGCGATCGGGTGACAGCTTCACCGAGGACGGTTGGCTCCGCACCGGCGACGTCGCAACCGTCGACGGGCGTGGCCGGATCCGGCTGGTCGACCGCACGAAGGATCTCATCAAGTCGGGCGGCGAGTGGATCTCGTCGGTGGAGCTCGAAAACGAGCTGATGGCCCACCCCAAGATCGCGGAGGCGGCGGTCATCGGCGTTCCGCACCCGCGATGGTCCGAGCGGCCGCTCGCCTGTGTCGTCCCGGCTGCGGGCCAGGAGCTCACGAAGCAGGAGGTGCTCGACTTCCTGGCAGGCAAGATCGCAAAGTGGCAGATGCCCGACGACGTCGTCTTCATCGACGAGGTGCCGAAAACCAGCGTCGGCAAGTTCTCCAAGAAGACGCTTCGTGACGAATACGAGCACTACGAGCTGCCGACGACGTGAACCGTCTGCGCGGCACTGTCGCCGTTGTCGCGTTCGTCGTGCTGACGATCGGCGGTTGCGGGGACGATGCCAACGACCGGGCCAACGACCGGGCCAACGACGGGGCCCTTCGTGAAACCGGGCGCCTTACGCCGATCGGGTCCGTGCCGTCCGCGCGAGTCGTCGAGGCGAATGCGACGACCGCAGTCGAGGTGATGCCGACCGGGGTCGTCGTTCCAGTGGTGGCGCTCGACAACATCTTTCGCCCAGATGCGGTCGTCGTGCAGGTCGGAGACGAGGTGACGTGGGAGAACCGCGGCCAGAACGACCACAACGTGCTCGCCGTCGTCGGCGACGACTGGGGCGTCCAGGTCGACGACTTCGTGCCGGGCGCGTCGTACTCCCACGTGTTCACGGTTCCCGGCGAGTACGCCTTCTACTGCTCGATTCACGGGACGACCACCTTCGGCATGGTCGGCACGGTCATGGTCGAAGACTGACCGTTCGGCCACACTGTCAGCCATGTTCGAACAGAGGTCAAGCATCGGTGTCGCGAATGTGATCGCCGTGCTCGCCATCGTCGCTGGGGCGTGTGGTGGCGTCGACGACGTCGCAACCCCGGACCCCGCATCGAACTCGTCAGACGAGACCGGTTCGACATCCGAGCCTGCGCCCGAGCCTGCGTCCGAGTCGGTCGATGACACCGAGGCCACCGATGTTGCGACGACCGCAGCCCCGACATCGCAAGCCGATGCCTCGGCCGCCACGACCGAGCCGCTGACCGACCTCGGTGACGACGGGATCCGATCGGTACCGGGCGAGTACGCCACGATCCAGGGGGCGGTCGACGCAGCAGCCGAGGGCGACATGGTGCTGGTCGCTCCGGGGGTGTACGTCGAAGCGGTCGATGTCGAAACCGACCGGTTGACGATCCGGGGTGCCGACCGCGACACCGTGATCCTCGACGGTGAACTCGAACTCGACAACGGCATCCGCGTGCTCGGTGCCAGCGGCGTCGTGGTCGAGAACCTCACGGCGATGAACTACACCAACAACGGCGTGTTCTGGATCCAGGCGACCGGGTACCGCGCGTCGTACGTCACCACCTACCGCACCGGTGACTACGGGATCTACGCGTTCGACTCCGTCCAGGGCCAGATCGACCACGCCCACACCGTCGGGAGTCGCGACGCGGGGATCTACATCGGTCAGTGCTACCCGTGTGATGCGCTCGTCACGGACGTGATCTCGGCCAACAACGGGATCGGTTTCTCGGGCACGAACGCCGGCGGGAACCTGGTGATCGTGAACTCCGACTGGTACAACAACCGCGTCGGCATCGTGCCGAACTCGGGGAGTTACGAGCTGTGCTATCCGCAGCGTTCGACCACGATCATCGGCAATCGGGTGTGGGCGAACAACCAACCCGACACGCCGGCGATCGCCACGGCACTGCTGGCCCAGGGCAACGGCATCCTCGTCGCGGGTGGGATCGCCAATACGATCGAGCGCAATCGTGTCGACGACCACGACCGAACCGGCATCGGCCTCGTTCCGTACCTCGAGGAATTCCCGAACGACGACCTCCCGACCGAGGAGGAGTGGCTGCTGTCGTGCGACGAGTTCCGCCTGCTGCCGACGGCGATCCCTGACGATGCGCTGCTGTGGGATTCATACGACAACGTCGTTCGCGACAACGTGGTGTCGAACAGCCGCGAGGCGGACCTGGCGATCGCCTCCGCCGGCGGCGACATCTCCACGTTCAGGAACTGCTGGTCGGGCAACGAGTTCACGACATCGGCGCCGCTCGAACTCCAGAACCTCGCGCCGTGCGACGGTGCCGGCGCGGGTGACTGGACCGCCGGCGACCTGAACGTCGCGCGCTGGATCGGCGAGCAGGCCGGCCTGCCCGATGAGGTCGATTGGCGTGAGGCGCCGCTGCCTGCGCTGGGCCCCCACGACAACATGGACGACCCCGACACCGCTCCGGCCCGTCCCGCTGTCGACGTGCCGTCAACGATCGATCTCGATGCGATCACGACGCCCGAGCTGGGTTGACGTCGTTGCGGCGGCGATGCTGCTGGCCGGGTGCTCGACTTCGTCGGCGGGGCCCATCGGCGCGGCGCCCGATCGCGTGATCGCCGGGCCTCAGGGCGCGGTCGGACAGTTCGTGGTCGAGTGCGGCTTCGACCGATTCCGCGCCGACGACCCGATCGTCCACCCCGGTGACGCGGGCGCGAGCCATCTCCACCAGTTCTTCGGCGCCCACGACGTGGCCGCCGATTCGGTGGCCGAACGAGTTCGAGGTGGCGAGACCACCTGCGATCAGCGGGCGGACACCGCGTCGTACTGGGCGCCGGCCCTGATCGGCGCCGACGGTCCGATCGAGCCGACGAAAGCCGTGGCCTACTACCGGGCCGGCCCCGACGTCGATCCGCTGACCGTCGTCCCGTACCCCCCGGGTTTCATGATCGTGGCCGGTGACCACACCGCAACCGACGCCCAGCCGACGTCGGTCGTCGCATTCGGGTGTGGCACGGGCGGCGCCCGCACGGCCGAACCGAGCGAGTGCGGCGTCAACGGCATCACGCTCACGATCACATTCCAGGACTGTTGGAACGGCGTCGACGTCCGCAGCTCGATCCCGTCGCAGCCGGCCCTGCACGTGTCGTACAGCCGGTCGGGGTCATGCCCCTCCGCACACCCGGTGTCGATCCCGCAGCTGCAGCTCGCGATCGAGTACCCGGCGACGTCGGGTGTCGACCCCGCCACGTTGGCGCTCACGTCGGGCGACATCCACAGCGGTCACGCCGACTTCTGGAACACCTGGGACGAGGTCAAGCTGCGTCGCGAAGTCGAGCGCTGCATCACTCGCGACCTCGTGTGCGGGGTGAGCGGCTGAGCGGGCGTCGCATCGACCCTTGACGGTGAGACGTTTTCCGTCTTATTGTCTCACTGTGCGGATCAACACCGGAGAAGCCCGGATCCTGGACGCGGCCAAGGAGTGCTGCGAGCGCTGGGGGATGGAGAAGGTGACGGTCGACGACATCGCCGCAGCAGCAGGCGTGTCGCGGGCCACCCTGTACCGGTTGTTCCCGGGCGGCAAGGACGTCCTGTTCGACGCACTTCACGCGCGAGAGCGAGCCGAGTTCTTCGACACACTCACCGCCGAGATCGACGGAACCGACGACTTCGAGGATCTCGTGGTCCGGCTCGTCGTCGCCGCAACCAGGGCACTGCGCGACGACAGCCACCTCGCGACGATGCTCGCCTCCGAGCCGGGGTCGGTCCTCAGCGAACTGACGCTCGACGGGCTGCCGCAGATCCTCCGGGTCGCGAACGACTACCTCGGGCCGATCCTGAAGCCGTTCCTCGACCCCGAGCACGCCGAGCCGCTGATCGATCTGCTCGTGCGAGTCACGATTTCCTACTTCCTGTCACCGAGCGACCACGTCGACCTCGGTGACACGGAATCCGCCCGGGCGTTCCTGCGCCCGGGCCTGGCCGTCATGTCGCCGGTCGACGGCCGCCCGAACCAACCGAACCCCTGAGCAAGGAGCATCATGAGCGTCACCCACGCCAGCAACGAGGACATCATCGGTCGCGACGAGATCAACGACGTCGAAGCGATCCTCTCGGTCGTCAACACCGACGTCGACGAGGTCGAACACATCGTGAAGGACAATGCCGACGCGATCTTCACGTGGGACTACAGCCTCGCCCGGCCGCAACTTCGCAAGCTCTACGAGAAGGCGAAGGTCGGGCAGTGGAACGCAACGACCGATCTCGACTGGGACACCGAGGTCGACGTCGAACAGGTCGTGTCCGCCGACCAGGCCGCAGAGTCCGCCGGGTTCACGGCCGACCACTACCACGGCACCGTCGTCGAGAAGTGGGGCGACAAGGAATGGCTGGCGTTCGGGATCGACCAGCGACGCTGGACGCTGTCGCAGTTCCTCCACGGTGAGCAGGGCGCGCTGCTGTGCACGGCCAAGATCGTCGAGACGGTTCCGTGGTACGACGCCAAGCTGTACGCCGCGACCCAGACGGTCGACGAGGCTCGCCACGTGGAAGTGTTCCACCGCTACATCGACGAGAAGATGGGCGGCGGATTCCAGGTCAACGCCCACCTCCGCATGCTGCTCGACGACATCATCGAGGACTCCCGGTGGGACATGACCTACCTGGGGATGCAGGTGATGGTGGAGGGTCTCGCCCTCGCCGCATTCGGCTTCATGCATCAGATGACCGAGGAGCCGCTGCTCAAGAAGATGCTCCGGTACGTGATGAGCGACGAGGCGCGCCACGTCGCGTTCGGTGTGCTGTCGTTGAAAGAGGTCTACGACGGCATGAGCGACGCCGAGATGAAGGATCGACAGGAGTTCGCGTTCGAGGCTGCGATCCGGATGCGTGACCGGTTCCTGTCGCAGGAGGTCTGGGAGCGCCACGGCGTCAACCCACGCGACGTCGTGCCGCTCGTGCTGAAGGACCCGACGCGCGACGTGTTCCAGATGATGCTGTTCAGCAAGATTGTCCCGAACTGCAAGAAGCTCGGTCTGCTCGATCGCAACGACCAGTGGCTGCGCCGCCGGTTCGAGGAGATGAACGTGATCCAGTTCGAGGACTGGGAGGACACGGGTTCGGAGTACATCAAGTTCGAACTCGATGCCGAACGGGAAACGGCCGGCTGACCCGACTGACGGCGGATCGACGGTAGACAAGTTCAATACAGGTCGACTAACCTCGACCCATGAGCGACTTCGACTGGGATCCGGAGCAGTACCAAAGGTTCGAGGCGCAGCGGGCCCAACCGTTCTGGGACCTCACCGAGCTGGTGCACCGCGGTGGCATCGACCGCGGCGTCGACCTGGGATGTGGCCCCGGCGGAATGACGGTCGCCGTCGCCGAGCGCCTCGGCGTCGGCCACATGACGGGCATCGACAACTCTCCGGCGATGCTGGAGCAGGCCGAGCGGCACGGCCGCGTCGAGGTTTCCTTCCAGTACGGCGACATCGCGCGCTGGACGTCGGACGGCGATCACGACCTCGTGCTGGCGAACGCAGCCATGCACTGGCTGCCCGACCATCAGGCCGTGCTGGAACGGTGGGTGGCGGCGCTGGCGCCGGAAGGCCAGCTCGCCGTGCAGGTTCCCGCCAATCACGACCATCCGTCCCATCTCGCCAGCACGCACGTCGCCCACCAGGAACCGTTCGCTTCTGCATTCGACGGCGAGCCCCCGCCCGACCCCGTTGCCGAGCACGTCCTGACACCCGAGCGGTATGCGGAGGTGCTGTACGACCTCGGTCTGCACGAGCCGCTGGTTCGGGTCCAGGTGTATCCGCACGTGCTCGACCGGTCGTCCGATGTGGTCGAGTGGACGAAGGGCAGTTCGCTGACCAGATTCTTCCGGCGCCTGCCGGCCGAGTTGCACGGGGCGTTCGTCGAGGCGTACCGCGACGACCTGCTCGGGCGGATCGGCCGACACGAGCCGTACCTCTACACCTTCAAGCGGATCCTGATGTGGGGCCGCCGGACACGTTGACCGATCGCTAGAGTCTCCACACGATGTCGAATGTTCTGGTGGTGCTGGTGTGCTACCGTCGCGATGAGCACAAAGCGCCGTTCACCGAGGGTTGCTGCTGATGCCGCGGTTCGGCCGCATCGTGTCGGCGATGATCACCCCGTACGACTCCGTCGGCGCCGTCGACCTCGACGTTGCCCAGCAACTCGCTCGGCATCTCGTCGACGAGGGCCACGAGGGTCTCGTCGTGTGTGGCACGACCGGCGAGGCGCCGACGCTGACCGACGACGAGAAGCTGAGCCTGTTCGCGGCCGTGGTCGAGGCGGTCGACATCCCGGTCATTGCCGGCACCGTCGGGAACAACACAGAGCACTCGATCGACCTGACCAAGCAGGCTGCGAAGCTGGGCGTGCACGGGATCCTCTCGATCTGCCCGTTCTACAGCCGACCGTCGCAAGCGGGCATCGAGGCCCACTTCCGAGCGATCGCCGACGCGTGCGACTTGCCTCAGCTGATCTACGACATCCCGATCAGGACCGGCCGCAAGGTGTCGACCGAGGTCCTCACCCGGTTGGCGCACGAAGTCCCGAACATCGTCGGCGTCAAGGACGCGGCCGGCAATCCTGCGGAAACGGCCCAGCTGATCGCTGCGACCCCCGACGAGTTCGAGGTGTACTCGGGAGACGACGCGTTCACGTTGCCGTTGCTCGCAGTCGGCGCCGTCGGCACGATCGGGGTCGCGACGCACTGGACCGCGCCCGATCACGTGGAACTCTTCGATGCCTGGGAGCGTGGAGACGTCTCGGCGGCCCGGACGGTCAACCAGCGGATGCTCGAGAGTTTCGCGTTCGAAACCGGCGATCTCGCACCGAACCCGATCCCCACCAAGGCGATGCTCCGCACGCTTGGCTGGGCGGTCGGACACTGTCGTCTTCCCATCGGGCTCGCGCCCGACTGGGTCGAACCCCGCGCCCGGGAAGTCTGGGCCAATCTGGAGGCTGCTCGTGGCTGAATCGGTTCGTATCGTTTTTCTCGGGGGTCTCGGTGAGATCGGCCGGAACTGCATGGCCATCGAACAGGGGGAGGGGTCCAAACGCTCGATCATCCTGATCGACTGCGGCCTGATGTTCCCCGATGCCGATATGCACGGCATCGACCTCGTGCTGCCGGACTTCACGTACCTGCGCGAGAACGCCAACGCGATCGCGGCGCTGGTCGCGACCCACGGGCACGAGGACCATGTCGGTGGCATCCAGTTCCTGCTGCGGGACGACGACGGCATCGGGCACCTTCGCGACAAGCCCCTCCCGATCTACGGCGCCCAACTCACCCTCGGGCTGGCCCGCAACCGGATCGATGAAGCGGGCCTGCTCGGGCGCTGCGACATGCGCCCCGTCAACGACAACGAGACGGTCACGATCGGGGCGTTCGAGGTCGAGTTCATCCCGGTGACCCACTCGGTGCCACATGCGCACGCGATCGCCGTCCACACCGCGCAGGGCATCGTTCTGCACTCGGGTGACTGGAAACTCGACCTCACACCCGTCGACAAGCGCTTGACCGACCTCGGCCGGCTGGGGCAACTCACGGCCGGCGACGGCGTGCGCCTGCTGATGGGTGACTCGACCAACGCCGAGGAACCCGGCTACGCGCCGAGCGAGACGACGGTCGGCGCCGTGCTGCGGTCGCTGTTCAGCGAACATCGCGGTCGACGCGTGATCACGGCGAGCTTCGCGAGCCATCTCCACCGCATTCAGCAGATCGCGGACGCTGCGATCGCCGACGGCCGCAAGGTCGCCACGCTCGGCCTCAGCATGAAGAAGAACGTCCGGCTCGGTCGTGACCTGAAGGTGATCGACATCCCCGAGTCGTCGCTGATCGACATCCAGGACATCGACGAGTACGACCCGGGCGACATCTGCGTGATCTCGACGGGTTCGCAGGGCGAGCCGATGTCGGCGCTGTCGCTGCTGGCCAGGGGCGAGAACCGGTTCGTGAAGCTGGGCGAGCACGACACGGTGATCCTGTCGAGTCACGCGATCCCGGGCAACGAGAGCGCCGTCAACAAGGTGATCGACGGGCTGCTGCGGCGTGGTGCCGAGGTCGTGCACTCCGGAGTCATGGACGTGCACGCCACCGGGCATGCGCAGGCCGACGAGATCAAGACCTATCTCTCGCTCGTGCAACCCGAGTGGTTCGTGCCGATCCATGGGGAGTTCCGCCACATGATGGCGAACGCCCGGCTCGGTGAACTGATGGGCGTGCCGCACGACAATGTGCTGCTCTGCGAAGACGGCGACGTGATCGAGTTGTCCGACAGCGGCCTCGCGTCGGTCGGGCGCGTTCCGTCGGGATATGTGTACGTCGACGGCATCGTCGGTGACGTCGGTCAGGGCGTCATCCGTGACCGCCGCGTGCTCGGTGAAGAGGGCGTCGTCGTTGTCGTGGTCACCGTCGACATGCAGACGGGCAAGGTGCTCACCGGGCCCGACATCATCACCCGCGGATGGGTCTATGCGCCGGAGGCGGAGGACCTGCTCGACGAGGCGTGCGATCACGTGTCGGAGGCGGTCGAGAAGGCGTTGAAGAACGGTGTCCGTGACGTCGAGAACCTGGAGCGCGACGTTCGCCGGGCCGCCGGCAAGTTCGTCAGCGATCGGACGAAGCGCCGGCCGATGATCGTGCCCGTCGTTATGGAGACGTGAGACGCGCGCTGCTCGGCGCGCTGGTCGTGGTGGCCGCAGCGTGTGGCGGCAACGAACCTCGCACCGCCGAGCCGGTCGTCGATCTGATCTCCGATGCGGTCGCTGCGATCGAGGCCCACTACGGGGCACCGCAGGAGTACTTCGAGATCAGTGCCGGGTTGGAGTCGATCGGCGTGATCGTCGCGGTCGACGGTGCGACCGCAGCCGAACAGAGTTCGTTTTCGGCCGAGGCCGGCCTCGTCGGCCCGGAACCGGTCGGGGAGGCGAGCGGCGCGACGTTCGTCGGGGGTGACATCACGTTCGACCCTGACCGGGTGTTCGACCGAATCCGCGACGAACTCGACGATCCCGTGATCGTCGACTTCGCAATCCAGGGTGGGCCGGACGGAACGGTGATCTACGACGTCACGGTGGCGACCACGAGCGGGGGTGTGCTGCTGGTGCTGGTCGCTCCAGACGGCACGATCCAGGGCGCGCAGGCCCAATAGTCGGTTGGCTGTGCCGCCTGTCGGGAGCGCCCCGGTCGGTGGATGCCCCGGTCGACGGTGGCGGGGTTGGTACCGTGGGACAACTCATGAGTAACCGGGGTCCAGCCAAGAAACCGCGCGCCTCCTCGTCGAAGAACTCGTCGTCGAAGGCGTCGAGCGCACGATCGTCGTCGAGGTCCGGTTCGGCGCGCACCGGCGGCGTCAAGGATGCGACGCCACCTGGAACCCGACGTGGCTCCCAGGCTCACGCCGACCTCCGCCACGCCGTCGACGGTCGTGAGCACGAGTTGATCGGGTTCGCGATGATCGTCGCCGGGGTGCTCCTGGGTCTTGCGATGTACGTCGATCTGGCCGGCCCGCTCGGCCGGGGCGTCGAGACCTTCATCGGCTGGTTCCTGGGGCTCGGCCGCTTCGTGCTGCCGCTGGTGCTGGTGTCAGCCGGGGTGGCGTTGGTCAAACAGGGCCGCTCGTCGAGTCCGACCCGTCTGGTCATCGGCTGGGCGCTGGTGAGTGTCGCCGTGCTCGGGATGCTCCACATCGTGCGCAATCCGTCGGCCTGGAACGACATGGGCGACATCGGAGACGCCGGTGGTCTGCTCGGCGCCTTGATCGCGAGCCCACTCGAGACGCTCGTCGCCACCGCAGGTGCTGCGGTCATCCTGTTCGCGCTGTTCGTCGGGGGCGTGCTGCTCATCACGAGCACGTCGCTGAAGACGATGGCGAGCCACACCGGCCGCAGCGTCGGCACGGTTGCGCGGCCACTCGGGCGTGCTGCCAAGAAGGCGATCTCGGATCTGTCCACCTTGAGCGGTGATCGTGACGGAGAGCCCGACCGCGAACGTCGGCGACGACGTCCGGAGCTCGGCACGGCGCACGACGGACCATCGGGCGGGCCCGGAGGGATCGCGGGCGAGCCGCTCGCACCGGCGCTGTACGACGGCGCCGAGGAAGACGGGTCGCTGTTCGCCGCGGCCGCCGGCACCGCGAAGAAGCGACGCAAGTCGCCCAACACCCAGCAGACGGCGTTGCCGATCGACGGCGAGCAGGCGGGTGCCTGGGTCATGCCCCCACTCAGCTACCTCAAGCAGGCCGGCCAGCAGGCGGTCAACATGAGCGAGATCGAGCAACGCGGCGCAACCCTGCAGGAGTCGCTCGCGCAACACAACGTCGAGACCGAGTTGATCGGCATGACGGTTGGTCCGACCGTGACCCGGTACGAACTCGAGCTCGGGCCGGGGGTCAAGGTCGCCAAGATCACGAGCCTCCAGAAGGACATCGCCTACGCGATGGCCGCGACGGATGTGCGAATCCTGGCGCCGATCCCCGGGCGGTCGGCGATCGGCGTCGAGGTGCCGAACCGTCAGCGTCAACTCGTAGCGCTCGGGGATCTCCTCGGGTCGGCCGAGGCCGCCGAGGCGACGCATCCCCTGGAGGTCGCGGTCGGCAAGGACATCGCCGGCAAGGCCGTGTTCCTCGACATCTCGTCGACGCCGCACCTGCTCATCGCCGGCGCAACCGGTGCGGGCAAGTCGAGCGGCATCAACTGCATCATCACGTCGCTCCTGATGCGCACCACTCCCGACCAGGTGCGATTGATCCTGATCGACCCCAAGCAGGTCGAGATGGGCCAGTACCAGCGCCTTCCGCACCTGCTGACCCAACCGGTGACCAATCCCAAGAAGGCGGCCAACGCGCTCGGGTGGGCGGTCAAGGAGATGGAGCGGCGGTACGACGTGCTGAGCGAGGTCGGCTATCGCGACATCACCGGCTACAACGCAGCGTTCGCGAACGCCGAGATCGAGCCGCCTCCCGGCGTCCACGCCGACGACTCGCCCTACGAGCACATGCCGTTCATCGTCGTCGTCGTCGACGAGCTCAACGACCTGATGATGGTGGCCGCCCGCGACGTCGAGGAGTCGATCACGCGGATCGCCCAGAAGGCACGCGCCGTCGGCATCCATCTGATCATCGCCACCCAGCGCCCGTCGGTCAACGTGATCACCGGGGTGATCAAGGCCAACGTGCCGGCCCGCATGGCGTTCGCGGTGTCGTCACTCACCGACTCGCGGGTGATCCTCGACCAGCCGGGGGCTGAGAAGTTGGTCGGCAAGGGCGACATGCTGCTGCTGCCGGGCAACTCGTCGGTGCCGAACCGGATCCAGGGGTCGTTCGTCGGTGAGGACGAGGTTCGCAAGATCGTCGCCCACTGGCGTCAGCAGGCGCCCGAACCGACCTACACGTCGGCGGTCGAGGGTGACGATGAACCGACGCCGGGCACGAGCGGTGGTCCGATGCAGCAGATGACGTTCGACAGCGCGTCGTCGGCCGGCGTCGGAGGAACGATGGGTCTCGATGTCACCTCCGATGCGAACTCCTTCTCGGCGGGGGAGGACGACGAGGACACGGTGATGATGCGCCAGGCGATGGAACTCGTCGTGCGCAGCCAGCTCGGGTCGACGTCGATGCTGCAGCGCAAGTTGAAGGTCGGCTTCGCGCGTGCCGGCCGGATCATGGATCTGCTCGAGACCAGGGGAGTCGTCGGGCCGTCCGAAGGATCGAAGGCGCGCGAGGTCCTGATGACCGTCGAGGAGTTCGAGTTGCTCCAGCAGAACGGCCAGATCTGACACCCGAACGGGTGATCGATGTTTGTCCGGTCGTTGCGCCGTGAACCGTCAGGGTATGCCCGGCCACCTACTCGATTCCGACCGACCGGCGATGACGCTGCGACTCCGGTCGAACGCCGACCTGTCCGGCGCGCGTCGGGAGCTTGCCGACGGGTTCGCGAAGGCCGGTTTGAGTGACCAGGATTCCGACGATGCCGTCCTCGCCGTGTGCGAGTTGCTGACGAACGCGCTCGCAGCCGCCGACGTGGACACCACGGTCACCGCTGTGGCGTCGGTCTCCGATGACCAGGCGCGCGACGGAGTCCGCCGGATCGAAGTCGAGATCATCAACACGGGTGAGCCGCTGCCCGGTCGGCTCGTCGTCGATGGTTCCGCCGGCGTCGCGCCTGGCCGCATTCGCGGCCGCGGGTTGGTGCTGGCGGCGAAGATGGGCGACGTGACGGTCGAGGGACTGATCGGCGGGACGAGGGCACGGTTCCGGCGCGTGGTCGATGACAGTTCGCATCAGTCGCCCGCCGCCGCAGCCGACGGCGAGTCCGAATCCGCCGATCCTGCCTAGCGCTCAGAGGAGCTGGGTGAAGGCGTGGATCGCGACGCCGGCACACCCACCCACGAGCGTGCCGTTGATGCGGATGAACTGCAGATCCCGTCCGACCTGCAGCTCCATCTTCTGGGCGGTGGACTCCCCGTCCCACCGTTCGACCGTGTTCGCGATCAGATCGCTCACTTCGTTGCGGTAGTGGTCGACGACGTGGCCGACCGCACGTTCGAGCCAGTCGTCGACTTTGCGACGGAGTTCGGGCTCGGTCGCGAGGCGGTGACCGAGTTCCTGCAGCGTCGTCGTCGCCTGGATCAGGAGTTCGCTCTCAGGGTCACCGGCGGCATCGATGATGCCCTGCTTCGCACCGAGCCACACCGTGTCGATCCACGCCCGAAAATCGGGATGATCGAGCAGCTCTTCCTTCAGCTGCTCGCCGCGCCCCAGCATCGTCGGATCGTCTCGCAACCGCTGTGAGAGGGCCGCGATCCGAGCGTCGACGGTGGCCCGCATCTCATGGTGGGGGTCGGCACTCACATCGGCGATGAACCGGCTGACCACCTCGTCGATCTTGTCGAAGACCCGGTCGTCCACCGACTCCGGGACCCACCACGGCGACTCGTCGTACAACCGACGGCGCAGCGTCGCCCGATTGTCGTCGAGGAACCCGTGCAGGCCGATCAAGACGGCGTCGAGGAGTTGCTGCACATGCCCGCCGTCGATCGTGAGCTCGATCGCCTTGCCGACCAGCGGCGCCGCCGGCGTGGCGGTGATCCGGTGCCGCACGACGCCTTCGAGTCCACGCTGGACCTCCTCGTCGTCGAGGACCTCGATCACGCCGGTCAACGCATCGCCGAATGCGCCGCTGACCCGAGCGGCATTCGACGGTTCGGTCAACCAGACGCCGAGTCGCCTGGCGATGTCGGCGTCGGCCAGTCGTTCACCGAGCACCTCGTGGGTGAGGAAGTTCGACTCGACGAAACTGCCGAGGCTGCGCCCGATCTGGTCCTTGCGGTTGGGGATGATCGCCGTATGGGGGATCGGGAGGCCGAGCGGGTGGCGGAACAGGGCGGTGACGGCGAACCAGTCGGCGAGGGCGCCGACCATGGCCGCTTCGGCGAATGCGCGTACGTAGCCGACCCATCCGTCGCCGCCGACGAGCTCGGTGATGACGAACACCAGCGCTGCTGCCAGCAGCAATGCCAGTGCGAACGCCTTCATTCGCCGCAGGTTGCGCTCGCGTTCGGCGTCGGTCGGTTCCATCGGCTCGGACCATACCCGTCGGAGATCGGCGTTCTACGGTGAGGCGATGACGCAACGACTGAGCCTGTTGGACCGTGACGCCCTCTCCGACGAGCAGGGCGAACTCTGGGACGGTCTGACCGCATCACGCCGGCCGGGCCTCGACCTGTTCGACGACGACGGTCACCTCGTTGGGCCGTTCAACGCCTGGTTGCACGTGCCCAAGATCGGACGGCGCCTCTCATCGCTCGGTGCTCATCTGCGGTTCGAGACGTCGATCGAGCGGCGATTGAGCGAGATCGCGATCTGCACCGTGGGCGCCCACTGGCGATCCGAGTTCGAGTTCTTCGCGCACGCCCCGATGGCGCTCGAGCACGGAGTCGACCAGTCGGTGATCGACGCCCTTCGAGCTGGTTCGGTCCCGTCGTTCGACCGATCGGACGAGGAGACGGTGTACGCCGTCTCCACCCAGCTCCTGAACGACCGTCGGGTCGACACCGACACGTACCGAGCTGCCGAGGGGTTGCTCGGGGAAGCCGGCATGGTGGAACTCGTGGCGCTGATCGGCTACTACTGCCTGATCTCGATGTTGCTCAACCTGTTCGAGGTGCCACTCCCTGGCGACGCGAAACCGAACTGGGCCTGACGCCGGTCAGACGTCGGGCCGGTCGCCGAACTCGGGGCCTTCGGTCCGGGTGCGCTTGAGCTCCCAGAACCCGGCCACGTCCATCATGGCGGTGAGCGCGTCCCACATTTTCAGCGACTGATCGCCGGGCGGAACCCGGGTGATGACCGGTCCGAAGTAACCCTGCTTGTCGCCGCCGCTGTTCTCGAGGGCGATGATCGGCGTGCCGATGTCGTTGCCCGCGAGTTCGAGACCCTGATCCATCCGGGTTCGGATTTCCTTGTCCCAGCGCTCATCGTCGGCTGCGGCCGCCAGGTCGGGGTCCAAGCCGAGGTGATCGAGGAGTTCGATGAAGTCCGCTTCGTCGAGCCGCCGGTCGTGGTGGATCGTCGTCCCGCACAGCCGGTACCACTGCTGGACGGCATCCGCGCCGAGATCAGCTCGGATCGCCTCCATCACCCGGAGCATCTGATGGGTCTTGTAGACGGCGTCGTAGTTCTCGGAGTCCTTCGCGACGTCGTTCTTGAACATCAGGCTGATCGGTTGCCAGGTGATGTCGAGATCACGATGCGGCACCACTTCTTCGACGACCCAACGGGCCGTCACCCAGCACCATGGTCAAATCGGATCGACCCAGAATTCCACTTCGGTTGCCATGTCGGCATTCTGACACGTTGCGCGCGCAATCGTGCAGTCGCGTCACGGTTGGTATCCGACACCATCCGTGACGCGCAGATAGCCTGGATGGGTCATGTCGCCGCGCTTCTACGTCGAAACTTTGGGCTGCCCCAAGAACCAGGTCGATTCGGACAAGCTGATCGGCACCCTGCTGGCCGACGGGATGGAGCCCACAGACGACGCCGGCAGCGCCGATCTCGTCGTCGTCAACACCTGCGCATTCATCGACGACGCCCGCAAGGAGTCGATCGACACAATTCTGGCGCTCGACGGGCAACGTAGCCCCGATTCCCGGCTCGTGGTCACGGGGTGCATGGCGGAGCGGTACGGCGACGAGCTGTCCGAGGCGCTGCCGGAGGTCGATCAGGTCGCAGGGTTCGGCGTTCGGGTCAACGGATCGGTACAGAGCCGGTCGGGCGGCAAGCAGCTGATCCCGGTCACGTCGGCACCACTGCCCGAACTGGACCTGTTGAACCTGCCCCGACCAGCGTCGACGGCGCCGTGGGCGTATGTGAAGATCGCCGAGGGCTGCGACCGGTCGTGCGGGTTCTGTGCGATCCCGAGCTTCCGGGGCCCCCAGCGCAGCCGTGACATCGCCCAGATCGTGACGGAGGTGGACGAGTTGCGGGCGCGCGAGATCGTGCTCGTCGCACAGGATCTGGCGTCGTACGGCAAGGACCGCCCTGACCAATTGGGCGCCGGGTCGATCGTGCCGCTCGTCCGGGCGGTTGCCGAGCGCGTCGACTGGGTGCGGCTCCTGTACCTCTATCCGAGCGACCTGACGGACGCCCTGATCGACACCATCTGTGAGACCGGGGTGCCGTACTTCGACCTGTCGCTCCAGCACGTCAGCAAGCCGCTGCTGCGCCGGATGAGGCGTTGGGGGGATGGCGACCGGTTCCTTGCACGGATCGGTGACATCCGTGATCGTGAACCCGATGCTGCGTTCCGCTCGAACTTCATCGTCGGGTACCCGGGCGAGACGGAAGCCGACCACGATCAGCTGCTCCGGTTCGTCGAGGAGGCGCAGCTCGACTGGTGCGGCTTCTTCGCGTACTCACCCGAGGAGGGGACCCACGCGTACACGCTCGACGGTGCCGTCGAGCGACCTCTGATGCACGCTCGGCTGGCCGAACTCCGCGAACTCCAGGACGACATCACCGCGACCCGGCGCGACGACATGATCGGGCGCTCGGTCCGGGTGCTCGTCGACGAGCCGGGGATCGCACGGAGCGTGCGCGAGGCGCCGGAGATCGACGGTGTGATCCACGTCGATCCCGACCTCGCCGTCGGAGCGTTCGCCATGGTCGACATCGTCGAAGCGCTCGGCCCCGATCTCGTGGCGTCCGGCGGTTCGACAGGAAGCGACAACTGATGCCCGTCGACCCGAACGCGGTCGCCACCTGGGCCAACGCGATCACGGTGGGTCGGCTCGTGGTGTCACCGGTGATGTTCCTGGTGATCCCGGACCACAACCGTGGTTCGTGGCTGGCGTTCCTGCTGTGGTTCGTGCTGTGCGTCAGCGACGGGATCGACGGCTACCTCGCTCGGCGGCACGGCACGACGGCATCGGGCGCCTTCCTCGATCCGCTCGCGGACAAGGTGCTCGTACTCGGGGCGATGTTCACGCTCGTCACCAGAGACGTTTTCTGGATCCTGCCGGTCGCGATCATCGCCGGGCGTGAGATCGTGATCAGCGTGTACCGCACGTTCGTCGCTGCGAAGGGCGTCAGTATCCCGGCCAGCCAGACGGCCAAGTGGAAGACGGTGTGTCAGCAGCTGGCGGTGGGTTTCGCATTGTGGCCGTGGTTCGCCGTCGACGCGAAGTGGCTGTGGGTGTCACTCCTGTGGGCAGCCGTCATCCTGTCGCTGATCAGCGCCCTCCAGTACTTCTGGTACTCACGGATCACCGAGAAGGCCCTCGCCGGGTCGGCTGCGAGGTAGCGGGTGCGCTGCGACGTCCTGGCGGTCGGCACCGAACTACTGCTGGGTCAGATCATCGACAGCAACTCGGCGTGGATGGGCGAGCAGCTCGCGGCGCACGGCATCGACTCGCTGGTGCAGGTCAAGGTCGGCGACAACGTCGAACGGATCGCGGTGATGCTGCGTCGCTTGCTGGTCGACGCCGACGCGGTGATCGTCTGCGGCGGGTTGGGCCCGACGCACGACGACCTCACACGTGAGGCGATCGCGGTGGTGATGGAGGTCGAACTCGTCCGGGACGACGCCGTGGCGACCGTCATCAGCGAGCTGTTCGCCGCCCGGGGCCGTCGGATGTCGGAGAACAACCTGCGCCAGGCGCTCGTGCCGCAGGGTGCCACGATCATCCCCCAGACGCGGGGCACGGCGCCGGGCCTCGTGTGCCCGGTCACGGTCGGCGGCGTCGACAAGGTGATCTTCGCCGTCCCAGGCGTTCCCCACGAGATGTTCGACATGTTCGATCGTGGCATCCTGCCGGAGCTCGAACGGCGCGCCGGCGACGAGTCGGTCATCCTGAGCCGGGTGCTGCTCACGTGGGGAGAGAGCGAGAGCGGGCTCAACGAGCGACTCGACGACGTGATCGGTGAACTCGATCGGGTCGGCAACCCCACCCTGGCATTCCTGGCGAGCGGGTGGAATGGCCTGAAGGTTCGCCTGACCGCCAAATCCGACACCGGCGACCAGGGCCGCGCACTGCTCGACGACTGGGAGGCACGCGTGCGCTCCGAGATCGGCGACCTCGTGTACGGCGTCGACGGCCAGTCGATGGAATCGGTCGTGATCGACCTCCTCGCCGATCGCGGCTGGTCACTCGGGTTGGCCGAGTCGGTGACGGGTGGACTCGTCGGGGCGCGGATCACCGATGTGCCCGGCTCCAGCCGGGTGTTCCAAGGTTCGATCGTGTCGTACGCGACGGATGTCAAGCAGGCCGTGCTCGGTGTCAGCGACGGGCCGGTCGTGAGCGAGTCGGCCGCACTCGAGATGGCCCACGGTGCGCGACGCGTCCTCGCCGCCGACGTCGGGTTGGCCCTGACCGGGGTCGCCGGCCCGGCCGAGCAGGACGGGCAACCCGCCGGCACCCTGTGCATCGGGCTGGTGTGGCCCGACGGCACCCTGACCCGGACGGTTCGGCTCCCCGGACAGCGTGAGCAGATGCGTCAGTTCTCGGTGATCACGTCCCTCGACGTGCTCCGCCATTCGATCTCCTGAGTTTCGAGTGCCCCGAGGCGTCGACACGGTGACGGTACCGTTGCGCCCGTGACCGCACCGTTCGGGCCGCTCCCCGAAGACTTGCCTCCGGAGGATGCGACCAGTGCCGCAGCATCGGCGCGCCCGGCACAGTTGGTCGCACTGGTGATCGCGGCCGCGGTCGTCCTGATCGCCGGCGTCGTCGCGGTGACGCGCGCCGGTGATGACCCGGAGGCCATCGGTCCGGCCACGACCATCGCGACTCCCGTGCCCGATCGGACGACCACGCCGATCCCGCTCCCGCCGACGACGACCGTCCCGCCGAGCACCACCGAGCCGACGACCAGCTCGTCCACGACCACCACGACCGCCCCGGTGCTGCCGAGCGCAGTCGCGAACGCCGGCGACGACCTGGAGACCGATGTCGGCAGCGAGGTCGTCCTCACCGCCCTGGATCTGAGTGAGCCCAACCAGTCGGTGGTCTGGCGCCAGGTTGCCGGCCCTGACGTGACCGATGGTGCAGGGCGGTGGCGCGGCAACGGACCGACGTTCGCGGCACCGGAGCGACCTGCGGTCCTGCTGTTCGAGCTGACGGTTACGGGGCGCGGTGGCGACGTCGCCACTGACGGGCTGCGCGTCGATGTGCTCGAGGACGCCGGCCAGGCTGTCTACGTCGACGGGGCCGACGGCAACGATGCCCAACCCGGCACCCGCAACGAGCCGTTCGCAAGTTTGCAGAAGGCGCTCGAGTTCACGAACGGCAACGCGACCGACATCTACGTGCGGACGATCGACGGCAACTACGACGTGGGGACCGCGACGCTCAACGGTGGTTCGAGTATCTACGGAGGGTACGACGGCAACTGGCTGCGCAATGTCGATCGGCATGCACGGATCTCCGCCCTGCCGAGCGGGCTCGTCGTGTTCGATTCGCCGTCCGCGGTCGTGTCTGCGGTCGACGTGGTCGGCGCCGACGGCGGCGATGACGTGTTCGGGTTCGTCGTCAGCGATGTCGATCGCTTCACGCTCGAACACGTGCGAATCCGCGCTGCGTCGTCCCGGAACGGCCGCAGTATCGGCATGAGCGTCGAGGATGTCAGCAATCTCGACATGATCGATGTCACGATCGGCGCCGGCCGGGCCGCGAACGGCGGTTCGGCCGGTTCGAGCACGGACACCTCGTCGCCCGCCGAACGCGGGAGCGACGCCCCGGCGGACGCACCTGCCGCCGGTTCGGGTGGTGGCAACGGAGGGAGCGGGGGAGCAGGTGGGGAGGGCTCGGAACCGGGGAGCCCGGGCGGTCCCGCCGACGAAGGTGGCAGCGGCGGCGCATCGGGCGCGGACGGTGAGCCTGGTGTCGGTGGGTCGGGCGGCGTCGGCGGGGTCGGGGGTGCGGGCGGTTCTGGCTCCGTCGGAGGGGCGGACCTCGACCCCAACGGTGTGGACGGTGCGGCAGGGTTGCCGGGCGGGCTCGGCGTCGGTGGTCGCGGCGGTGGCGGTGGCGGCGGCGGTGGTGGCGATGGGGTTGGCGGCTCTGGCGGTGGCGGTGGAGCTGCGACGCTCGCTGGTGGCGGCGGTGGAGGTGGCGGTAGCGGTGGCGACGGCGGTACCGGAGGTGGCGGTGGCCGAGGTGGCCGCGGCTCGATCGGACTCTGGATCCGACGGGTGGACACCGTCTCGGTGGACGCATCACTGATCGAGGGGTACATCGCCGGCACCGGCGGGATCGGGGCCGACGGATCGGTCGGTGGCTTTGGTGGTCCGGGAGGAGCCGGAGCCGTTGGCGATGCAATTGCGGTCGTCTCGGCCGGGAACGGCGCCGGCGGGGGCGGAGGGGGAGCGGGCGGCCAGGCGGGGATGGGTGGTGGTGGTGCAGGCGGGCGATCCGTCGGGATGATCACGTCTCGCGTCGGATCCATCGCGATCTCCGGTTCATCGATCCGTGGCGGAACGGGCGGCGACGCGGGCGGGGGTGGCGTCGGCGGTCTCCGCGGAGCCGACGGACCGGGCGGCTCGGTTCGCGCCGGCGGTCGCGGCGGCACGGGCCTCGGCGCCGGCGACGGTCGTGCCGCCGCCGGCGCTCCGGCGCTGGGCGGCGATTCGATCGGCTGGTGGGACGACGGTGGAACCGACCGGACCGTCACCGACGTCGAGATCACGGCCGGAGCGCCCGGCGTGGGCGGGGTCGCGTCGCCGACGGTGTTCTGATCGCCGACCGTCGGTCTGCCACCCCTCGGATCGCTCGCTAGATTGGTCGTGCCCCCGTAGCTCAGCTGGATAGAGCACGTCCCTTCTAATGACTAGGTCGCAGGTTCGAATCCTGTCGGGGGTGCTGTAGCCTGGTCCTCCGCTGTTTCCGGGTGGCCCGGGCAATCACTCGCGAAAGGCACTGCGTGAACTTCAAGAAGGGCGAAACCGTCATCTATCCCCAGCACGGCGCTTGCGTCGTCAAGGGCACCAAGAAGATGGAGGCCTTCGGTGAGAAGCAGGAGTATCTGATCCTGGAGACGGTGATCAGCGAGATGGTGCTGAAGGTCCCGGTCGACAAGGCCGAGGAAGTGGGCGTTCGCCCGCCCGTCAGCGCCGACGAGCTCGAGGACCTGGTCGCCGTGCTGGCCAAGCCCGATCCTCGCGTACCGTCGAACTGGAGCCGGCGCTTCAAGAATCACCAGGAGAAGCTCAAGAGCGGCGACGTCTATCAGGTCGCCGAGGTCGTGCGAAACCTGGCTGCACGCAACCGTGACGCCTCGCTGTCGGCTGCCGAGCGCACCATGTACGAGCGGGCGCGGGTCAACCTGATATCCGAGATCTCACCGGCGCTGAAGGTGTCATCCGAGGCAGCCGAGGAGTACCTCGACGAAGCCCTTGCGAAGGGCGTGCTGAAGCCCGAAAAGGTCGAGAAGGTGGCGAAGGCCGACAAGCCGGAGCAGGCCGACGACGCCGAGCAGGCGACGAAGGCCACCAAAGCCACGAAGGCCACCAAAGCCACAACGGTCACGAAGGCCTCCAAAGCGAAGTAGCGATCGGCGCCGTCACGCGACGGGGAAGTCGCCCTGCACCCAGGGCATGTCGAACGTGACCGTGAGCAGCGCCGCGACGTGGTCGATCGGTCGGCTCGTGGTCGTCTCGACCGTTGTGGCGCCCGTCGGCAAGCCGATCGCACGCTGTGCGTCGTGGTCGACCTGCTCGGGTCTGATCTCGACGAACGGTGCTGCGTGCGAGGGAACCGCGTCAGTCGGCACTGCGCCGAGGGCGTGACCGATCGAGTAGGCGGAATGATCGGAGCGGGTAACGGTCGCAACCTGGGCGATCCGCCGCTCCGTCGACCACAGCGACGCGTGTTCGTTGATGACCGTGCTCGTCGACCCGTCGATCCGATGCGGGCTCAGGATTGCGAGTCCGACCGCTGAGCCCACGAGGAGTCGGCTGCGGGGGTGGTGGGATGCCTCCCACTCGTGGTGCATGCCGAGTGCGTCGGCGAGGTGTTCGACATCGCTGCGTTCGAGTGACTGCAGGGCGACGGCATCGTGGTCGACCGATCGGAGCGCCTCGGCGACCGCGTCGAGATCGCGACGCCCGTGCGCGACGAGCCAGGTCGACACGGTCCATCGGCGAAGGCTCGTTTCCGCTGGCATACCTCATTCTGCCCGATCCGGATCACCTCCTCGCAGTCTGTCGGTTCTCCGTCGACTCCCGGGGGCTGCGAGACTCGACGGATGGCACGTGTCGCGTTCTTGGGTCTCGGGGTGATGGGTGGTCCGATGGCCGGTCACCTGGCGGCAGCGGAACACGACGTCACCGTGTACAACCGGACCGCCTCCCGCTCGCTGGCGTGGGTCAGCGAGCACGGCCACCTCGCCTCGCCCACACCGGCCGAAGCGGTCGCGGATGCCGAGTTCGTCATGATGTGCGTCGGTAACGATGACGACGTCCGCGAGGTCGCGGTCGGCCGGGCCGGTGCGATCGGGGCCATGTCGCCGGGGGCGGTGCTGGTCGATCACACGACCGCGTCGGCCGATGTCGCCCGTGAACTGGCCGCAGCGTGCGCCGAGCGGGGGTTGGGGTTCGTGGACGCTCCGGTCTCGGGCGGCCAGGCCGGCGCGGAGCAGGGCCAGTTGACGGTCATGTGTGGAGCGGACGATCAGGCGGTGTTCGACTCGGCTCGCCCCGTCATCCTCGCGTACGCGAAGGAGTGTCGCCGCCTCGGACCGGCGGGTGCCGGACAGACCACCAAAATGGTCAATCAGATCTGCATCGCCGGGATGGTCCAGGCGCTGTCCGAAGCGATCTCGTTCGCGCAGAAAGCCGGGCTCGACGTCGACGAGGTCGTGCAGACGATCGGCCAGGGCGCAGCAGCGAGCTGGCAGATGGAGAACCGTGCCTCCACCATGGCAGCGGGTGAGTTCGAGCACGGCTTTGCGGTCGAGTGGATGCGCAAGGATCTTGCGATCTGTCTCGCCGAAGCGGAACGCGTCGGAGCTCGACTGCCCGTGACTGCCCTGGTCGATCAGTTCTACAAGCAGATCATCGACCGCGGGGGCAGCCGGTGGGACACCAGTTCGCTCGTTCAGCTGTTGCAGCAGCCGTAGCGTTCGCAACCGTCGCTTGCAGTAGCGATGGACAGAACGCCGCGCCGTCGCCGGTGCTCGACAATGCTCGCGAGCAGGTGGTGGCGGTCGAGCGGTCGGCAGCCGGCGGAACCCGGGCCGTTGTTGCCTCCGAGCCGGTCGAGTTGCCCGCTCCCGACCCGTCGGTGTTCGAAGGGCGACACCGGATCGCGAACGTGTGGGTCGGAGCAGATGACGAGCCGACGGAGATCGACGTGTGGGCGCGCCGGACGTTCTCGAACGGCCCGGTGCTGCTCGTGGGCGGCGTGGGTTTCGGTGAGGTCACCGACTATCTCGGCGCGCCGGCGAACGCCGACCTGGTGATCGTCGGGGCCGGGGCCGGGCCGGACGGAAGCCCGCTCGGGGCTCAGCGTGTCGCCGCCGTCCTCCACGGACAGCAGCGCTGACAGCAGGTCGTCGCCCGGCCGGTTTCGCCGTTCCTCGATGATCTCGATC
>JBDSBE010000078.1:0-56409 GCA_039921745.1 Ilumatobacteraceae bacterium | reverse complement strand
GATCGAGATCGAACGAGGCGGAGCTGGCGAGGCCAAGATCGGTCAGGTAGATGTCGGGTTCGTCGGCCAGAACATTGCCGAAGTGGGTGTCGAAGTGGAGGAGCCCCGAGGAGTTCATGAACGTCGTCGCAGCGATGAGTTCGCTGTGGACCCTTTCGAGAGCTGCGTCCGACATGTCACCGCTTCGTGCGGACGCATCCAGATCGTCGGAAAGAAGTCGTGGTATGTACTCGAAGATGAGAACGACGGCAGCGGATGAGTCGGCGATCGCCTCGACGCGCCGGCGAACGGCGGAGGAACCATGCCAGTGGGCAACGAGCGTTTCGATGTCGCCCAACTCATGGGGCAACGGGCCGACGAAGGCCGGAGTCGTGAGTGCCCGCCAATGGTGGAGCATCGGGAAGGCCCCGCACGAGCCTGACGCGACCCAGTTGGTCGTCATCGAGTTGGCGGCCACTTCTCGCCATGCGCCGAACGCGGGCGACCCGACGCCGTAGTTGCAACCCGACGGGAGGTTGAACAGGTTGGCGGTGGATCCCACATTGGCCGGGAGACGCTCGAGATCGGTCAGAGGTACCCGTTTGACGAACAGCGGTACGTCGTCGACTGCAACGAGTGACCGGGTACCGCCGATGCCGGTACCGAGGACGTCGCCGTCGAGCACGAGTTCGAGCAGGTCTGAATCGGTCATTGCTGCGAGCCAACGATGCAGCTTCGCCGAGCGAATTCGGCGGGTCTCCATGCCGGCGATGTTCACCGTCGCATCCGGTCGCGATTGCAAGGGGAGTTCACCTGTCGGACCCTACGACCGAGGCTGAAGTCGTGGTCCGCGCCGCTCCAGATCACGAAACGGGCCACACAGCTGAGCCAGCTCGCGATCCTCATGTCCGATCGGTTGGGCGAAGCCCTCTACGACATCGTCACCGTCCTCTTCTCGTGCCGCTGTCCCCGCCCCGACCGCCCCGACGAATATCAGGAACGTTCAGACTCGGCACACGAGACCCTCGCAGCACTCCACGACGGATACGACGCCGACGCCGACCAACGCAGACGCGCAACAGATGTCGCCGCCGCAATGTGCACTGGAGCAGCGGACTACCTCAGCGAGACCGGCATCGACCTCGCCGCAGCACCCAACGCGGAAGAGTTGCGAGACGAGATCGCGCGACGTCGTTACCTCGCAGACTGGTGGCGACGACAGCCAGCACACTGACACGACCCACGCACACGAGAGAATCCCAGCGTTGATTCTCGTGGCCGGCCTCACCGCCGAGACCGATCAGAACACCAGTAGCCCCGACAACAAGCTCAGCACGCGACACCTCACCCAGTCGTCGCTGTCGCTGAACTCAAACGGACGGATGACGACGCCAGCCGCAGCCGTCCGTCCCGAGCGAGAACGATCGATTGAGCTGGCGATCATCTCTGCAGTCTTGCAGCGCGCCACGGCCGTTGGGATGCACGCTTCTGGTCTGCAAGCAATCAGATCAGCGTCACCAGTCGGCTCCCCAGACCGCTCATGAGCGGCACGTTCGATCGGCCCGGCCCGCTCCAGATCGCGAATCAAGATTCGATGGCATCTCTCACGGCGTGAGAGCCTCTTGCGATGCGGCCCGGTCTCGTTCATCACATTGAGATCTGGGTCCCGAACCTGCAGCGAGCGACGACGAGTTGGGGTTGGCTCCTCGAGACGCTCGGCTACACACCCTTTCAGGACTGGGCAGACGGAAAGAGCTGGAAGCTCGACGACACCTACATTGTGATCGAAGAATCGCCCGACGGAACAGGACCCCACGAACGGACATCGGGCGGCCTCAACCACCTTGCTCTGTTCAGCGGGTGTCGCACCAATGTCGACACCGTGACCGAAGCTTCGGCCAGCCACGGTTGGACCTTGCTCTTCACCGACCGACATCCTCATGCGGGTGGCCCGGATCACTACGCGTCCTACATGGAGAACGTCGACGGCTTCGAAGTCGAACTCGTCGCTGACGAGCCATCGCCCCTCTGACAGCTGACACTGAAACCACTCGATATCGCTCAATTGGTCTGCGGCCACACCCTGCTCAGGAACTCACGTACGCGCTCGGCTACCCATCCCATATCGCGCGTCCCCGAAACCCGGCACCCGAGCGTCTCATACCACCGGCTGGAGGACGCCGTATTTGCGACGGTGGCATCATGGGAGTATGCGTCCGGTGGTGCTTGCGGTGGTGGCGATGCTGATCGGTGCGGCGTGCACAGGTGATGATGACGCGGCGTCCTCGACGACGGTGGTGAGGATGAGCGCGTCGACCACCCCGTCAACCGCCACCCCGCCTGCCGCCACGACCGCCCTGTCGTCGACCACCGCGACCATCCCGTCGTCGACCACCGCGACCATCCCGTTGTCGACCGTCACGACCACCACGTCGTCGACCATTACGACCGTCCCGTCGTCGACGACCGTGCCGCTTCCTGAGCCAATTCGGCGTCCGATCGTCGACCCGTCGATCTGTGAACCGAACTATCGAGTAGGCGGCGAGTTGGGCGACGAGAGGTGGAATCCCTTCTCCCGATCCAGTGACGGCCCGATCTCGATCCAGATCATCGGCGATCACCAACTCGGCCCAGCGGGTCCTTACGGCATGCTGCTCCGGTATACCGATCGATCCTTTGGGGTGGAGGGTCGAGAGACGGAGCCGATCGGTGATTGGGACGTCGCGGTCGAAATGGTGCCCAACGGCAACAGCCACCTGTTCTGGAACCTGCCCGATGGTGGCGAGGGCTACCTGCGGTCACGGGGTCTCGACCGCGAAGCCGTCGTTGGCATCGTCGGTTCGCTCACTGCCCGAGACGCCGCGGCCGGCTTCGACTACCAGCCGGCATCAGATATCGGTGGCGGGCTCGAGTTGACCGAGGAGGGAACCTGGGGGAGCCATGACGGCTGGTCTGCCGCCATCGAGTGCACCGACCCGGATCACGACGCGATCTACCGGATCGCGACGATGGGCGGCACCGTCGATGCGATCGTCGAATACGCGTTCGTGAGTGACCGCCCGGTACCACTCGAGGTCGGCTACCAAGGTGACACCCTCGTCGTCATCAACGGCTACATCGGGAACGACGCCGATCCACCCACCGTTGCCGACGTGTTCAATGCTGACGAGGCAACGTGGACCGCCATCCCCGAGCAGCCGACCGGCTAACGGACGGTGGGTGTCAGACACGCGCTCGGTGGTGGTGCACCTCGACGACGACGGAGATCTTCATGATGCGTTTGTTCCGAACGTCACAATCGTCGGATCGCGCCAAAACGGTTGACGCACTCGTCACGATGTCAAGCGTGGTCCGCACGAATCCGACCCTGCCGAAACGCCGGTCGTGACATCCCAATATCGACGGTCCAGCGTCCGTGATCTGCCCCAGCTTGACGCGGGCACGCGGGCATCAAACAGTCACATAATTGTGTCCCCGAACACCGGGCGGGAACCATCTCATACCACCGGATCCGGGGCGAGGTGAGAAGACGCTGTCATGTCGCGATCTACCGATTCGTGTGTCGGATGCCAGGCCGACGCCGAGCGGTTCATCGATCTCCCAGGGGCCGGCCCTGTAGCGACCCCGTAGCGACCCGGTGCCCTTCGAGCTTCTAGCGCGATCGCTCCAGAAATGACAAAACCCCAGCGTGTGCTGGGATCTTGCGAGTCCGTCCCCTGGGATTCGAACCCAGAACCAATGGATTAAGAGTCCACTGCTCTGCCATTGAGCTAGAGACGGCCGGACCGGGCAGTGTAGGGGCCGATTTCGACCCCGACACCGCTCGATCGTTTGGGGTGACCGAGGGGACTCGAACCCCCGACCTCCAGGATCACAACCTGGCGCTACCACCAGCTGAGCTACGGCCACCACGACACCGGCCCGAGGACCGGTATGCGTCGGACATTCTGCCACCTCGGATGCAGATCGCCACCTTCTCATTCGCGAGACTCGACACCGTGACCGACACGATGACGACGCCCGTCCAGCACATCGACGCAGCGATCGACGCGCTGATCACAGCCCACGATCCATCGTCGATGGACGACCTGGACTTCCGCGGTGCGCGCTATGACGCCGGACTCGCATGGGTCCACTTCCCCGTCGGCTACGGCGGCCTCGGCCTTCGGCCCGACCTCAACCAGCATGTCGAACGGCGCCTCAGGGAGGCCGGTGCAGCACCCACCCGTCCGGTGACGTTCTTCATGGGTCTCGCCGGCCCGACGATCGTCACGCACGGCAGCGAAGCGGCCAAGCAGCGGTTCCTGCGCCCGATGTACACCGGCGAGGAGGTGTGGTGCCAGCTGTTCTCCGAGCCGGGTGCCGGCTCCGACTTCGCCGGCCTCGCGACCCGCGCGATCCGCGACGGCGACGAGTGGGTCGTGAACGGTCAGAAGGTCTGGAACACGCTCGCGCACCTCGCCGACTTCGGGATGCTCGTCACCCGCACCGACCCGGAAGCACCGAAGCACAAGGGGATGACATATTTCGCGCTCGACATGCGAGCACCCGGGGTCGAGGTCCGGCCACTCCGACAGATCACCGGCGAGGCCGAGTTCAACGAGGTTTACCTCACCGACGTCCACGTGCCGGATGCGCATCGGATCGGCGAGGTCGGCGAGGGGTGGCGGGCGAGTCTCACCACGCTGATGAACGAACGCAACGCGATCGGAACGGGCGGCGGCGCCGGCAGCGGATCGGTTTCGCGACCGGGCGGCGCGGCGAATGACGCCGTGGCGATCTGGCGCGGGCTCGACCCAACACAGCAGACCGGTGCCCGCAAGGATCGGATGATGCAGCTGTGGGTCGAGGCCGAGGTCGGTCGACTGAACAACCAGCGCGCCGCCCAGAACGCGAAGGCCGGGAACCCCGGCCCCGAGATGTCGATCGCGAAGCTGGCGTTCTCCGAACTGAACAAAGCGCTGTACGAGTTCTGTGTCGACTTGATGGGCGCCGATGCGATGATCGGCTACGACTACACGTTCCGTCGCCCCGGCGACCTCGACGTGACCGGCGAGACGCACGGCACCAGGTACTCGTTCCTCCGCGTCCGGGCCAACTCGATCGAGGGCGGCACGACCGAGATCCTGCGCAACATCGTCGGCGAGCAGGTCCTCGGACTACCCGGAGAGCCGCGTGTCGACAAGGACCGACCATGGTCAGCGGTGCCGCGCAGCTGACGCCGTCGATCGCGTACGGTGGCACGTTCCTGCGCGGCAGGATCGACCGGAAGGACACGACCCATGGACATGAAGCTCGAACTGGTCCCGATACCGGTCGCCGACATCGAACGCGCGAAAGCGTTCTACGTCGAACAGATCGGCTTCGACGTCGATCACGACGTCGAGCCTGCGGCCGGGGTGCGCATCGTCCAGCTCACGCCGCCGGGCTCGGCGTGCTCGATCGTGCTCAGTTCGGGTCTTCCCGGTCTCGGGGGCGAAGCCGGTTCGATTCGTGGGCTGCACCTCGTCGTCGTCGACATCTCCGCCGCCCGCGCCGATTTGGTTGCTCGCGGCGTCGACGTCGGTGACGTCGAAGATCTCGGCGGGGTGCAGTTCGCCGGTTTCGGGGATCCCGACGGCAACAGCTGGACACTCCAGCAACTCAGTGGCGCTTGACGCCGCCGTACTTCATGCGGGTGTCGCTCATCGACGCCGATCGGGCCTCGTCGTCGCGGACCCCGGCACCGACGATCTCGCCGACGAACAGCGTGTGCGTGCCGAGATCGAGGTGTTGACGCACCGTGCAGTCCACGAATGCAATCGCCTCGTCGAACACCGGTGCACCCGTGACACCGGCGTGCACCGCTCGCCCATTGAGCGTCATCGCATCGCCGTCGAAGGTGGCCGGCTTCGAGAACTTCACGAACACCCGCGTGTCGTCCGCTGACCAGAGATTGACGGTGAACGAGCCACCCTCGGAGATCAGCCGGTGGGTGACCGCGTCGTTGTCGACGCCGACGCCGATCAGCACCGGTTCCATCGACAGTTGGGAGATCCAGCTCGTCGTCATCGCGTTCCACTCGTCGCCCGCGCGTGAGCCGACCAGTGCGAGCGCGTTCGGGATCTTCCAGGTGATCTTGTTGACGAGCTCGTCGGTGGGTGGTTCGCTCGATCGTTCGTCGGAGGCCATGCACCGAATCTACGCGTCCTGATGCCGAGACCCGGACCGGCATCGCATCGACGAGCGATATGGCGTCGTGCCGGCTCGGCTCGTTTACCTCCGCCAGGCCGGTCATCCCTCATCTACGGTTGGAATCATGGCAACTCGAATCGTCGCTGACACCCTGATCCCCGGCCGCGGGGAGCCGATCGAACGTGGCACCGTCGTCATGCAGGACGGAGTGATCACGTACGCCGGATCGTCGGCTGACGCACCGCAGGCCGAGTCGGCCGACGATATCCACGAGGTGCCGGCGGTCCTGCCCGGCCTGTGGGATTGTCACACCCACTTCGTCGGCATGTCGCTGTCGAGCCTCGACGCGCTCGCCACGGTCGACGTCGTGGCAGCGGCGGCGCGTGCTGTCGAAGACGCCGGCAAGGTGCTGGACGGTGGGATCACCAGCGTGCGCGACGTGGGCGGTATCGGGTTGCGGCTCGCGCCGGTCGTCGCCGAAGGCCGGATGCGAGGGCCGCACATCTACGGAGCCGGACGGATCCTGTCGACCACCGGCGGGCACGGCGACATCCACTCGCTGCCGCTCGATTTCGCCCACGAACTCACGTGCAACGCCGGCTTCAGCATCCTGTGCGACGGCGTGCCCGAGGTGCTCAAGGCGGTCCGCACGAACCTCCGATCGAACGCCAAGCTGATCAAGATCTGCGCGTCCGGAGGCGTGATGTCCGAGATCGACCATCCGATGCATCAGCAGTTCTCGGATGACGAGCTGTCGGCGATCGTCGGCGAGGCGGCCCGTGCCGAACGGATCGTCGCCGCCCACTGCCACGGCAAAGCCGGGATCATGGCGGCTCTCCGAGCCGGCGTGCACTCGATCGAGCACGGCAGCTTCCTGGACGAGGAGGCAGCTGATTTGATGGTCGAGCAGGGAACGTGGCTGGTGCCGACGCGCTACGTCAATGAGGCGTTGCTGAAACAGGACGGTCTGCCTCGGTATGTGCACGAGAAGGGTCAGATGGTCAGCGGCGTTCATGAGCAGGCGATGAAGCTCGCCATTGCAAAGGGCGTGAAGATCGCCGCAGGCTGCGACATCTTCGTGTCCGGCCAGATGTACGGCACGGGCAGCCTCGAGATCATGCATCTGATCAACGCCGGCATGACCGACCTCGAGGCGATCGAGGCGGCAACAGCAAGCGCTCCGGACACCCTCGGACCGCAGGCTCCCTACACGGGCCAGTTGGTTGCGGGCCGCGACGCCGATGTGATCACGATGGATGCCGACCCGCTCGACGATCGGTCGGTGTGGGGCGACCCGAGCCGTGTCACCGGCGTCTGGCAGCTCGGGGTCCGCCGCAAGTGAGCGGTGGCTGCGGTCAGGCCGTCAGAGGGCGAGCCCCTTGGCGGCGACGGGGGTCATCCGGATGACCTCGGGGCGGCCGGCCAGCAGCGTGCCGACGGCGGCCATCGCCGCCTTCATCGCGTCGCCCTTGCCGTGCTCGTCGATCGCGTCTCCGTCCCGGTACAGCTCGAAGAAATAGAACGTGTCGGCCTCGTCGTTCGCTCGGTGAACGCTGTAGATCTCCAGGCCATGCTCGTCGTTGGCGGCCTCGATCAGGTCGGCGAGCGCCGTTCCCAGGTCGTCGGTAGAGCCGGCAGCGGCGGTCAGCTTGGCAATCACAGAAATCTTCGACATGCGATCGACGCTATGCGTCGGGGCGCCATGGCCCATCACCCGGCTTGTTCGATCTCGTCCCGCAGCGCATGGAGGAGCGGCAATGTCGCGTGGTCCTTCGCTCTGTCGGCTGATTCCTTCGACCGGATGAGGTCATCGAGTGAGGCAACCAGAATCGACGACCCATCGATGTCGAACGTGACCGCAGCACGTGTCAGCGACTCGTAGTTGTCGATGCCGGCTGGCGAGATCGTGAGGTCGAGGTCGCCGTATCTCGTGGTGGTGTTCAGCATCTTCATCGAGGCGAGCAATGCGGGGTGAGGGTCGAACGGCACGCCGTCGGGATCCGACGCGACGCGAAGTCGGGCGTCGAGCGCGCGGAGCGCCGCACCGACGCGCTCCAGGTTGGCAGCCGACATCTCGGGCACGATGTCAGCGTCGTTCGTCGTTGTCGGCGACCCGTGCAGGACAGCGGCGAGGCCACCGATCAGCACGCAGTCGACATCGTGCTCAGCGAGCACCCGCACGAGCGCGATCGGGTCGAAGACGGCGGTCACGGGTGGGTCGTTCTCGGTCGGGCGATCGCGCGGAGCCGACTCACGTTGGTCACGGCGCTCAGCCGCTGTGTCGGCGTCAGGGCGAGATGGGCGCGGATCTGCGCTCGGTCGACCCCGTCATCGACGACGATCGACGCCGACCGTCCGCACGCCCGGATGAGCCTGGCCAGCGTCGTCAGACGCGGTTCATCGTGGCCTCGTTCCCATCTGGACACTGCTGACTGCGTGGTTCCCACACGCTCGGCGAGCTGCGTCTGGGAGAGACCGGCCCGCTCACGCGACGAGCGGATCAATCGGCCGACGTCGCTCGGCCGCCCGAGCGGTACGACAATCATCGTCATGACGCCATCATACTCCGGCCATGTCGGAACCGCTATGGTACACGCACGCGGGGTGTGGCCGCCGGAGTAGCCTGGTGGGCCACCTCACAGAAAGCACTGATAACCGTGTCCAGCCACGACGAACTCGTTGCCAACGCGAAAGCGATCACCGAGCGCGAGATGTCGCTCTACTCGCAGCGAACCCAGAAGTCGCAGGTCGCGACCGACCGGGCGCGCAAGGTCATGCCCGGAGGCGTCCCGTCGAGTTTCCAGTCGTATGACCCGTGGCCGGTCGTGGTGAAGCACGCGTCCGGGTCGAAGATGATCGACGTCGACGACAACGAATACGTCGACTACGACATGGGGTTCGGGGCGCTGTTCGCCGGCCACATGAACCCTGCCGTTCGTGAAGCCGTGACCGAACAGCTCGACCACGGAACCCTGTACGTCACGCCGTGCGAGCTCAACGCCGACGTGGGGGAGCTGCTCGCCGAACGGTACGGCCTGCCGATGTGGCGCCCCACGAACTCGGGGACGGAGGCCACGATGGATGCGATCCGCCTCGCCCGAGGGGCGACGGGCCGCGAGAAACTCGTCAAGGTCGAGGGCGGGTACCACGGTCACCACGACGAGGTGATGGTGTCGAACAAGCCGTCGCTGGACGAGGCGGGGCCCGCGGACGCACCCAATTCGGTGCCGCAGTCCGGCGGCCTCACCGCCGGGACCCTCGGCGACGTCGTCGTCATTCCCTACAACGACCCCGAGGCGCTCGATCGGGCGCTCGCTGCGGGAAATGTCGCGTGCTTCATCGTCGAGCCCGTCATGGAGAACATCGGCATCTGTCTCCCTGACGACGGCTACCTGCAGGCCGTCCGCGAGATCTGCGACAAGCACGGCACGCTCTTGATCTTCGACGAGGTGAAGACGGGCATCACCGCCGGCTACGGCGGCGCGACCCGCTTCTACGGCGTCCAGCCCGACCTGATCACGCTCGCGAAGTCGATCGGTGGTGGGTTCCCAGTCGGCGCCTTCGGTGGCAAATCCGAGTTCATGGATCTGCTCACCGACGGCACGGTGCTCCACCTGGGTACCTACAACGGCAACCCGCTCGTCATGGCCGCCGTGAAGGCGACGCTCACGAAGGCGTGTACCCGTCCGATCGTCGAGGAGGCCGTGAAGCGCAACCAGCGGCTCGTCGAGGCGTGCCAGGGAATCATCGACGACGCCGGCCTGCCGGCCCACACGGTCGAGTTCGGCGCGAAGGGTTGCATCACGTGGCGTGCGGCCCGTGTCCGCAACTATCGCGACTACAAGGACTCGGACTTCGACCTGGCCTTCGCGCAGTGGATCCACGGGATCAACCGTGGTGTCCTCTTGCCGCCTGGCCTCGACGAGCAGTGGCTCATCTCGGTCATGCACGACGACGACGACGCAATGCGGTACGCCGACGTGTTCGGCGACTTCGTCGACGAACTCATCGCGTAGGAGAACCAGCCGCTCCGTTGATGTCGGCCGGATGGCCGATGTCCGGGTGTCGCCGGTGCGTCATGATGGCGCTGTGGCCGTCATCACCGCGAGCGAACTGACCATGCAGTTCGGGTCGTCGCTCGCGCTCGACGACCTGAAACTGTCGATCGAAACCGGCGTGACCGGACTCGTCGGTGCGAATGGTGCCGGCAAGACCACGCTGATGAGCATCGTGCTCGGTCTACGCGCCCCCACGCGCGGCACCGTGCGGGTGCTCGGGCTCGACCCGTCCGTTGCCGGGGCCGAGATTCGCGCCCTCGTCGGCTACGGACCCGAACGGAACGTGTTTCCCGACGAGATGCCGGCGTCGGACTTCGTCAAGCACATGGCCGAGGTCCGCGGCATGCCGCGTGCCGAGGCGCGCGGCCGGGCCAGCGACGCCCTGTGGCTCGTCGGCCTCGGCGAGGAGCGGTTTCGGCCGCTCGGCACGATGTCGACGGGGCAGCGCCAGCGGGTCAAACTTGCGCAGGCGCTTGCCGCCGATCCATCGCTCGTGCTGCTCGATGAGCCGACCGACGGCCTCGACCCGGTCCAGCGCGACGAGATGCTCGCCCTGATCCGCCAGATCAGCGACGAGTACCAGATCGATGTGCTGCTCTCCTCGCACCTCCTGGAAGAGGTCGAGCGAATCTGCGACCACGTCGTCGCCCTCGACCACGGGCGGCTCGTCGCCCACGGGCGGCTCGACGCCCTGACCGGGCACGACGACGGCGTGACCGTCGAACTCGTCGACGTCGCCGATCAGCCAGACGCGCTCACGAACGTCGTTGCTGCTCTCGAAGCGGTCGGCCTCGTCGTTCGTCGGGACGGTCAAACCGGTCGAATCGACGTGCTCGGCGCCGATGTCGACCACGTCGCCGACGCGGTGCGTGATGCATGCGCCGACGCGCAGGCGCGAGTGGCGCGGATCGTGCGCCGCCGGCGTCGACTCGAAGACATCTTCGAAGCGGGCTCGCGATGAGCGACGCCCGGATTCTCGATCGCGGCTACCGACGGTTCGAGGGCACGCGCTCTGGCGTGATCGGTGCGATGCGATCCGTGGCGTGGCACACGGCGCGCAGCATCCTCGGATTGGGGCGCACGGCGCGTCACAAGGTCTTTCCGATCATCGTGATGGTGATCGCGTTCGTGCCGGCGATCGCGTTCGTCGCGATCTCCGTGCTGCTCAAGGGCTTCGGCGACGAACTCCGACCCGACTACTGGGAGTTCTTCCAGTACTCGTTCGTGGCAACAATCGTCTTCGTTGCATTGGTCGCACCCGAAGCGATCGTGCGTGATCGACGTGACGGCATGTTCGCGCTGTACCTGTCGACCCCGCTCTCGCGCCTGACCTACGTCGTCGCCAAGGTCGTCGCCGTGCTCTCGACGATGGCGCTGGTGGTGCTGGGGCCTCCGGTGCTGTGGTTCCTGGGCTACACGTTCCAGAGCCAGGGTCCGGACGGCCTGCTCGGTTGGCTCGGCGTGGCCGCTCGTCTGCTCGTGGCCGGTCTGGTGATCTGTGCCGTGTACACCGCCGTGAGCCTGGGGGTGGCGAGCATGACATCCCGTCGTGCGTTCGCCAGTATCGCCGTGGTGTTCGTCGTCGTGGGTGGGGCGATCGTCACCGATCTGTTGGTCAACGTGGCGGAGCGCTCCGAGTCGTGGCGGGTTCTCGACCCACTCGGGTTGGCGCTCGAGGTCGCGCCGCGGCTGTTCGGCGACCGGAGCGACGACTTCCGCGCGGTCGGGACGTGGCAGGTGGCGCTCGGGTGCCTCGGATGGGCCGGCTCGGGCGTCGGACTGCTCACACTCAGCTTTCGCGGCCGGGCGGCGGTCTGATGGCCGCGTGGGCGCCCCCGTCACCGATCGGCGCTGCACCGTCCGGTTCTGGGCCGCCCGTCGAATCGATCCCGGGTGCGATCATCCAGGTCGACGGTGTCACGAAGTCGTACGGCGATGTCGTGGCCGTCTCGGACGTCACGTTCACGGTCGGGCCCGGGGTGACGGCGCTCCTCGGCCCGAACGGGGCCGGCAAGTCCACCCTGTTCCGGCTGATGTGTGGGCTCACGGCTCCGTCGCGCGGCACCGTTCGGGTGCTCGGCGCCGACGCCCGAGCGGATCTGGTCGTTCGTGGGCGGATCGGTCTCGCTCCGCAGCAGGATGCGCTGTTCGATCGGCTGTCGGCGATCCGGTTCGTGATGGTCGCCGCCGAGACGAACGGGATCGACGAAGCCGATCGCGCTGCTCGCCGTGCGCTCGACCTGGTCGAACTCGACGCCGACGACGACAAGCCGGTCGGTGCGTTCTCCAAGGGCATGCGTCAGCGGGTGAAGTTGGCCGCAGCCCTCGTCCACGAGCCGGAGGTGCTGATCCTCGACGAGCCGCTGACCGGCCTCGACCCCGTCCAGCGCAACCGCATGATCCGCCTGTTCCATGATCTCGCCGACCGGGGAACCTGCGTGCTCGTCTCGAGCCACGTGCTCGACGAGGTCGCCCGTCTCGGTTCGAGAGTGCTCGTGATCGCACAGGGCCGTCTCGCCGCCACCGGCGACTACCACGACCTGCGCACGTTGATGGACGATCGTCCACACCGAATCCGCATCGCCGCGGATTCGCCACGGTCGCTCGGCGCGGCCCTGGTCGAGCGGAACCTCGTCAACGGGGTCACGATCGGCGTCGACTCGCTGATGGTCGACACCGACGACGTCGACCGCTTCGGCCGCCACATCGCGATCGTGGCTCGCGAGCTGGGCGTACGCCTCCGCGAGGTCGAGCCCACCGACGACGATCTGGAATCCGTGTTCCGGTATCTGGTGGAACGGCGATGAGCGGGCGGGTCGGGGCCGCAGGAGCGATCAGCCTGACCTACGGCATCGTGCTCCGGCAGCTGGTCACCCGTGGCCGCCTGGCGGCGCTGTTCGCCGTCGGCGCAGTCGTCACCGCCGTTGCCTACGCCGTCGGGGCGACCGACCTCACCGACCGAACGGTGACCGGTGTCGAGCTGATCTCGAACCTCGGCTTCACCACGCTGTTGCCGATCGTCGCGCTGGTCTTCGCCTCAGCGGCGCTCGGCGATCTACGCGAGGACGGCACGCTCGTGTATCTGTGGTTGCGTCCGATGCAGCGGTGGTCGGTCGTCGTCGGTGCGTGGGCGGCGTCGGTCACTGCCAGTCTGCCGCTCACCCTGGTGCCGCTGGTCGCATCGGCGATCGTCGTCGACGGTGGATCCGACCTCGTGTGGGCGACCCTGCTCGCCGGCCTCATCGGCGTGATCACCTATGCAGCGATCTTCGTGCTCGTGGGTCTGGTGCTGAAGAACCCGATCGTATGGGGTCTCGGGTACATCCTCATTTGGGAGGGGATCGTCGCCGCGTTCGGCAGCTTCGCAGCCAAACTTGCCGTGCGTGGCTACACACGGTCGATCATCACGGCGATCACCGGCGTCGACCTCGAGCTGGGCGAGTTGTCGCTGACGGCCGGCGTCGTGGTGCCACTCCTCGTATCGGTGGCGGCGCTCGGTCTCGCAGCTCGCCGGCTCAGGACGATGGAAGTCGCCTGACGATCGGCTCGTGTGTCATCCCCACCCGGGGTTGTCACCGCCGTTGTACCTCGCCACCGACAGCGGCGTCGACCACTGACGGCGCTTACTGTTCGTCGTCGACGCGATGATCAACGCGACGCCGCCGACTGCGAAGATCGCCGCCGTGCCGAGGACGACCGGAAGCGTGCGCAGCGCAAGGCGGGGAATCGCGTGCGTCCAGGTTCGATTGTCGATCGCGGTGAGGAACTGGACGGGGATGAGGTAGCCGAAGGCCAGCATCGACCCGGCCAGTGCGAGCCCGAACTCTCCGAGCCCACGGAGTACGTCGCGCCGGTCGGGCCTCGTGATCAGGCCGAGTGCGAGTGCGAGGATGCCGAACGCCGCGCCGATGGGAATCAGCCAGCCGATCACCGAGCGAGTCGTTTTGAGCACGCCGATCGGTTGGATCGGCAGCGTGATGGGCTGCACATCGGCCGCACGTTCGTCTCGGACGATCGGGATCAGCTCGGCGCCGGTCACCTGAATCGGCTCGTCGTCGCGGAGGCCGATCACCCGCTCGTGCGCCCGCTGCATGATGGGCGCCAGAACGGCCGCGCCCGAGCGGCTGGAGAGCACGACGTTCTCGAGCGTGGTCGAGAGCTGCTCGGTCGTCTGGTCGATCGACGAAGCGGCGGCGCCCGTGATGACCGTATTCAGTTCGAGTCGGATGTCGGGCTCTTCGAGCATCGCCGCCGCGGTCGCGCGGGTGTCGTCGGGCGTGAAGACGATCCGCTGCATCCACCATCCGCCCGCGGCGAGACTGAACGCGAGCCCCGAGATCAGGAACAGCACACCCGCGAGACTTCGTTCCATTGTGGGAGAGTCTGGCAAACCCGACCGGTAAGTTGCGAGTGTGGCGGTTCCGATCGACGACTTTCCTTCACGTCCGCACCTGATCCTGCGTGGTCTGACCCGCCGATGTGCCTGGTGCGGCGACGGTCGAGCCTTCTTCGTCGGGTGGTTCAAGCGCCAGGATCACTGCGTGAACTGCGGGCACGGTTACCGCCGCGGCGACGCTGCATTCGAACTCGGGGCGATCACGGCCAACATCATCCTGACGTTCGGCACGATCCTCGTGACGATCCTCGTGCTGGTCATCGCCACTGCGCCCGACGTTCCCGTGTTGGCCCTCACGCTGATCGTGGCCGCGCTGGGGCTCGTCGGCCCCGCGCTGTTCTACCCGGTGTCGTTCACGCTGTGGCAGGCGATCGACCTCTTGATGCGCCGGCCGACCCCGTCGGAACTCGCCGGGCACGGCGACGCCACACTCTGATCGGCTCGGCGCCGGACGATCGTCGTCGAAAGGCTTGCTCGAACGGTTGTTCGATGGTTACACTCGTGTCATTCGCCGAGGGTGGTCCCACCGAACACCGTGACACCCCTGCTTTACGGTGAGCACCACGTTGATTCCAACGGATCGGGCCACAGCCCCGACACTCAGACAGGACCGAACAGGGAGACGAAATCAGATGGCCAGCGACCGCGAAAAATCACTCGACATGGCACTCGCCCAGATCGACAAGCAGTTCGGCAAAGGCTCCGTCATGAGGATGGGCGACAAGACCTCGATGTCGATCGAATCGATTTCCACCGGCGCCCTGCCACTGGATCTCGCCCTCGGCATCGGCGGCCTGCCACGAGGCCGCGTCACCGAGATCTTCGGCCCGGAATCGTCGGGTAAGTCGACGCTGGCGATGCATGTCGTCGCCGAAGCCCAGCGCAACGGTGGGGTGTGCGCCTACATCGATGCCGAGCACGCGATGGATCCGATCTACGCGAAGGCGATCGGCGTCGACATCGACCAGCTCCTCATCTCCCAGCCCGACACCGGTGAACAGGCGCTCGAGATCTGCGACATGCTCGTGCGCTCGGGGGCGATCGACGTGGTCGTGATCGACTCCGTGGCGGCCCTGACCCCGCGGGCCGAGATCGAAGGCGACATGGGCGATACCCACGTCGGCCTCCAAGCCCGCCTGATGAGCCAAGCGCTGCGCAAGCTGACCGGCAACCTGAGCAAGACGCAGACGATCGCGATCTTCATCAACCAGCTGCGCGAGAAGATCGGGGTGATGTTCGGTTCGCCCGAGACCACGCCCGGCGGCCGTGCCCTCAAGTTCTACTCGTCGGTGCGGCTCGACATTCGTCGGATCGAATCGCTCAAGGACGGCGCCGAGATCGTCGGCAACCGCACTCGCGTGAAGGTCGTCAAGAACAAGGTGTCGCCGCCGTTCCGTCAGGCCGAGTTCGACATCATGTACGGCAAGGGCATCAGTCGCGAGGGTGCGCTGCTCGACATGTCGGTCGACCTCGGTGTGGTCAACAAGTCGGGTGCCTGGTTCACCTATGAAGGCGAACAGCTCGGCCAGGGCCGCGAGAACTCCAAAAATTTCCTCACCGAGAATCCCGAGGTGATGATGGAGATCAGCGACAAGGTGATGATCGCCTGTGGTCTCAAGCCCGACCCCAACGCTCCGATCGACGAGATCCTGGACGTCTCGGACGAGGCGTTCAGCGAAGCTGACGACGAGCCGATCAGCCTCGACTGATCGTGATGGCGTGACGCCGTGACGGTTCCACAACGATTGACGATGGTGACGCTCGGCGTGACCGATGTTGCCCGGGCGACTTCGTTCTACGAGTCGCTCGGGTGGCGGCGGTCGTCTGCTTCACAGGAGACGATCACATTCTTCTCGATGCAGGGCAGCGCGCTCGGTCTGTTCGAGCGCGTGATGTTGGCCGGCGATGCCGGGGTCGATGCGCTCGGGTCGGGCTTTCGTGGGGTGACCGTCGCCCTCAACTGCGACAGCCGCGCCGAGGTCGATGCGGTCTTCGCAGAGTGGGTCGCGGCCGGCGCGACGCCGGTCAAGCAGCCGGAGGCGGTCGAATGGGGCGGCTACTCGTCGTACGTCGCCGACCTCGACGGCCACCTGTGGGAGCTCGCCCACAATCCGTTCAGCGAGAACAACGCCGACGGGCACATGCAGCTACCTGATTGATGATCGATCAGCGCACGACGTCGTCCGCGGTGTCGATCGGGTCGTTCCACATCGTGAGGTGGGTCCGGTCACCGGTATACGGATGGGCGCGGGCGACGGCCTCGTTCAGTTCGACGCCGAGTCCGGGCGCCGTCGAAGGGATCAATCGGCCGCGCTCCCACGTCAGCGGTGTCGTCAGGAGTTCGGCGTGGAATCCGCTGTTGTCCATGATGGACTCGAGGACGAGGAAGTTCGGCGAGCACGCAGCCAGTTGGATGTTGGCCGCAAGCCCGATCGGCCCGTTGTAGCAGTGGGGTGCGATCTGAGCACCGAACGCCTCGGCCAACGCCGCGATCTTCTTGCCCTCCAGGAGTCCGCCGGCCCGGCTCAGGTTGAGCTGGATGATCGACGCTGCCCGAGCTTCGAGCACGCGCGCGAACTCGTACTTGGTGGTCAGCCGCTCGCCGGTTGCGATCGGCACCGAACTCTGAGCCGCGACCTGCGCCATGGCGCGGACGTCGTCGGGCGGAACCGGTTCTTCGAACCACAGCGGGTCGTAGGGGGCGATCGCCCGAGCGATCCGAAGTGCACCACCGGCGGTGAACTGGCCGTGGGTGCCGACCAGGAGGTCGGCTGCGGTGCCGACTGCCGCTCGGATCTCGCGCACGAAGGCGCTCGTCCGCTCGATGTCGACGAGGCGAGGTTGGTGCCCGCCCATCGCCGTGTACGGGCCCGCCGGGTCGAACTTCACCGCGGTGAAGCCCCGAGCCACCTCCTCGGCTGCGCGCTCGGCGGCAGCGGTGGCATCGGCGTATACGTCGTCGACGTCGTCCGGGCGCGGGTAGAGGTAGGTGTACGTGCGCAGCGATTCGTGGACACGGCCACCGAGCAGCTCGTAGACCGGCTTGCCCGCCGCCTTACCGATGATGTCCCAGCACGCCATCTCCAGGGCGCTCATGCAGCCCTGGAGTGTGGCGTCGGGTCGTTGCGTGAAGCCGCGGCTGTACGCGCGACGCCAGAATCGCTCGATGTGGTGCGGGTCTTCACCGACGAGCATGTGGTCGGCGAGGTCCTCGATCCCGGCGGCGATCACCGTGGGGCGAAAGGTGGCGGCATACGCCTCCCCCCATCCGATGGTGCCGTCGTCGGTGGTCAGTTTGACGAACACGAAGTACTGGCCGCCGAACGAGGGTGGTGGGTTCCCGACGACGAACGTCTCGACTTCGGAAATCCTCATCGTCACTCCACCCCGGCGAACACGATCACGTTGCGCAGTGCGGCGCCGGAGCGAACCTCGTCCATCGCCTCGTTGATGTCGTCCAGCGCAAACGTTCTGCTGACGAGGCCGTCGAGTTCGAGCTTGCCGTCGAGGTACTTGGACACGAGCGACGGAATGTCGCGTGCGATCACCGACGTTCCCATCTTGGAGCCCAGGATGCGCTGATTCCGAGCGGCGAGCGAACCCGGGTCGAACTGACCGGCGACGCCGGTGGCCGGCATGCCGACCACGACGATCGCGCCCATCGTGCCCACCAGACCGCCGGCACTGGCGAGCGCAGCGGGAGCGCCCGTTGCGATGAAGACGTAGTCGGCCATCTGCCCGTCGGTGAGGTCGGCGACGACTGCTTCGACGTCGCCGGCGGTCGGGTCCACGGCGTGGGTCGCCCCGAGGTGGATCGCCAGGTCGAGCTTGGCGGGCTGGAGATCGACGGCCACAACCGTCGCCGCCTTCGCGAGCGCAGCGCCCTGGACGACGTTGAGACCCACTCCGCCGCACCCGAGCACGACGACGATGGAGCCAGGGGTGACCTTCGCGGTGTTGAGGACCGCACCAACGCCGGTGATGACGCCGCATGCGAGCAGGGAAGCCGACGGTGCCGGGATATCGTCGTCGATCGGCACGATCTGCGATGCGTGCACGACCACCTCCTCGGCGAACGCAGCGGTTCGCATCCCGTGACCGAGTTCGGCGCCGTCGGCATCGGTGAGCGGCGTTCTCGTATCGAGGGGGAAGTCGGCCGTGCAGGCGACCTCTGCGCCACGTTGGCAGTTGCGACACTCACCGCACGACCGGATCAGGGTGACCACGGCTCGCTGACCGACGTCGAATCCGACGCCCTCGCCGACCTCGACGATCTCACCGGCCGCCTCGTGGCCCCAGACCGCAGGCAGGTCACCGCCCCACTCACCGTCGGTGTACGAGACGTCGCTGTGACAGATCGCGACGGCGTGGAGGCGGATCCTGACTTCGCCAGGCCCCGGTGCGGCGAGCGTGATGTCCTCGATCGACAGCGGCTGGCCAAACGCCCGGCAGACTGCTGCGCGAATGGTCCGGCTCATCAGAGACCGGGCTTCCAGATCATGAGGATGAGGCCGACGACCAGGCCGAGGTGGGTCACGCCGGTACCGGCAGCCATCCTGGCGGCCGCGGTGGGGCTGGTGTCGGTGATCGCGGGCCGAATCAGGAACCAGCTGACCGCGACGAGCACCACCCACACGAGGATCGACAGGGTCAGCCAGAGCTGCGACATCTTGTACGCATCGTCGGACATCCCGGCGAGTCCCATGCCGAGCACCCACAGGACGATCAGTGCGGGAAACACGAGTCGCATGTGCATCGAGGCGATGACGGCCGTCTCTCCGGCCCGTCGGAGCCCGGGGTAGAGGAACAGCGGACCGAATGCCACGATCGCGGCAACGATATGAAGCATCGCCATGATGCGATAGGGGGTGGTGTCGAGGAGGATTGCGATCACGTCGGCACAGTAGCGCCGCTGGAGGCTCGCCCCCTCAGAGCTGCTCGAGCGCGTTCAGGAGCGCGTTCTCCACGACCTCGGTGAGCGCCGGGTGAATCCAGTACTGGGCCGTCGCGACCTGACTCGCGGTCTGATCGAATTGGATCGCCTGGATCAGCGGCTGGATCAATGTCGCGGCCTGCGGCCCGAGGATGTGAGCCCCGATGATCAGACCGGAGGACCGGTCGACGAGCACCTTCGCGAACGAGGTCTCGTCGACGAGCGCCCAGCCGTAGGCGGTTCCGGCGTAGTCACGACGGCCGGTGACGAAGTCGAGTCCGGCCGCGACGGCCTTCTGCTCGGTGAGGCCCACGGCCGCGATCTGCGGGTTGCTGAACACCGCCGCCGGCACCGCCTTGTGGTTCGCCGCACGGAGTTCGTCGGGGTGGGCGATGTTCCAGAACGCCACGGTCGCCTCGTGGTTCGCAACGTGCTTCAGCTGCCAGTCGTTGGCGATGTCACCGATCGCCCAAACGCCCGGTGCCGAGGTGCGCAGATATTCGTCGACCTTGATCGTGCCGTAGTGGTGGCAGTCGAGCCCGCCCGCCTCGGCGTCGAGCATGTCGCTGTTCGGGAGCCGACCGGTGGCGACGAGCAACTCGTCGACCTCGGTCTCCTGTCCGTTGCTGTGGATCACGATCGTGTCGCCTCGTCGCTCGACAGCCGTCGGGACCTGCCCGAGGCGGAGGTCCACACGACGACCGAACACCTCGGTGAACCGCTCGGCGATCTCGTCGTCGTGGTACGTGAGTAACCCGTGCGAACGGTTGAACATCGTCACCGAGCTACCGAGCCCGGAGAAGACGTGACCCATCTCCACTGCGATGTAGCCGCCACCGATCACGCCGAGCCGCTCGGGGAGCGCTTCGAGCCGCATGATCGTGTCCGACGTGTGGAAGCCCACCTCGTTCAAGCCGGCGATCGGTGGATCGACCGGACGCGACCCGGCCGCGACGAGCACCTGCTCGGCTGTGATGGTGCGGCCCTCCACGTCGAGGGTGCGGTCGCCGACGAACCGTGCGGTTCCCTCGATCAGGGTGACGTTCTCGGAACCTGTGGCCCGGTAATCCCGGCCGCCCGCCGAGATCGCGTCGATCCGCCCGAAGATGCGGTCACGGATCGCCGGCCAGTCCGCGCCATCGAAGCTCGTCCTGATCCCGAGTTCGGCTCCGTGCTGAGCCTCGACGGCCTTGTCCGCCGGGAGTACGAACATCTTCGACGGGATGCAGCCGACGTTCAGACACGTCCCCCCGAAAGTGCCTCGCTCCACGATCGCGATCTTCCGGTCGGCGAGGAATTCGGGAATCGAGTTCCCCGATCCGCTCCCGATGATGATCAGGTCGAAGGTTTCAGCATTCCCTGTGGTCACGGCAACAGTGAACACCACCCGGTCGCGATTGCTTCCCCTGCCTACTCGTCGCTGGCCCGCGTGTTCTCGGGACGATCCGCCACCCGGGTGACACGAGGGAGCCCGGTAACGTGGCGCGATGACGTCCGACGCGCCGCGCAGCTATGTCCTGCGCACGTACGGGTGCCAGATGAACGAACACGATTCGGAACGGATCGCCGGTCTCCTCGAGGCCGATGGCATGGTGCTCGCCGAGTCGGAGGACGACGCCGACGTGGTCGTCCTCAACACCTGCTGCATCCGGGAGAACGCCGACAACAAGCTGTACGGCAACCTCGGTCACCTCAAGCCCTGGAAGGACGCCAAGGAGGGCCGCCAGATCGTCGTGTCGGGGTGTCTCGCCCAGAAAGACCGCGATCTCGTGGCGACGAAGGCGGGTCACGTCGATGTGGTGATGGGCACCCACAACGTCCATCGTGCGGCCGAGCTCCTCCGTGAGGCGTCGGCGAACGACGGCCCGATCACCGAGATCTTCGACGCGGCGGTGATCGACGACCACGCACTGTTCCCGTCGGCGTTGCCCGCCCGTCGCGAGACGAGTTACAACGCGTGGGTCACCATCCAGATCGGATGCGACAACAATTGCGCGTTCTGCATCGTGCCTGCCGTTCGGGGGGTCGAGATCAGCCGGCCCTACGCCGATGTCGTCGCTGAGGTCGAGCAACTCGCCCGGCACGGGGTGAGTGAGGTCACGCTCCTCGGTCAGAACGTGAACTCGTACGGGCGTGACATCCAACTCGCAGCCCGTCACGGCGGTGACCTCGACGCCAAGCTCCGGCCGCTGTTCAGCGATCTCCTCCGAGACGTCGGCGCAGTCGACGGGATCCGCCGAGTGCGCTACACGAGCCCACACCCGAAAGACATGCGGCCCGACACGTTCGCCGCAATGGCGGAGACCGACGCCGTCTGCGAGCACCTGCACTACCCACTCCAGTCCGGCAGCGACCGTGTCCTCGCGCTGATGCACCGTGGTTACACCGCTGACCGCTATCTGGAGCGCCTGGCCCAGGGCCGGCTCGCCGTCGCCGACCTGGCCGTATCGACCGACATCATCGTGGGGTTCCCGGGAGAGACCGACGACGACTTCGAACGCACCCTGGAAGTCGCGGCCGCCGCCGAGTACGACTACGCCTACATGTTCCTCTTCTCGCCCCGCCCCGGCACCGAGGCCGCCGGCATGGAGGCCGACTTCGTGGACCCTGACGTTGCCGGCGATCGATTCCAGCGTCTCCGGCTCGTGGTCGAACGGTCGGCATTGCGACGACACGAAGCGCGGGTGGGTCGCACCGAGGAGGTGCTCGTCGAGGGGCCGTCGAAGCGGAATCCCGACGTGCTCTCCGGTCGGACGAGACAGAACAAGTTGGTGCACTTCACCCCGCCGTTCCCGATCCGGACCGGGAGCTACGCGACGGTCGAGGTGACGCGCGGCGCTCCCCACTTCCTGGAAGGCCGGTTCGTCGACCTGCTCGCCGAGCCGACCCACGTCGTGCGGATCCCGGTCGCTGCCCTGTGACGGCACCCGCCGTCGCCGTGGTCGGGCCGACCGCATCGGGGAAGTCCTCCGTGGCGATGGCGATTGCGGCGACCGAAGCCGGCGTCGAACTCGTCTCGATCGACTCGATGCAGGTCTATCGAGGCATGGACATCGGCACCGCCAAACCGTCCGCGGACGACCGAGCGGCTGTGGCCCATCACCTCATCGACCTGATCGACCCGACGGACGAGTTCGCCGTCGCCGAGTTCCAACGGGCGTACCGGGCCGTCATCGCCGACATCGGTGACCGTGGTGCGCGTGCCGTGCTCGTCGGCGGAACCGGCCTCTACCACCGCGCCGTGATCGACGACCTGGAACTCCCGGGGGAGTGGCCGGCGATCCGAACCCGACTCATGACCGAGGCCCACGATTCGGGCCTGCGTGCGCTGCACGCCCGGCTCACAGAAGTCGACCCGGTCGCGGCTGCGAAGATGGAACCGACCAACGAACGGCGCGTCGTACGAGCGCTCGAGGTGTGCGAAGGAAGCGGCCGCCGGTTCAGTTCGTACGGCCCCGGACTCGAGGCCTATCCGCCCAGTCGAGTGGCCCAGATCGGTGTGCGCTGGGATCGCACCGTCCAAGCCGCACGGATCGAACAGCGGGTGCACGACATGATCGCATCCGGCCTCCTCGACGAGGTGCGCCGACTGCTCGACGTCGGCCTGTCCCGCACCGCTGCTCAAGCGCTCGGTTACCGGGAACTGATCGCCCACCTCGACGGCGAGTGCTCCTTCGACGAGGCGGTCGAGCGGACCGTGACCCGGACCCGGCAGTTCGCAGTGCGACAACTGCGATGGTTCGGCCGTGACCCGCGCGTACGCTGGGTCGACGTCGAACACGATCCCGTGGCCGAGGCGGCCCCGCTCGTGCGAGAGGCACTTCATCACGCATGACATCACTCACCCTGACCAAGCACCACGGGCTCGGCAACGACTTCCTCGTCGTGTTCCATCCCGAGGTCGACGATCTGCCTGCGCTGGCTCGTCGTGTCTGCGACCGTCGCCGGGGCATCGGCGCCGACGGGCTGCTCGTGGGGGAGACAGCCGACGGTTACGCCGCCCAGATGGTGCTGTTCAACGCCGACGGGAGTCGGGCCGAAATGAGCGGCAACGGGATCCGCTGCTTCGCGCAGGCGCTCTCCGTTCGACGCGGCGACCTGACGACGCAGCTGATCCTCACCGACGCCGGTGAGCGCCGCGTCGACCTGTCGGCGGCCGACGAGCAGGACACGATCCTCGCCACGGTCGACATGGGTCCCGTCGACCCGCTCGCCGAGCCGGAGGGTTGGGCCGACCTCGGGTGCCACCCGGATCGTCCGGTCGCGCACCTGAGCCTCGGGAACCCGCACAGCGTCGTCGGCGTCGACGAGGTCGCCGTCGTCGAGCTCGCGACGCTCGGCGCCAAGGTACCCCAGGTCAACCTGGAGATCGTCGAGCCCGGTCCGCAGCAGCACGAGATCCGGATGCGGGTCCACGAGCGCGGGGTCGGCGTCACCGAGGCGTGCGGTACCGGCGCATGCGCAGCTGCTCACGCGGCGGCTCGGTGGGGTCTGGCAACGCCGTCGGACGGCAAGCTCGTCGTCCACATGGATGGCGGCAGTGCCACGGTCGAGCTCGACACCCCGATCGAAGGCCACGTCACGTTGACGGGTCCGGCCACCCACGTCGCGACGATCGACATCAGCCTGTGACCACGCCGTACCAGGAGGCGCTCGGCGCCACCCTCATCGACCGTTCCGTTCGAGAGAAGATCGTGATCGTCGGCGTCCAGCTGCCCGGGATGACCGAGGAGTCGGTCGACGCGAGTCTGGACGAGTTGGCTCTGCTCGTCGACACCGCCGGTGCGGACGTCGTCGACCGGATGGTCCAGCGCCGTGACGCGCCCGATCACACCTGGTACATCGGCAAGGGCAAGGTCGACGAACTGAAGACCGTCTGCCTCGCTGTGGATGCCGACACCGTCGTGTTCGACAACGAGCTCGCGCCGGCCCAGCAGTACAACCTCGAAAAGATCCTCGGCAGGACGGCGATCGACCGCACGGCCGTCATCCTCGACATCTTCGGGCAGAACGCCCACACCCTGGAGGGCAAGGCGCAGGTCGAACTGGCCCTGCTCCGATATCGCCTGCCACGTCTGCGGCGGGGCAAGTCGGCGAACTTGTCGCAGCAGCGCGGCGGCGTCGGGTCGCGCTTCGGCGGCGGCGAGACCAAGACGGAGGTCGACCGCCGCCGCATCATGCGCCGAATCACCAAGCTCGAATCCGATCTGAAATCGCTGGCTGCGACCCGTGACCTCCAACGCAAGAGCCGGCAGGCGAGCGGCCTGGCGAGCGTGGCGATCGTTGGCTACACGAACGCAGGGAAATCGACGCTGCTCAATCAGCTGACCGACGCCGGTGTGCTGACGGAAAACCGCCTGTTCGCCACACTCGATCCCACGACCCGCCGACTGGCGCTCCCGGGCGGCGAACCGGTGCTGCTGTCCGACACCGTCGGATTCGTTCGGAGTCTGCCGCACGGTCTCGTCGAAGCGTTCAAGGGGACGCTCGAGGTCGCCGCGCTCGCCGACTATCTCGTCCACGTCGTCGATTCGAGCGCCGCCGATCCGGACGGTCAGATCGCCGCCGTGCGCGACGTGCTGTCGGAGATCGACGCCGCCGAGGTTCCCGAACTGCTGGTGTTCAATAAAAGCGACCTGGTGCCGGACGTGATCGACGAGCTGATGGCCGACTATGCCGGATCGGTCGTGGTGAGTGCCGTCACCGGCGACGGGATCGAGGCGTTTCTCCGCGCTCTGTCCGACCGGCTGCGCACCCTCACGACGGTGCTCGACCTCCTGATCCCCTACGAGCGCGGCGACGTGCTCGCCAGCGTGCATCGTGAGGGCGAGGTGGTCTCGACCACCGAGGCGCCCGACGGGTTTCACGTCAGGGCGCGGCTCTCCGACGCATCGGCCGGGCGATTGGGCGACTTCGTCGTGCCGTCGGCATGAGATCCGGTCGGTAGCATCCGGGGCGTCATGAGCCCGACCGGATTCGTCCCGCCCCAATACCCGTACGAGCGGGTCGACCGCTTCAAACCGCTCGGCGACGATTTCGACGGTGGGCTGGTCGACTTCTCGATCGGCACCCCGTTCGACCCGGCACCGAATGCGGTCACTGCGATGCTCGCCGAGTCGGGCGCCGAGCGCGGGTATCCGCCGAGCATCGGGAGCGCCGACCTGCGCAGCGCCGTACAGCGATGGATGGGGCGTCGCTTCGACGTCGACGTGCCGATCGGTCAGATCGGTGCGTGCATCGGGACGAAGGAGTTCGTCGGAACCCTGCCCCAGTGGCTGAAGCTGCGTCGCCCCGATCTCGACACGATCCTGTATCCCGCGATCTCGTATCCCACGTACGAGATGGGGGCGACGCTCGCCGGCTGCCGTGCGGTGCCGGTGACGATGTCGCCGACCGGAGGCCTGCAGCTCGACACGATCGACCCCGACGACGCCCGACGGGCGCTCGCCCTCTGGATCAACAGCCCAGCCAACCCGAGCGGCGTCCTCGACGACCTCGGCGCGGCCGCCGCGTGGGGTCGCGAACGCAACATTCCGGTCTTCTCCGACGAGTGCTACGTCGAGTTCACCTGGACGGACCGTGGACGCACGATCCTCGAGCACGGCACGGAAGGGGTCATTGCCGTGCATTCGCTGTCGAAGCGTTCGAACCTGGCCGGTACCCGGGTGGGCTTCTACGCCGGCGACGCCGAACTCGTGACCTACCTCCAAGAGGTCCGTAAGCACGTCGGGATGATGGTGCCGGGTCCGGCGCAGGCGGCGGGGGTCGTCGCGCTCGACGACGACCAGCACGTGGAGGTGCAGCGGGGGCGGTATCTCGCCCGCCTCGAGCGGATGGCGACAGTGCTGAGTCGGTGGTCCGGCATCGAGATCGCGTTGCCGGCTGGCGGTTTCTACCTGTGGTTCGAGGTCGGTGACGCGTGGGAGTTCACGGAACGACTCGCCCGAGCCGGCGGTGCGCTCGTGAGCCCAGGCGATTTTTACGGCGAAGCGGGTGCGCACTACGTGCGCGTCGCCGTGGTACAACCAGACGAGCGGATCGATCTCGTTGCGTCCCGGCTCGGTGTCGGGACCTCGAGCCCTCGATCACACGACTAAGGACAGGGATCGATGGCAGCCAGATCGAGAGCACGGGGAACGGTGGCGGCGGTCGGACTCTTCCTGCTCTTCGCCGGGCTGGTCGGCGGCGGTGTGCTCTACGTGGTGTCGCAGCAGCGACCGTCCGACTCGGTCGAGGGGTTCGCTCGTGCGCCGATCGGATGCACCACCACAATGGAGTTCTCCGAGGTCGGCACCTTCTTCGTGTTCGAAGAGGCGGGAGCGACGTTCGAACCGGTCGAGGGCGGGTGCCAACCGGTGGCGACGCCGGGTGCCACGTTCGGTGCGCAGTTCACGGGCGACCGAGTGCCCGACGCGCTGTCACAGACCGGGGAGATCGACTACGACGTCGACGGCTTCGCCGGTCGATCCGTCCAGCGCGTCGAGATCACCGAACCGGGGGAGTACGCCGTCGCGGTGATCGGTAGCGACCTCACCGTGGTCGCCGCGCTCGGCCGAGACCCGAATGAGGGCGTCGATGACCTCCGACGCACGGCGCTGGCCGTCGCGACCGGCGGCATCGTCCTCGGTCTCGGTCTCCTGATCTTCGCCGGGCGCAGGTCGAAGCGTGCCGCCACCCTCGCAAGCCCTGACGGGCCGGGGTGGGGGCCGGCTCGACCACGGACCGACGGCAACTGGCCCCCAGAGCCGCCACGATTGGGCCAGGTACCCGTCAACCCGCACCTGCCGAACGAACCGGCGTCGGTCACGCGACCAGCGCCGCCACTTCCCGAGCGTTCCCCATCGGTTTCGTCGCCGTGGGATGCACCGTCCGGTTCGGCCGAGCCGCTCGCCCCGCCCGACCCGACGACCGTCACTCGCGCCCCGAGCGCTCCCGAGATCGAACCCACGCTGCCGGACGCACCCGGCAAGACATCGGGAACCTGAACCGACTCAGAGGCGGCGCATCACCGTGACGACCCGGCCGTAGATGCTGACGTCGTTCGCATCGAACCGCATCGGTTCCATCGTCGAGTTGGCGGGTACGAGCACGATCTCGTGACCTTCGGCGCGATAGGTCTTGACCGTGGCCTCGTTGCCGGGGATCCCAGCGACCACCACGTCGCCGTTTGCAGCGGTGTTCTGCTGCGCTGCGATCACGAAGTCGCCGTCGAGGATCCCGAGATCGACCATGGAGTCGCCGCGAACGCGGAGCATGAACAGATCGCCGTCACCGGTGAAGTCGGTGGGCATCGGATACAGCTCTTCGACATTCTCCTGCGCAAGGACATCAGTGCCGGCAGCGACGTCGCCGACGAGTGGGACGTGGCGGACCGGGCGACGCTCCATTGCGACGCCGGAGTTCGAGTCCCAGCGCACCTCGATCGCACGTGGCTTCGTCGGATCGCGCCGGAGATACCCGAGGCGCGACAGGGTGTTGAGGTGGCTGTGCACCGTGGAGGGTGATGTGAGGCCGACGGCCTCGCCGATCTCGCGGACGGACGGCGGGTACCCACGATCGCTCATCTGCGCTGAGATGAACTCGAGGATCTGGAGTTGACGGGCGCTGATCTGCTTGTCGGCCATGGGGCCATCGTACGGCTGTTCGCTCGTCGAGTCAAACACCTGTTCGGGGACATTTGTTCGATCAGGGGTTGACAATCGAACGATCGTTCGGGTACAACTGTTCTCCGTACAGGTGTTCGACACCTGGAAGCACGAGCGATCGGCACGTTGGGAGTCCTTCGAATGGTCATGACAGCAACACTGCAACCGGCAACACTGCAACCGAACAGATGGCGACAGCCGACCGCACGGACCGTGTCCCGCGGGTCCCGTCCCCTCAGCGACGCCACGTACCGGTGGCGACGCACCGTCGTGGGCACCGCGCTCGCCGCCGTCGCGGCGTGCAGCATCGTGCTCACCCATGATGTGCTGGCCGGCTCGGGTGGCGTCCCTGCCTCCGCCGCCGCGAGCCAGCCGGCACAAACCAGGGCCACGGTGACCGCGCAGCCGGGTGACACGCTGTGGTCGATCGCCGCCGCCAACCGCGGTTCGGTGCCGATCAGCCGATTCGTCGACAAGTTGGTCGACCTCAACGGGGGCGCCTCGATCAAGGCCGGGCAGCGGGTCGTCCTGCCCTGACGGTTTCACTCTGAACGCCGTGTCCAGCACCCGGTCAGTATCCTGACCGGGTGCATTGTCCCACCTGTCGAGCCGACGACACCAAGGTCGTCGACTCCAGACTGGCCCATGAGGGCGCAGCGGTCCGTCGCCGTCGCCAGTGCCTGTCGTGTGCCGATCGGTTCACGACGTTCGAGCGGGTGGAAGAGGTCCCGCTCGTCGTCGTCAAGTCGGACGGCACGACGGAGTTGTTCGACCGCGGCAAGATCGTCGGTGGCGTCCGGGCGGCGACGAAGGGGCGCCCATTCGACGATGAACTCACGGAGCAGATCGCGGTCGATGTCGAAGACGAGATCCGCCTTGTCGGCGGACCAGAGGTGTCATCCAGCCGGATCGGCCTGACGGTCCTCGACCATCTCCGGGTGGTCGACGAGGTGGCGTACCTCCGATTCGCCTCCGTGTACAAGAACTTCGACGCGGCCGCCGACTTCCAGACGGAACTCGAACTGTTGAACAAGGACGCCGCCATCCCCGATCCGACCGCCAGTGCGACCAACGATCCGGCCGATGATCCGGCCGATGATCCGGCCGATGATCCGGCGGGCACCAATGACGGTCAGCGATCGCGAAGGTAGCGCCCGAAGATGAACCCCTCGTCGTCGGCGAGCAGGTGGGCGAGTCGGAAGTTGCGAACGGTGGGGTGCGCTCCGGCCGTGAGACGGGGCCCGTCACCGCCGACGAGACGCGGTGAGATCGTCACAGCCAGTTCGTCCACGAGGTCGGCGTCGAGCAGGCTGCCGTTGAGGTGTGGACCGCCTTCGGCCTGCACATGGCGGACCCCGGGCATGATTTCATGGAGACGGGACACGGCCTCGGCGATGTCGACCTCGTCGATCCCGGCTCGGAGGACGTCGACATCGGTATCGCCGAGGTCGGTCGATGCGGCGGTCACGACGAAACCCGCACCGCTCGTGAACAGGTCGCCGTCGAGATCGACGCCGCCGCTGTTCGTGACAACACCGATCCGCTGGCCGGTCTTCTTCGGAGGTCCGTATCCCTCGCCGCGTGCGGTCCCGGCGCCCACGATCAGCATGTCGGCCACCGCACGCAGTGTGAGGAGCACGTCGAGATCGTTCTGGTTCCCGAGTCCCCCTGATGTCCCGTCGACCGCGACCGAACCGTCGAGACTGGCCACCATGCACAGCCCGAGCCACGGGCGATCAGGGCTCGATGGCCGGTCGTCGCCATATGCGGCGGCGATCGTCGTGGTCGTGACCGGCTGCGGAAGCAGCCGCCGGATGCGGGGCGCAGTGGTGGCCATGTCACGCGATTGTGCCAGGTTGTGGGTAACTCGGCTGCTGTCCACAGCTCGACCACAGAAATACCCACCAATTCACAGCGTTGTCCCCTTCCGTTCCACAACCGTTCATCCGTATGGTTGGCACCCGTGCCCGAAGGTGGCGCGACACACGGACGATGAGGTGGGACGTGGTCAGGCGTTGGGCGGGTTGGGGCCGGGGCTGACCGCTGAGCCCACTTGGAGCGCAGCTCTGGACCTGTGTGTCGTGCCGCCCAACGGCGCAGGAAACCACACCGCGAGCGGGCGCGTCGCGGCTGGTCAGAGGATTGTTTTTCGACAACTTCCGCCAATCGTTGACATCGCTGTAACTACAGTGGTGTAATACTCAGCCCCCGTTGATGTGACACAATGTGTTGTGTCACACCGCCTGGGGATGGGGAAACTGGACTACATCTTGTGCCGTCCCGCTCGACGACACGCTGCTCGCATTCTGGAAGGAATCTCACACCATGTCTCTGGCGCCCGAACGACTCTCCACATCCGGCCGAATCGGCCTTCGCCGGCTCTTCACGTCGCCCGGTGTCGACCCGTACGACGAGGTCGTGTGGGAGCGTCGGGATTCCCGCATCACGAACTGGAAGGACGGTTCGGTCGCCTTCGAACAGCTCGACGTCGAGTTTCCCGCCGATTGGTCCGCGAATGCCACCAACATCGTCACGCAGAAGTACTTCAGGGGCACGTTGGGTACGCCCGAGCGCGAGAACTCGCTCCGTCAGGTGATCGACCGGGTGGTCGACACCGTGTCGCGCTGGGGTCGCGAGGGCGACTACTTCGCGGATGACGACGAGGCCCAGGCGTTCAGCGACGAGCTCAAGTACATCCTGGTCACCCAGCGGGCGGCGTTCAACAGCCCGGTCTGGTTCAACATCGGGGTGAACGACGTCCCCCAGCAGGCGAGCGCGTGCTTCATCCTGTCGGTCGACGACAAGATGCGGTCGATCCTCAACTGGTACCGCGAAGAGGGCGTGATCTTCAAGGGCGGGTCCGGTTCGGGCGTCAACCTGTCGAAGATCCGGTCGAGTGTCGAACTCCTCGAAGGTGGCGGAACGGCCTCCGGCCCGGTCAGTTTCATGCGTGGAGCCGACGCTTCTGCCGGCACCATCAAGTCGGGTGGCAAGACCCGCCGGGCCGCCAAGATGGTCATTCTCGATGTCCAACACCCCGACATCGAGGAGTTCATCTGGTGCAAGGTCAAAGAGGAGCGCAAGGCGCGGGTACTGCGTGACAACGGCTTCGACATGGATCTCGACGGGGCCGACTCGTTCTCGATCCAGTACCAGAATGCGAACAACTCCGTTCGCGTGACCGACGAGTTCATGCAGGCGGTCGTCGAAGACGCCGAATGGGGTCTCAAGGCAGTGACCACCGGCGACGTCGTCAAGACGGTGCGGGCGCGCGACCTGTGGCGCCAGATCGCTCAAGCGTCGTGGGAGTGCGCTGATCCGGGCCTGCAGTTCGACACCACGATCAACCGGTGGCACACCGCCCACAACACGGGCCGCATCAACGGTTCGAACCCGTGCTCGGAATACATGCACCTCGACAACTCGGCGTGCAACCTGGCGTCGATCAACCTCCTCAAGTATCTCGACCTCAACGCCGACAACGGCACCGACAGCTTCGACGTCGACGCCTACATGCACACGGTCGAGATGATGTTCACGGCGCAGGAGATCCTCGTCGGCCGCGCCGACTACCCGACCCCGGAGATCGGTGAGACCAGCCGCCAGTTCCGCCAGCTCGGGATCGGGTACGCCAACCTCGGCGCCCTGCTGATGGCGCTCGGACATGCCTACGACTCGACGTCGGGTCGTGCGTGGGCCGCCGCGCTGACGTCGCTGATGACGGGGCACGCGTACGCCACGAGCGCCAAGACCGCCGCTCGCCTCGGGCCGTTCGAAGGGTTCGCCGTCAACGAGGAGCACATGTTGCGGGTGCTCGAGATGCACCGTGACGCCAGCTACCAGATCGACGACGACGACGTCGTGCCCGACGACTTGCTCGCTGCCGGCCAGATGGCGTGGGAGAACGCCGTGCGCGACGGCCGCGACCACGGGGTTCGCAACAGTCAGGCTTCGGTGCTCGCACCGACCGGCACGATCGGCCTGATGATGGACTGTGACACGACGGGCATCGAGCCCGACCTCGGTCTCGTCAAGATGAAGAAGCTCGTCGGCGGCGGCACGATGTCGATCGTCAACCAGACGATCCCTCGTGCGCTGCGGCGACTCGGCTACGACGTCCGCCAGGTCGACGACATCATCGCCTACATCGACAGTGAGAAGTCGATCCTCGGAGCGCCGCACCTGGCGGCCGACCACGTGTCGGTGTTCGCCTGTTCGATGGGTGACAACACGATCCATTACGAGGGTCACGTCCGGATGATGGGCGCGGTGCAGCCGTTCCTCTCGGGCGCCATCTCCAAGACCGTCAACATGCCGGAGGAGGCGAGCGTCGAAGACGTCGAGGCCCTGCACCAGATGAGCTGGGAGCTGGGGTTGAAAGCGGTCGCCGTCTACCGCGACAACTGCAAGGTCGGCCAGCCGCTGTCGACGGCCAAGAAAGGCGATGCGCGCCAAGGTGGCGCTGCCGACGCAACCGCATCGGTCGCCGAGATCGTCGAGAAGATCGTCGAGAAGGTCGTCCACAAGCCGATCCGTCAGAAGCTGCCGAGGACTCGATCGTCCAAGACATTCGAGTTTCGTGTTGCGGATTGCAAGGGCTTCGCCACGATCGGCGAGTACGACAACGGCCTGCCGGGTGAGATCTTCCTCACCGTCTCCAAGCAGGGCTCGACGCTCGCTGGTCTGATGGATGCCTTTGCCAAGTCGATCAGCTACGGGCTCCAGTACGGCGTGCCGATCCGGGGCTATGTCGAGGCGTTCGTCAACATGAAGTTCGAGCCGGCCGGGATGACCGACGATCCGGACGTCCGGTTCGCGGGCTCGATCATGGATTACCTGTTCCGTCGGCTCGCGCTCGAGTACATGACCTACGACGAGCGAGCCGAGCTCGGTATCTTCACGGTCGCCGAGCGCACGCAGCCGACGTTGCCAGGCGTCGACGAGGCGGTCATCGAGACGAGCCAGGGGTCTGAGATGATTCCCGACCCGAAGAGCGCGCCGTCGGTCTTCGAACTGGCCGCCGGGATCGAGCGCGGCACGGTGGCGCCGACGGTCGAGGACAATACCCCTGCCCGCGGCATCACCGGGTCGAAGCCGATCGACGCCCCGATGTGCATGCAGTGCGGGGTCCACATGGTCCGGGCCGGCAGCTGCCACGCCTGCCCCAGCTGCGGCAGCACCAGCGGCTGCAGCTGACCACCCCGAGATCGGGGGTTCCGACGGACGGAATACGAACCGTCGACCCGTGAAATGACGGTTCACCGTTGGCAACAGCGCCAGTCGTCTGCGACGCTGCGGGGATGAGCTTGCGGGCCGCGAACATCGACCGGTTGGATGGCGGACAGTTCGACGTCCTCGTCGTCGGGGCAGGGATCAACGGCGCGGTCTCGGCGGCTGCGCTCGCCGGACGCGGCGCATCGGTTGCGCTGATCGACCGAGGTGACTTCGGCCACTTCACGAGCCAGGAGTCGTCAAACCTCGTCTGGGGCGGCTTCAAGTACCTCGAGCACTATGAGCTCCTGCTGGTCTTCGGGCTCTGCCGGTCACGCAACCGCCTCATGAAGGCGTATCCGGACAACGTCAAAGAGATCGGGTTCCTCGCTGCGCTCGACCGCAGCGCTCCGTACCGGCCCTGGTTCGCGGCCCTCGGAGCGACGGCGTACTGGGCGATCGGCCTGTTCGGCACGAAGCGTCCGAGGCTGTTCGATGCCGAGAGCATCAAGCGCGAGGAGCCGGTCGTCGACGTGCGCACCGTTCGCGGTGGCATCGAGTATCGGGACGCCTATCTCGTCGACAACGACTCGCGGTTCGTCTTTTCGTTCGTCCGGTCGTCGATCGAGGCAGGAGCGACGGTTGCGAACTACGTCGAACTCGTCTCGGCCGAACGGGTCGACTCGGACCGTGGAGGGCGCTGGGTCGTGCAGCTCCGCGACGTCGACTCCGGCCGCGAGTTCACGACGTCGGCGCGCGCGATCGTCAACGCCGCCGGTCCGTTCGTCGACGGGCTCAACGAGCGTTGGAAGCTCACCACCGAACATCGCATCGTGTACTCGAAGGGCATCCATCTCGTCGTTCCACGAATCACGACCACACGCCACGACCGGGTGCTCGCCTTCTACGACGACACCGGTCGGTTGTTCTACGTGATCCCGATGGGGCGACGCTCGGTGATCGGCACGACCGACACCCGCGTCGAGACTGCGTTCACAGAGGTCGACCACGCCGATCGCACCTTCCTGCTCGACCAGATCAACGCCCGACTCGACCTCCCACGACCGCTGACCGTCGACGACATCATCGCCGAGCGGTCCGGCGTCCGCCCCCTCGTCGTCAAGCAGGACTCCGGCGACCAGCAGGACGTCGACTGGACCACCCTCAGCCGCAAGCATGAGATCGAGCGCGACGACGAGCGGGCCGTCGTGACGATCTTCGGCGGCAAGCTCACCGACTGCCTGAACGTCGGTGAGGAGGTCGCCTACGAAGTCGAGCAACTCGGGATCCCGCTCGAAGACGATCTCGAGAACTGGTACGGCGAGCCGGCGGCGGCGACGCGCGCCGAGTTCCACCGCCAGGCCAAGTTGATGAAGCTCGACAGCCTGCGCACGAAGCCGGACACCGAGCCGCTCACCAACCGCCTGTGGCGGCGGTACGGCCGTCGCGCGTTCGACCTACTGGAATCGATCAGATCCGATCCGGCGATGGGTGAGGACGTGATGGGTTCCGCCGACTACCTGCGCGCCGAGTTGTACGCAGCAGCGGAACACGAGATGATCGTGACGCTGGACGACTTCATGCGGCGTCGTTCCAAGATCGATCTCGTGGTGCCCGACGTCGAGATCCACGAGGGGTCAGGTCTGCGGGAGGTGGCCGAGATCCTGTTCGGGGACGCCGCCGAACGGCGCCTCCGCGATTACGTGTCGAACAAGCCTCGGGTCGGTTCGGCTGCCGAACACTGACGGAGCCGTCAGTCTGTCCGGCTGTCGTGGACTCGAGTGGGTATGACCGGTGAGAGGCCGATCTCGTGCTCCTCGGTCAGTTCGGCTTGGACGTCGACGATCAGGTGGGCGGATGCGAGCGTGAACAGACAGACGCGACCGGCATCGAGTTCGACCAGGGCGAGGTTGGTCACCGTCTGACCCGCCATGTGGTTGAGATTCGAGGTGGCCGGAATCGCGCCGCCCTGGAAGAGTTCGCACGGTCCAGCTGATACGAACCCGCCAGCGGCCGTGGCGGTCGCGGTGATCGCGATCGCAGCCGCCGGGGCATCGGTGTGGAGGTCGAGTTCGATCACGGTTCCGGCGACCGGACGAGGTGAACACCACTGCGGCGCGCACTCGCGGGTGTCGAGCACCCGATCGGGTTCCTGCAGCGACCATCCGTAACCGGCCTCGTCGTCCAGCGTGCGAGTTCGTCGACGATCACGTGGGTCGAGGTCAGCGCGTACACGCAGCTTCCCGAGAGGTCGTTGTCGATCAGCGCGAGATTCGAGCGCACGGAACTGCCCTGGTAGTTGAGGTTGGAGAAGTCGCGCTGGGGCCCGACGCCGTCGCACGTGCCCGCCTGCAGGAAGCCAGGCCCCTTGCCATCGATGACAGCGACGTTCGCGAGGCGGGGCCTCGTATCGGCCGTCGGGACCGCATGGCGGCCCTGGCTGTCGACCGGACCGGTGTGGCACCCCGCCGACGGCGAGCACATCCCGCTGGAGCGGGTGTCGGTCAGCCGGGTGGGTGTCGACGGATCGAACCACATGGGTTCACCGTCGGCGCCGAGGAAGCCGACGACGTCGACGATGCTGTGGACTGCGGTCGACCGATAGACGCAGAAGCGTCCGTCGTCGTCGAGTGGGGTGACGGCCATGGTCGCAACCGAGTCGTCGGGTGCGAACGTCAGGGCGGATGTGCTTCGTTCCGGCGTGACGGCGTCGCACGTCTCGAGCGTCAGGAACCCGTGGGAAGCCGGCTCTGTCGCCGTGAGGTTGAACATGACGGCGGTCGCACCGGCCGGCGCGTCGACCTGCACGGGGAGGCGCCAACCGGCTTCCGGCCGACCCGCTCGGTTACACCGTTCGACGTCGTTGCCGTTGTCGTCGACGACGTCGAAGCAGATCGCGCTCGGATCGTGCTGGAGGTTGAATGCTGCGATCGCAGCAGCCTGTTCGATCGTGCCGCGGAACTCGAAGTGCGGTGGGTCGCGGTAGACGGATTCGCGTTGGGTCGTCGAATCTTGGCACCCGCTGTTCCAGCCGTACCCGCCCCAGTACAGACCCCAGCGCTCTGCTGCCTGGATCGCCCACTGCGGGAGATCGGTCACGACCGGAACCGAGCAGGCGGTTCCGCCGGCGGTGACCGAGTAGCTGCGGATCGGGTTGGTGCCCGAGTTCATGTCGACCGCGAGCCCCCATGCATGATTTCACAGGTCGCCGGGATCGCCGGAAGGGCAGTTCCATCCGCCGTTGTCGCTCGTGCAACGAAAGGAGTAGCCACTGGCGTCACGCACTCGGTAGCCACCGTCGGCGATCTCTTGCAGGAATCCTTCGAACAGCGCACGGACGGCCACGTGGGTCTGGAGTTTTCCTGCGGCCAACCCGGCCACGGGCGCGCTGTTGCCGACGATCTGGCCGGCCTCCCATGCGGCGAGTGCGGCGGAGCCGTTGTAGCGCGATCCCGTGTACGACCAGCCTTCGCCGACACCGGGTGCGGGTGGCACGCCCCAACCGGTGGTGGACGGGTCGTGATAGAACGCGAGCAGACAGTGGCCGACGTCACCCGACTTCGCCTCGGTCACGGTGCAGCGCGGTGGGGTGACCGGCAGTGTCCAACCACCGGAGTCGGCCGCGGCGTGGGCCGCGGTGCCGACGCCGACCGGGGACGTCGTGATCAGCGCAGTCGTGATCAGGACGGTCATGATCAGGGCAATCGAGACGAAACGGTGCATGGGGGTGGTCACTCCTGTGGATTGCTGCGGCGTTCCGTAACGAAACTGTAATGCGGGCGGTTGCACTCTGGTCGTCGGCGCGTGCGGGCCGCGGCTTGAGATCAGACTTCGTCAAGAGCCGGGAACGGCGCTCATCACAGCTCGTCGGTAGGGTCGCCCGGGTGATCGCGTGTGTGTACTGCGGCGGCGAACACCAGCGCCCGAACGAGGTCAAACAGTGCTGGGCCGAGCACCACGGCCAGCCTGACGGTGCGCCGAGCGCGGCGGTCGAGCAGTCCACCGTGTCCGTCGCGTCACCGACGATCTCGATCACCGCCGTCCGTGGCCCCCGACATCTCGGTCGCAACGTCGTCGTGCTTCCCGACGGCCAGGCCCCCGACGACTGGATCGATGCGGAGCGGATCGTCGTGGACCGTTCGGTGCTGAACTTGCCGGCGGCGGTGGTCGCGACGTTGCGGGGCGCCGAACGGGTCGGGATGGTGATCGAGCTGTCGGTGGAGTTCGCCGTCAGGCCGGAGTCGGTCGAGGAGCGCGAACCGTACGAGGTCGGGCCTGGCTTCTCGTTCGAACTCGACGAACTCCACCACCTGGTGTGGTCGAACTCGATCGATGCCCGAACGCCCGAGTCGACCACCTGGTGGGCGGTCGATCGTGCGATCGAGCTCGGCGCATCCGTGGTGATCGATGGTGATGCCGACGTGGTGAGCCCGGACGGCCGAGCCCTCTGGCTCGACGGGGGCCCGATCGGTCACAGCGACCCGATCGACGGCGTCGGCATCCTCCACGTCGTCCAACTCGAGCACGGCCGCTTCGTGACGCCGATGTCGAACGACAGCGCCGCCGAACTCGCACCCGATCAACTCGCTGCGGTGGCCCACCGGCACGGTTCGGCGCGCATCATCGCACCTGCCGGGTCGGGCAAAACGCGGGTGCTGACCGAACGGGCTCGCCACCTGTTGGCCGACTGGCAGATTCCGGGCGGCGCACTCACGCTCGTCGCGTTCAACAAGCGAGCGCAGGAGGAGATGCAGCAGCGCACGGCCGATCTTGCGGGTCTGCACGTTCGGACCCTCAACGCGATTGCGTTGGCGATCGTGAACGGTTCGGCGCCGTTCGCAGCTCAACGTCGCCGATGGAGGACGATCGACGAGCCCGACGTCCGACGCGTGCTCGCCAAACTCGTCCAGACACCCAAGCGCCTCAACACCGATCCGATCGCACCCTGGATCGATGCCCTCGGACTCATTCGGCTCGGCCTGGTGTCACCGCGAGACGCCGAGGCGCGGTACGGCGGCGACGTCGACGGCCTCGCTGACGTCTGGCCGCTCTACCGAGCTGCGCTCGATCGGGAGGGAGCGGTCGACTTCGACGACCAGATCTACCGGGCGATCGAGGTGTTGCTCACCCAACCCACCGCCCGACGCGTCGCGCAGCGGGCATGCCGATTTCTGCTCGTCGACGAGTTCCAAGACCTCACACCGGCGCACCTGCTCCTCCTCCGCCTCCTGGCGGCGCGCGGAGCCGCGGTGTTCGGAGTCGGCGACGACGACCAGACGATCTACGGCTACAACGGTGCGGACCCATCGTGGCTGATCGACTTCGCCGCCTGGTTCCCCCATGCCGACAGCCACCCGCTCGAAGTGAACTACCGGTGTCCGGCCGGTGTGGTCGACGTTGCGGATCGTCTGCTCCGACACAACCGTCGCCGTGTCGACAAGGTGATTCGGGCGGCGTCGTCCGACCCTGGCGGCTACTCGATCGTCCAGGGGGACGACCCGATCCTGGCGAGCCGGACGGCGGTCGAGCAGGCCATCGCCGGCGGTGCGGCGCCGCATGACGTCGCGGTGCTCACACGGGTCAACGCAACGCTCGTCCCGATCCAGATCGCGTTGACATCGGTGGGCATTCCGGTGTTCGGCGGGGTCGGGGCCGAATTCCTCGAACGCACTGCGGTACGCGCGACGCTCGCATGGCTCCGCCTGGCACGGGGGACGTCCTTCTCGGCGGCAGACATCGGCGAAGCCCTCCGCCGTCCGTCACGCGGCCTCAGCCCACGACTGCGCGACTGGGCCGGCGAGCAGGCCGACCTCGCCGGACTCGAGCGGCTGGCATTGCGACTGACCGACGACCGCGACGCCACGAAGATCAACGACTTCGTCGTCGACCTCTCCACGCTGGCCGGGGCCGTCCGTCGAGCGCAGACGACCACGCAGGTGCTCGACCTGCTGATCGACCGGATCGGCCTGGGAGGTGCCGTCGCCACGCTGGACAACGGCCGCCAGGGCATGAACCGCTCCGCGCAGGGCGACGACCTGCTCGCCGTCCGTCAACTGGGCGCCATGCATCCCGAGGTGGCCACGTTCGAACGGTGGCTCCTCGGCCAGCTCGGTACCCGGCGCGAGCCCGGTGGGGTCGTCCTGAGCACCGTTCATCGGGTGAAGGGCCAGGAGTGGCCGCACGTGATTGCGCACCTCGTCGATGTCGACCAGTATCCCCACCGGCTGTCAGAGGACGTCGAGGAGGAGCGGCGGCTGTTCCACGTCGCGATCACCCGATGCAGCGAGCACGTCACGATCGTCAGCGGCGAACACCCGAGCCCGTTCGTCGACGAGCTCACCACAGAACCGCCCGAGCACCCACCCGAACGCCCCGGGCCGGCCCCGATCCGAACGTCGTCGGCGTCGGTGAAGCCGAAGCGCGAGGCACCGGATCACCCGCTGCTCGATCGCACCCGGGTGATCGCCGTCGCCGGGCTCGTCCTTGTCGACCAGGGCCACGAATGGGTGATCACCGAACTCGAACCCGAAGCCGCGGTCGCCGCGCGTGGTGATGCGACCCGTCGGTTCCGGATCGGGTCGAAGGTCGAGACGGCCGGCCGCCAACGCGGCACCTTGGGCGCCCGGCCCGGTGAAGTCGACGAGGCGAGTGCGCTCGTCTTCGACCTGCTGCGGTCGTTCCGAGAACGAGCGCGTGACGGGAAGCCCGCCTACACCGTGTTCGACGACAAGACGCTGGCGGCAATCGCGACGGCGATGCCGTCCGATCTCGCTGCCCTCGCCCGTGTGAAGGGTGTCGGACCCGCCAAGCTCGACCTGTACGGCGACGACGTGCTCGACCTCGTGGCGTCCGCTCGTTCGAGTTGATCAGCTGCGACAATGCGAGCCATGGACCGAGACCGTCTGCCTGCGCCCGTCGCGCGGGCCGTGGCGTGGCGATGGTTCCCTCACGCCGTCGTCCTCGCACTCTCGGTCGCACTGCGGGTGGCGTGGGTGGTGTGGGTCGATCGGGACGGGTTCGTGCTCAACGACGCGATGATGTACAACGCCAACGCCGTCGCCATCAACGAAGGTCTCGGTTTCCGCCCGCCGCAGGGGGGCCCGTCAGCGCAGTGGCCGCCCGCCTATTCGGCGATCCTGGCCGGGATCTACTGGGCGTTCGGCGTCAACCCGTTCCTGGGGGAACTCTTCAACGCACTCGTCGGGGCCGTCACCGTGGTCATGCTCATGCTGCTGATCGAGCGAATGGTCGACGGCCGGAACGGCCGGCGCGCCGCGGTCGTCGGCGGTGTGATGTTCGCCGTCCTCCCCGGCCCGATCCTGTGGACCGACGTCCTGGTGACGGAGACGCTCTACACCGGGTTGTTCGTCCTGTTCCTCCTCGTGCTGTCGGCAGCGAAGCCGACGTGGCCGTGGCTCGTCGCGACCGGTGCCGTGATCGGCATCGGCGGGCTCGTCCGAGGCGAAGCCCTGACCTGGGGTCTCCTCCCGATCGTGCTGTTCTGGCGAGACCTGCCACGCCTCGAACTGGTGAAGCGAATCGTCGGGGTGGCGGTCGTCGCGATGGTCGTGCTCGCTCCGTGGACCATCCGCAACGCGATCGTGATGGATGCGTTCGTCCCGGTGGCGACGAATGCCAGCGCCACGCTCTGGTCCGGTCACCACGAGGGGGCCACCGGCGCGCAGACGTACCCGCCCGAGTCGTACTACCAGCAGTTCGACCAGGAGGCGCCGCTGCGTGAGCTGGAATCCGGCAGGGCGCTGCGCAACGATGCGATCCGCTACATGCTGACGCACCCGATCCGAGAGCTCGAGCTGATTCCGCTGAAGCTGATCCACCTGAACCGAGGTGACTCGTATGCCCTCGATTGGGTGAACGACGCACCTGACGTCGCCCCGATTTCCGCGATCGACGTCGAACGGATCGGTGTGTTGTCGGACATCGGCTACTTCGGGCTGCTGGTGCTCTTCGTCCTCGGCGCGTTCGTCCTGGGACGGCAGTTCTGGTCGACTCGCATGGGACGCGTCTTCTCAGCGTCGTTGCTCACTGCGCTGTTCCTCTACGGATTCCTGTACTACGGCAACTACCGGTACCGTCTGGCCTACGAGCCGCTGATGGTGGTCGTGGCAGCGGTTTTCCTGGTCAGACTGTGGGACTGGCGACGAGAAGAGGCCGCACGCGCCGGAAACGTGAACCTTCGCTGAACGCGCCACGCCCAGCGACGAGTCGCCACTACCGTGACTCCGATGACCACCGACTACCTGTTACTCGAGCGGCCCTCGTGGCGCGGGCGGCTGCACAGTTGGGCGTTCTTCGCTGCGATCCCGGCCGGCGTCCTGCTGATCGTCTTTGCGTCAGGCGCGGCAGGTCGCACCGCCGCCGCGATCTACTCGGGGACGCTCCTGCTGGTGTTCGGCACGTCGGCCGCGTACCACCGCCTCGCCACGTCGCTGCACGCTCGACAGATCATGCAGCGGCTCGATCACTCGATGATCTACCTCCTGATCGCCGGTACCTATGCGCCGATCTGCCTCGTCGCGCTCCCGTGGCGATGGGGGATCCCACTCCTGGCCTCGGTGACCGCGATCGCTGTGTTCGGGATCGTGATCAAGCTCACGCCGATCCGCCGCCTGCACGGTGTCGGGTATGCGCTGTACCCGATCATGGGGTGGGCGGCGGTGGCCGCGACCCCGGCTCTGCGCGACAGCATGACGGTGACCCAGCTGAGCCTGATCGCAGCAGGCGGAGTCGCCTACACGATCGGGTTCCCGGTCCTGCTCCTGAAGCGCCCCGACCCGTGGCCCACGTCGTTCGGATACCACGAAGTGTGGCACGGGTTCACCGTGGTCGCCGCGCTCCTGCACTTCGGTGCGGTCGCGCTCGTCGTTCGCTGACTCGGCGGTCGCGTGCCGTCAGATCCTCGTCTGTTCGATCGATACGTCGTCGTCGACTGGAGTGCAGCCGCAACGCCGAGAACCGGAAAAGACTCGGTCTGGATCGCGGATCTGAACCTCGATTCCGGAGCCGTGCTCCACAACCCGTCGACCCGCAGCGGTGCGGGTGCCCTCGTCGACGAGTTGATCGCGGACTCGGGCCGGCAACGTGTGCTGATCGGGTTCGACGCCGGCCTCGGGTACCCCACCGGCAGCGCTGACCTGTTCGGTTTCGGCGGCGTGCCGTGGCGGGCGATGTGGCGAGCGATCACCGAGCGCTCGATCGACGGGGATCGCAACACCAACAACCGATTCGAGGTCGCAGCCGACCTCAACCGGCGTGCCGGCAGATCGACGGGGCCCTTCTGGGGCTGCCCGTCAGACCGATTCGGCTGGCACCTCGCTCGAACCAAACCGGCGACGTTCCCGGTCCAGGAATACCGCGAGGTCGAACGAGCACTCCGCTCGGTCGGTCGGTACCCGAAGTCGTGTTGGCAACTCCTCGGGGCCGGCAGCGTCGGAAGCCAGACCCTCACCTTGCTCCCGATCCTGAGCGGCCTCCTCGACCGGGTCGAGGTGTGGCCGTTCACGACGGGGCTGCGGCGACCGGGAGATGATCACCGGATCGTGGTGGCGGAAATCTGGCCGACGATGTTCGTCGACGAGATTCCGCTCGGCGCGGTACCCGACGCTGTCCAGGTCGCCGGCACGAGCGAAGCGCTCCGAGCTGCGGATCGGTCCGGTGAACTCGCCGGCTGGTTCGAGCCGTCCGTCACCGATCAGGTCGCAGTGGAATCCGAGGAGGGATGGATCCTCGGCGTGACGAATTGTGCCAGGCACCAAACGTCACGCGTCAGGTGACGGTCCAGGTGCCGTTGCTGCGCAGCAGTTGTTCGAGGTCGCCGGGACCCTTCTTCTCGGACGCTGCCGCGAGCTGACCGCTGACGGCGCCGGCGAACTCGGAGCGGTTGACCTGGCGGAAGACCCCGAACGGTGTGGGGGAGTGGTCGTCACTGTTGAGGCGAGCCAGCGCGAACGCCAGTGAAGGGTACGGGTGGTGGGCGTCGTGCACGAGGATCCGGTCGATCCCCACGGCGTCGACGTCGACCAGACGGAGATGGCCGTCGTTCTCCATCATCACACCGCGGCGGCCGTCCTCACCGAACAGGATCGGTTGACCGTGGACGAGTTCGATCATCATCTCGTCACGGACGCTCCGTTTGGTGATGTCGTTGAACTGGCCGTCGTTGAAGACGTTGCAGTTCTGGTAGATCTCGACGAACGCGGCGCCGTGGTGGTCGTGCGCCTGACGGAAGATCTCCATCATGTGCTTGCGGTCGAGGTCGTGGGTCCGTGCCACGAACGTCGCCTCGGCACCCAGCGCCACCGATAGTGGGTTGAACGGCTGGTCGATCGAACCGAACGGCGTCGACTTGGTGACCTTGCCGACCTCCGAGGTCGGCGAGTACTGCCCCTTCGTGAGCCCGTAGATGCGGTTGTTGAACATGAGGATCGTGAGGTTGACGTTGCGCCGCAGGGCGTGGATGAGGTGATTGCCACCGATCGACAGCCCATCGCCGTCACCGGTGACCACCCACACGTCGAGGTCCGGGCGAGCGACGGCGACGCCGGTCGCGATGGCGGGGGCCCGGCCGTGGATCGAGTGCATGCCGTAGGTGTTCATGTAGTACGGGAACCGGCTGGAACAACCGATCCCGGAGATGAACACCGTGTTGTGGGGGTCGACGCCGAGCTCGGGCATCAACTGCTGGACGGCCGTCAGGATGCCGTAGTCACCGCATCCGGGACACCAGCGGACCTCCTGGTCGCTGGCCCAATCCTTCTTGGTGGTGAGGTTGACGGCAGAGTCGCTCATGACCCGGCTCCTTCGGTGCGCATCTGTTCGATTCGGTCCTCGATCTCGCGGGCGGTGAACGGCAATCCGGCGATCTTGCCCAGTGACGTCGCATCGATCAGGTACTTGGCTCGCACGACACGACACAGCTGACCGGAGTTGAGTTCCGGCACCAGCACCCGTTCGAAGCGGGCCAGTTTCTCGCCGAGGTCGTGTGGGAGGGGATTGACGTTCGTGAGGTGGATCCACGCCACCTTGTGGCCGGCTCGTCGTTGGCGTTGCACCGCGGAGTCGATCGCCGCCCAGGTGGAACCCCATCCGAGGATGCAGATGTCGGCGTCGGCGTCGCCTCGCACGACGAGTTCGTCGTAGTCGTCGGCGACCTTGTCGACCTTGGCCTGACGGAGCATCGTCATCGCCTGGTGGTTCTCGGGGCCGTAGTTGATGTTGCCAGAGCCGTCGTGCTTCTCGATCCCGCCGACGCGGTGCATCAGGCCGGGCGTGCCGGGAATCGCCCACGGTCGCGCGAGATCCTCGTTGCGCAGGTACGGCCAGAACTCGGGGTTGCCGTCGGCGTCGACGTGGTTCGTCTCGGTCGCGAACGGTACCGAGATGTCGGGCAGCGTCGAGATGTCGGGCAGCAGCCACGGCTCGGAACCGTTGGCGATGTAGCCGTCGCTGAGCAGGATCACCGGCGTCCGGTATTTGAGCGCGATCCGGGCGGCCTCGATCGCGGCCTCGAAGCACTGGGCGGGGCTGTAGCTCGCCACGATCGGCAACGGGGACTCGCCGTGGCGACCGTAGAGCGCGAGGTTCAGGTCGGAAGCTTCGGTCTTCGTCGGCAGGCCGGTCGATGGGCCGCCGCGTTGGATGTCGATGATCAGGAGCGGCAGCTCGATCGCGATCGCCAGCGAAATCGTCTCGCTCTTGAGGGCGAGACCCGGACCGCTCGTGGTGGTGACGCCGAGATGCCCGCTGAAGGCTGCACCCAGCGCCACGCCCACCGCAGCGATCTCGTCCTCGGCCTGCACGGTCCGGACCCCGAAGTGCTTGTGCTTGGAGAGTTCGTGGAGGATGTCGCTGGCAGGGGTGATCGGGTACGAGCCGAGCGTCACCGGGAGCTTCGCGAGTTGGCCGGCTGCGATCAGGCCCCACGCCAGTGCGGTGTTCCCCGTGATGCTCGTGTACTCGCCCGGGGGCATCTGGGCCGGACGGACCTCGTAGCGGTGGCCGACGGCCTCGGTCGTCTCCCCGAACGCGAACCCGGCCTTGAACGCCGCGGTGTTGGCCGCCACGACGAGTTCGTTGTTCTTGAACTTCGTCTTGATCCACTCCATCGTGGGCTCGGTCGGGCGGGTGTACATCCAGGAGACGAGCCCGAGCGCGAAGAAGTTCTTCGAGCGATCGGCATCGCGTGGCTTGACGCCGAGTTCGGCGCACACCTCTTTGGTGATCGTCGTCATCGGGACCTTGAGGACGCGATAGTTCGCGACCGACCCGTCGTCGAGCGGGTTGCTGTGGTAGCCAGCCTTTTCCAGGTTGCGTTCGTGGAACGAGTCCTCGTTGACGATCAGCGTCCCGCCGAGCTCGAGCCGGTCGAGATCGGCCATCAGCGCAGCCGGGTTCATCGCGACGAGCACGTTCGGCTCGTCACCCGGTGTCGTGATGTCGTGATCGGAGATCTGGACCTGGAACGCCGAGACGCCGGCGACCGTGCCCTGCGGCGCGCGGATCTCCGCAGGGAAATCAGGAAAGGTGGACAGGTCGTTGCCGAACGCCGCGCTCACCGACGTGAATCGGTCACCGGTGAGCTGCATGCCGTCGCCTGAGTCGCCGGCGAACCTGACCACCAATCGGTCGAGTACTTCGGCATCTGCCGAGTCCGATCGGTCGATCGTGTCGGTCATGTCATTCCCCCTTGGCCCGACGCCCCGGCCGGGTGGTTTGCTGCCTGTGGCTCACCATACCCATCCGCCACCGGCCGCACACGTCCGGACGACATCAATGCTTGGCCTCCGACCAGCGTCGAATGGTGCCGGCGTCGGCCAGGTAGCGCACGGCTCGATGGGGCGACCAGCGGTAGGCGGCCTCGGCGAGTGCCTCGTTCACAGCATCGACCGCGGCGTCGGCGCGCTCTTCGGCGACGTGCACGAGCAACTCGTCGTGCAGACACAGCACCACCCGGGCGTCGACCGCACGGAGACGTCGTCGGACCAGGACTGCCCACACCTTGAAGAACTCGGCAGCTGCGCCCTGAATCGTGGCGTTGCGTGCGAAACGGCCGCGAGCCGCGGCGACCCGACGGCCACGGTCGATGTCACCGTCGATCGAGTCGTCGAACCACATCCTGACCCGGCGACCGCCCACCGTCATCACGTCATCGCCGGCGCGACCAGCCTCGGCGGCCGCCTCTAGATACCCCATTGCTGTCGGGTAGGCCCGCTCGAGCCCCCGCAGTGCGTGAGCGGACTCACCGGTGGTGGCGCCGTACATCGCCACGAGCACGGCGACCTTGGCGATGTCGCGCGACACGCCGAGCCGGTCGGCCACCGGCTGGTAGAAGTCGTCGTCGGCCGTTGCGGCGATCAACGCAAGGTCGCCGGACACCGCAGCGAGCACACGCGGTTCGATCTGGCCCAGATCGGCCCGGACGAACACATGACCGGTGTCGGCAGCGACGGCAGGGCGCATTTCGGCCGGCAGGTTGTGGAGACCGGCGGAGGCGGTCATGCGTCCTGCGGCACCGTCGCTACTGCTCCACTCGCCGAGCAGACGACCGTCGCGGACGTGCTCGGCGAGCCACCGGTACCCGTACGTCGTGGCGATCCGTTCGGCCTTGCGCCAGGTGAGGAGGGCGGGGACGACCGGATGTGCGTCTCGGTGCTGTTCCAGACGCCACGCCCGGGTGTCGGGAACGTCGACGGCCACTCGACGCAGCATCGCTTTGACGTCGGCGGGGTTGCGCAGGTCGACCGGTGGCCCCGGATCCAGCAGGCCGAGCACCGCCTCGTCTCGGGCGCGCCGACGGTCGTCCTCGTCAGCGCGATCGACTGGTTGGGGGCCGACAGCGTCGCCGATGATGCGCCTCGCCTCGTCGACGTCCATCGGCAGGCCGTGATGTTCGAGTTCGGCGCACAGGAACTCGGCCGCCGATTCGGATCGTGCGGTCGAGAGCGCCCGTTCCGGCGCCGGTCGTCGCGCGAGGAGCAGTCGCTGGCGTGCGGCGACATCCAGTGCCAGCGACGCCCAGTTCGCCAGCCGGTCGGCACCCGCCGACCAGCCACCGCCGATCCATTCGGGGCGCAGGTGACCGTCGGGCCGGACCGGGTCGTCACGGTCGTCGCCCTCGTCGGTGTGGTCTCCGAGGAGGTCGAGTTGCCCCAACGCCGGCAACGTGTCCTGCGACAACTCGTGGACCCATGCCCAGCACTGCGCGATCGATGTCCGCCAACCACCGTGGAGGAGCCGGTGGACGGTCAGCACATCCCAGCACCGGTCGATCTCCACGCCTCGCGTCGCGAGCAGGTCTGCTGTCTCCCGATCCCACCAGACCCAACGTGGGCCGACGGATTGGTCGAGATGCGCGATGACGTCGACCGGGTCGTCGCATGCGAACCCGCGCGTGTGTCCGCCGATCGCCAACCCGACACCGACACCAGCCCGTAGTGTGACGGCGACATCGACCGCTTGGTCGGCACCGCAATCACGCAGCCATGCCTCGGCATCGTCGGATGTCACCGCCTGAGCCATCGTTCCGAGTCTCCCACGCACGACGAATTGTGCCAGGCACGATTCGTCACGCGGTGGTGCACACTGGTCGGGTGCTGTTCGAGGAGGTCGCCCAGACATCGCAGGTCGTGTCGGCCACCACGAAGCGATCGGAGAAGGTCGAGGCGCTCGCTCTCCTCCTGGCTGGGGCGGCACCCGACGAGATCGAGTCGACGGTTGCGTTCGGCGTCGGGGCTGCGCCGCAGGGAAGGATCGGGGTCGGCTGGGCCACGATCCGAGACGTGCGGCCGGCGCCTGCCACGCAGCCGACGCTCGCGGTCGGAGACGTCGACCGTGCGATCGGCGCGATCGCCGCCGTGTCCGGCCCGGGTTCCCTTGCCCATCGGCGCCGACTGCTCGATGACCTGCTCCGTCGAGCCACCGAACCCGAGCAGCGCCTGATCCGCTCGATTCTGGGCGGCGAACTACGCCAGGGGGCGCTCGACGGGGTGATGGCCGCTGCGGTCGCGAAGGCCGCACGCGTCAAGGTCGCAGACGTGCAACGAGCGTCGATGTTCGCCGGGTCCCTCTCGTGCGCAGCCCGTGTCGCACTCGTCGAGGGCCTCGACGGTCTGCAGGCCATCGCGCTGACGCCGACTCGCCCGGTCCAACCGATGCTTGCCTCTGCCGCAGCGGACGTCGCCGAGGCGCTGGCAACGACGGGTGAGGCCTCGGTGGAGTGGAAGCTCGATGGTGCCCGGGTGCAGGCGCATCGTTCGGGCGGCGAGGTGCGGCTGTTCACCCGGAACCTCAACGAAGTCACGGACCGGCTGGGCGGGGTCGTCGAGGTGGTCAGCGCGCTGCCGGGTGGGGATCTCGTGCTCGACGGCGAGGTGCTGGGAGTCGACGAGGCTGGATCGCCTCGACGATTCCAGGACACGATGGGCGATTTCGGGGCAGACCACGGCGCCGAGCGGGGGAGCGGGCTGCAGGCGTTCTTCTTCGATGTGCTCCACGCCGGTTCGTCGGTCGTCGACGAACCCCTCGTCGTGCGGCGCGAGATCCTGGCCGACATCGTCCCCGAGACGAGTCGGCTTCCTTCGATCGTCACCGCCGATCCGACCGAAGCGCAACGCTTCCTCGACCGGTCGATCGCCGCCGGCCACGAAGGGGTGATGGTGAAGCAGATCGGGTCGACCTACGACGCAGGCCGACGCGGTGGTGCCTGGCGCAAGGTGAAACCGGTCCACACCCTCGACCTCGTCGTGCTGGCTGTGGAGTGGGGCCACGGCCGTCGCCACGGCTGGCTGTCGAATCTCCACCTTGGCGCCAGAGGCGCCGACGGCGGGTTCGTCATGGTCGGCAAGACCTTCAAGGGCCTGACGGACGATCTCCTGCGCTGGCAGACCGAGCGATTTCTCGGCCTGCGGATCGGCGACGGCACCGGTGAGGAGGCGCACGTCGTTCACGTGCAGCCCGTCCAGGTGGTCGAGATCGCGGTGGACGGGGTCCAGGTCTCCACGCGGTATCCGGGTGGTGTCGCACTCCGGTTCGCGCGTGTCCGTCAGTACCGCGCCGACAAATTGTCGGCGGATGCCGACACCATCGAGCAGGTTCGAGCACTCCTTCGGTGACGATGACATCTGCCCAGTAGGGTCGGCGAGCGCATGGCGACGTTGCGATTCAGTTTCGGCACGATGGGTTCAGGTAAGAGCACCCTCGCGCTCCAGATTCACCACAACCTGTCGACGCGCCACCTCTACGGGCTCCTGCTCACCCGCCTCGACCGCGACGGCATGCAGGTCACGAGCCGGCTCGGTGTGAGGGCTCCTGCGATCCAGGTCGAGCCGGCACTCGACATCCACAAGCTCGCGATCGATCACTGGCCGCTCCACTACCTGGTCTGCGACGAAGCGCAGTTCTATTCGGTCGATCAGTGTGACCAGCTCGCCCGTGTGGTCGACGACATGGAGGTGGACGTGTATGCGTTCGGCCTCATCACCGATTTCCGGGGGCAGCTGTTCGAGGGCACCAAGCGCCTGCTCGAGATCGCCGACGAGCGAGTGCCGCTCCAGGTCGAGGCCCGCTGCTGGTGTGGCGCTCACGCGACGCACAATGCCCGGGTCGTCAACGACATGGTCGTCTATGAGGGCGAGACCGTGGTGGTGGGCGACACCCTCAACCCAGGGGCTCAGAAGATCTTCGGTGACGTCGTGCGCTACGAGTTGCTGTGTCGCCGTCACTACAACCTGGGCGAGCTCGGCGTGTGACGAACCCGGCGCGTGCCATCATGGGCACGTGTCGGAACCCGAACCGATCCCCACGCTTCCCCCGTCGGTCGGCACCCCCGCGCGATCGGCGGGTCCTCCCCCGCCGGTCCCGCCGATCGATCCCGTCGAGCCACCCGGTCCGGTCCGCTCCACGGCGACTCGGAACGTGCCGAAGGCCTCGGCCACGACCAACTACGGGCTGCCCACGAAGACCGATGCCGAGCCCACGCCGTTCGAGCGCCCTGAACTCCCCCCGACCGGTCCGTCGGTCGTCGCGCTCGTCGTCGGCCGCACGCTGATCATCGCAGCGGTGCTGCTGGTCGGGGTCGCTGCGGCAAAGGTTGGCGACGGATCATTGCGTCGCGATGCGTTCTGGTCGGTCGTCGCGGCAGCCGGGGTGTTCGTCGCCGTTGCCGTCGCCGGTCAGGTGTTCTGGGCGGCGACGCTCGCCGACGGAGCACGACGATTGAAGGTTCGCGGCATGTCGGTCCGGGGCCAGGTGATCGTGTGGGCGATCGTCGCCGGGTGGGTGGTCGTTGCGTGCGTCGGCTACCTCCGGATCGAAGTCGACGGTGACCTCGATCCATTGCCGGTGGTCGCGATCGGTGGCGTGATCGTCGCGATGGCCGTCGCATACCAGCGTCTGCGAGCCGTCTTCGCCGGCTTGAGCCGGACACCGCCCAAGATCATGCTGACGGTCTTCCCACTCGACGCGCTCGTGTTCGGCGTCGGCTGGTGGCGCCTGTCGGACCTGAGTGCCGAACGCTCCGAGATGCAGACGACCGCGACGATGGCGTACGTCGGCGGCTTGATCGCGGCGGTCAACGCCCTGCTGTTCGTGTGGCTCTCGCGCCGCGGCGAGCAGGCGCTGGCCGAGCGGGTGCGTCGGCTCGAGATGCAGCATCGTCAGACGGTCGAGGGCACGGCTCCGGGCCCGGACTGGTTGCAGCGACGTCATCTCCCGGAGGCGGCGGTCACACCGAACGTCTGAATCGGGTCAGGTCGTGCGTTCGGCTTCCAGGCAGATCCGGATCATCGCGATCGCCATCGCGATGCCCCCGAGCCGAAGGACGAACGCGGCGAGATCTCCCACGCTGTCGGGTTTCCGAAAGAAGATTCCGATGATCCCGAGCGTCGCGATCGCGATCACGACGTACGCCAGCCCGGCGACGATGCGAACGAGCTGGGCGAGCGAGAGCACGGAGGCATCGACCACGCCGCGCACGAGCACCGTTCCGATCGCCCCGGCGGCGGCTGCCGGAACGAGGACCATCACGTTGTCGGGCAGTGTGAGGAACGAAATCTGTTCGATCCGCTGCCACCACAGCCCGTCCTCGAAGCTGCCCTCACGGATCGCGAACGCGCGTCGAACCTGCCACGTGATGAAACCGAGGTAGGCCGCGACGAACATCCAGCCTGCGAACGACATCGCACGTGCCCATCTGATTCGCTCCTCGTCGTTCACCCCGGCTGTCTACCAGGCGCAGGGCAGCCGTTTGATGCCGTTGATGAAGTTGCTCTGGAGGTAGTCGGGCTCTGCCGTGGCATGCAGTTCGGGCAGCCGCCGCCGGATCTCGTCGAAGGCGACGGTGATCTCGCGCCGTGCGAGGTTGGCCCCGAGGCAGAAGTGTGGACCGCCTGCACCGAAGCCGATCTGGGTGGGTTGTAGCGGCCGCAGGACGTCGAATGCGTCTGCGTACTCGAACACCCGCTCGTCGCGGTTCGCCGATTCGTAGAACATCACGACCTTGTCGCCGTCGTGCAGCGCCTGCCCGCCCAGGGTGGTGTCGGCCGTGACCGTTCGTCGGAAGTGGATCACGGGCGTTGCCCACCGCACGAGCTCGTCGACGGCGGTGCGGGTGTGGGTGTCGAAGTCGTCGAACCAGACAGCGCGCTGCTCGGGGAAGTCGGTGAACGCCTTCAATCCGTGGCTGATCGCGTTGCGGGTCGTCTCGTTCCCGGCCACGACGAGCAGGATGAAGAACGAACCGAACTCCTGCGGCGTGAGCTGCTCACCGTCGACCTCGGCTGCCATCATCGCCGACGTGATGTCGTCCGTGGGGTCCGCTCGGCGAGCTTCGCCCAACGCCTGCGCGTAGGCGAACATCGAAAGCGCCACACCGATGAGGGCGTCGTAGGACGTGCCGAACTCCGGGTCGCCCACACCGAGGATGGTGTTCGTCCAGTCGAAGATCTGTTTGGTGTCGCTGGCCGGGATCCCCATCATCGAGCAGATGATCTCGAGCGGGAAGGGGCCGGCGAACGCCTCGACGAAGTCGGCGGTGCGGTCAGGATGCTCGGCGATCATCCGATCGACCAGTTCTGTGGCTTTGACCTTGACCTGGTCGTCGACCGCCGAGATGTGCTTCGGGGTGAATCCTTTCGAGACGATCGATCGCAACCGAAAGTGCTTGGGGTCGTCCATCGAGATCATCGAGCCGAAGAACTCGCTCAACTCCTGGTTGAGGTCACCGATGTTGACGCCGCCACGCCCCGAGCAGAACAGCTCGGGGTTGCGACTCACATGCCACACATCCTCGTGGCGCGTCACGGCGTAGTAGCCGGCTCCGGGTTCGATCGGGGAGTCGGCGAAGGTCCGCTCGGGATAGAACGGCAGCCCGGGAGCGGCACGGAGTTCCTTCCAGATCGCAGGCCGGCGATGCCGTCGATCGGTCCACACCGACCAATCCGAGATGTCAGGCAGGCCGGCAGGGGGCTCGAACGGTGACGACTTGAACTCGAACGCCGTGGGATCGGGTGACGCAGACATGCGCCCACCGTAGGGCCGGCATAGCCTCGGTGTCGTGCTCCACCATGATGAGATCGAACGCGCCCTCGTGATCACGGCCCACCCCGACGATGTCGATTTCGGAGCCGCTGGGACAGTCGCGAACCTGACTGATGCGGGCGTCGATGTCTCGTACTGCCTCGTCACCGATGGCCAGGCCGGCGGGTTCGATCAGAGCATCCCGCGCGATCGGATGGCCGAGATCCGACGCGAGGAGCAGACGAAGGCGGCCGCAGAGGTGGGCGTGTCCGAGCTGGTGTTCCTCGGGATCATGGACGGCTCGGTGGTCTTCGACCTCGAACTCCGCAAGGCGATCTCCCGGGTCATCCGCCAGGTGCGGCCGCAGGTCGTGGTGACCCAGCCGCCGACCATCAACGTGGGGACGGTGTACGGCAGCCATGCCGACCATGTCGCCACCGGGCAGGGCGTCTGGGCGTCGGTGTACCCGGACGCCCGCAACCCGTTCGCGTTCCCCGTGTTGCTCCAGGAGGGCCTCGAGCCCTGGGCGGTCGACGAGATCTGGATCATGCTGGGGATCGACGCCAACGAGACGGTCGACATCACCGACCAGCTCGACCGGAAGATCCGGGCATTGCGCTGCCACGCCAGCCAGCATCGGGACCCCGACGCGATGGAGGAGCGGGTGCGTCAGTGGTATCGGGAACTCGCCCGGCAGGGCGGCCTCGCCGACGGGCGATCCGCCGAACGTTTCTTCGTCGCCGACGCCCGCTGATCACACCCGAAACTGACCGGCCGCTTGGCGTTTGCTACCCGTCGGTAACTACGCTCTGCTCATGACCGAAGCTGTGATCGTTGCCACCACCCGGAGCCCGATCGGGCGTGCCGTCAAGGGCTCACTCGTCGATCTGCGGCCCGACGACATGTCTGCCCAGATCGTCCGAGCGCTGATGGAGAAGGTCCCCGAGGTCGGCGCGGCCGACATCGAGGACCTGATCATGGGGTGCGGGCAGCCGGCCGGCGAAGCCGGGTTCAACATCGGTCGTGCCACCGCCGTGCTGGCGGGGCTGGACGACGTTCCCGGCGTGACCGTCAACCGATACTGCTCGTCGAGCCTGCAGACGATCCGCATGGCCGCCCACGCGATCAAGGCCGGCGAGGGCGACTGCTTCATCGCGGCTGGGGTCGAAGCCGTGAGCCGATACGGCAACGGGGCTTCCGACACCGCCCCCAACCCGATCTTCTCCGGGCCCGGCGAACGCACCGCCGAACGCGCCCAGGGCGGTGCGCCGTCGTGGGAGCCGGCCGACGGTCTCGTCGATCTGTACATCGCGATGGGCCAGACCGCCGAGAACGTCGTGCAGCAGGAGCAGGTCAGCCGTCAGGACATGGACGAGTTCGCGGCGCGCAGCCAGCAGTTCGCGGTCGCCAACCAGGAAAACGGCTTCTGGGAGGACGAGATCACGCCGCTCACCCTGCCCGACGGCAGCGTCGTGTCGAAAGACGACGGGCCGCGCGCCGGCACCACCGTCGAGGGGCTGTCGGGACTCAAGCCCGTGTTCCGTCCGGACGGGTCGGTCACCGCAGGCAACGCATGCCCGCTCAACGACGGTGCCGCCGCCGTGATGGTCATGAGTGACCGCAAAGCGAAGGAACTGGGGATCACGCCTCTCGCACGAGTCGTGTCGTCGGGCGTGACCGGGCTCAATCCCGAGATCATGGGGCTCGGCCCGATCGAGGCCGTTCGCCAGGCCCTGCGTCGCGCCGGGATGACGATGGCCGACATCGACCTCGTCGAGATCAACGAGGCGTTCGCCGCCCAGGTGATTCCGTCGGCGAGGCATCTCGACATCCCGATGGACAAACTCAACGTCAATGGCGGGTCGATCGCTCTGGGCCACCCGTTCGGCATGACGGGCGCGCGCATCATGACCACCCTGATCCACGGCTTGCAGGACGCCGACAAGCAGTACGGGATCGAGACGATGTGCGTCGGCGGCGGACAAGGCATGGCCATGATCATCGAACGCCTGAGCTGAGCCGGTTTCCGCCCTGGCTGCGTTCCGTCTCGCCGCTCTGCATCACCAAGCTGGAGAGGGCTCGCCGCGCCTTGCCAGGACGAAAACCGATCTCAGCTCAGGAACTGGTATCGAGGTCCGAGCGGTTCACGCCCGAGCAGCGGTCGAATTCGACTTCGACTTTGACGCGGGGCATGTGAGCCGTCGGCTGATGCGGTACGGAGGAGCGAGGACAATCTGTAGGACCAGATCCCACCCGGCCCGCCTGGTCAGGTTTCGCCGGGGCGGGGGAGATCGGCTCTGACGCAGACGGTGTTGTAGCTCGTCGCGACGGCCCGGAGGATGTAGTGCTGACCGCCGGAGCGGACCTCGGCGAGTGCGCAGCCCTGCGGCGAACTCCCCCAACCCTCGTGGCCGAGATAGTCGAGCGACTTGACTTCGAGGCCGGCCTGATCGGCCTCGGCCTCCCACAGGTTCACGAGACCCTGTCGCAGTGACGGGTCATCGAGCAGGTCTGCCCCGGTCAATCGGAGTTCGATGTTGGTGATTGTGACCGGGGCGAGTTGATCGAGGGCCACCACGGTGTCGCCCTTCAGCGCGTCGTCGAGCATCACCACCACTCGGGTGGCGTCACCGTTGATCCCGCCGACGAAGCCGTAGCGCACGATCGGGAAGCCGTCGTCGCCGAGCGATTCCCACCGAACGCGATCGCCCGGTTGAAACATCAGGTGGCGCTCCGGGCCTCGGTCAACGCAGCGTCGGAGAACGTGGGCCACAGACGCAGTGCGTCGTCGCGCCACTCGGCGAACGGCCGGTCGGTCAACGCCACGACGGCGACGTCGGCGAGCGGGTCGACCCACATCATCGTGCCGGCTCCACCGAAGTGACCGAACGTCGCCGGCGAGTTGGCGCGGCCCATCCAATGCGGCGACTTGTCGCCACGTACCTCGACCCCCAGTCCCCAGGGGCACGGATCGAATCGGCCCACGTCGGGCACGATACCGGCGAGGGTGGGGAACTGGGAACGGGTGACCTCGTCGACGGTCGACCGGGCGAGCAGCGTCGGGCGGCGCATCTCGCCGATGAAGCCGGTCATGTCGGTCAAGGTGCTCCAGATCTGGTGGGCGGGTGAGCCACGCAGCGTCGTGTCCGTGAGGCCGAGGGGCCGGAACACCGCCTCGGTGAGGTACTCCGCGAACGGCATCTCGGCCGCGCCGGCGACCTCGGCGGCGGCACGCTCGATCCCGGTGTTCGAGTACATCCGACGCCGTTCGATCGCGGCGACGGGTTCCTCGCCGTCGAACCCGAAGCCGGCGGCATGGCTGAGCAGGTGACGCATCGTCGCTCCGTCGGGTGCAACCACGTGTCGCAGCGGACCGTCGAGGTCGATCACGGCTTCCTCGACGGCGACCATGATCGCCCAGGCGGTGATCGGTTTGGACAGTGACGCAAGACGGTAGGCGCGATCCGTGTCACCGATCTG
>JBDSBE010000077.1:0-9578 GCA_039921745.1 Ilumatobacteraceae bacterium | reverse complement strand
GATCGAGATCGAACGAGGCGGAGCTGGCGAGGCCAAGATCGGTCAGGTAGATGTCGGGTTCGTCGGCCAGAACATTGCCGAAGTGGGTGTCGAAGTGGAGGAGCCCCGAGGAGTTCATGAACGTCGTTGCGGCGATGAGTTCGCTGTGGACCCTTGCGAGATCTGCGTCCGACATGTCACCGCTTCGTGCGGACGCATCCAGATCGTCGGAAAGAAGTCGTGGTATGTACTCGAAGATGAGAACGACGGCACCCCGACGCCGTGGAGGTCGAAAAATAACTCACCGAACGATGCGGATGCGGGGTTAGGGCGGGGCCTGCTGTGCTCGGTGGTGTTGACCGCACGACGACCTTGTTGATGTGGCGTCCTTGGCGTGAGCGGACCTGATAGAACTCGTGCCTCCGTACGGGGCGGGTGCGGGCCAAGACGTCCGCAGCTCGGCATCACCGGCGGATAGTGATTTTGGCGATCTGGATGTCGGCTTCGGCCTCGTCGATCCATTCCCAGTCCGGGTCCTCGGTGAGTTCGAGGAGCAGGAACACCTCGCGCCAGCCGTCGCCGTTGATCTCGGTCTTCGACGACTCAGGCCAGTACAGCGCGCGACCGACATGATCTTGCCGTTGACGTCGCGGTACTGGAAGTGCTGGGTCGGTTTCATGGAGGCAGATAGCCATGGAGCGTTGGTTGGAGGCAAACTGTGGGTATCCACTTGAACTGAGGGGTGCGTCCGCGTTCCGGCCGCAGGGCCAACGGTGTTGTGCGGCGAGTCACTAGCGTCCCGTCCCGTCTCTGCGCCCTTGAAGGCGACGGGAAAGTCAAGACTTTAGCTGCCAGCGTCGGGTTCCTCCGATGCTGTAGCGTTGATCGTCCGGCGGGCGGGCCGAAGGTCGAAAGCAGCGGAAACTAGGAGTCCTTCATCGGGAGCAACGGCGAGAACAAAGCGCCGATCGCCAACCACTCGTCATGTGACAGATGAAGGTCAACCGTGCGTCCGCGACGGTCGCTGCTGACCTCGATCGTGATGCAGACATGTCACTTAAGGACGTTGGATTGGTTGACGGACGCCTCGTGGACCATGAACAGGCTGGTTGGGCTGACCTGCCGGATGGCCTGCTCTATGCATTCAGTACTGAAACATCGGGTGCACGAAGAGATACTCCAGTTCCGAGAGGTTGAGGATGTCTCGGCGATCGATGTTGTCGAACACGATGAGGTGCACGCTCGACGGCGTGAAGGTTGCGATGATCACGTTTGCCTCGCTCACTTCGCCGTACTCGTTCCTGAGCGGGTAGCGGATAGTCACGACCACCTCATCGATCATGGACAGGCCATCGCTGTCCTGCACCCGTTCAAGTACGTCTGTGATGGCGTACCGGGACTGGTCCTTAGTGAGTTCGTCGGTGAAGCTCTCGTCCGACTTGACAACTACGAAGAGCGAGCGCTCGTCGATGTAGCGCTCAAGGACTTCACCATGATCGTTTTCGGCGACCGAATCGAGCAGTGACTCACTCGGCGTACGAGGGGCCGTAGTCGTCGTCGCAGGAGTAGTAGGAGTAGCAGGAGTAGTAGGAGGAGTAGGAGTAGGAGTAGGAGTAGGAGTAGGAGTAGGAGTAGTAGGAGTAGTCGTCGTAGTGGTCGTAGGGGTCGTCGTTGTCAGCGGCGACGTGATCGAGCTGGCCGTAGGTGTCGTGGTAAGCGTCGTCGTGGTTGGTTCGGCCGTGGTCGTGGTTGGTTCGGCCGTGGTCGTGGTGAGACGCTCGCTCGTATCGGCCCCCTGCTCGTCGCTCCCGCCACCTGAACACGCCGCCAACGCGACTGCCCACACGGCGACAACAATGAACGGCCCACCGAATCGCAGACGCGCCTCGGACCGCACAGACTGGCATCCCAGCCCAAAGTCGCTGTCCGTCCACACCGCGCCATTGTCGACGTCGGATGGTGTGCGACGCAAGTCACCTATCCGGCGATGGCAACGTGAGGACAGTACGGCCGCCCACAACCGCTCGGTTCTAGCCGAGGCACCAGATCTGCCGCGTCGGTAACCGGGACAAGTTGTCAAGTCGTTCGTACTCGATACCGATGCCTTGTCATGACTCAGCGCATGATCCGAGCAATTGGCATTTCGATCGGGGTCGTGTCGTTCCTAGCTGGATGTAGTACGGGCGCAACCGATCCTGACGCCGCCACCGGCCCCACAGACACCGCCGAGTCCATCACGGCTCCACCCTCCACCGAACCTCCGGCCGTCTCCGCGGCGGCGACAGTGGCAGAAACCACGCCGTCCACGGCAGCCCCCACTCCGCCGCCATCGGCTGCCGATCAAGGACTCAACCCGCTAGGAGGGGACGCCCCCGAGGACTTCCTGATGCCAGACGTTCTGTGCATGAATCTGCAGGAAGCTCAGGATGAGATCCAGGACCACGGGGTCTTCTACTCAGCAAGCGAAGACGCCACCGGTGGAGGGCGAATGCAACTCAATGACAGCAACTGGCAGGTCGTAGCTCAATCCCCCAGCCCCGGTACACCAATCGGAGACGGTGCCGCCAACCTCTCAGTTGTTAAGTTCGGCGAGCAACCGAACCCCTGCTAGGTCGATCGATCGACTCGGAGTCACGTAGGAAGATCCCGGTGAACTTTTGCAACAAGTGCGGGGCCGAACTTCGGCGAGACGATCTGTTCTGCTCCACTTGCGGTCATCGACTGGACCGTCGTGCCGAGACAGCGATCGACAGTGGAAGTGACACTCCCGACACCGAAGTATTTTACACCACGAAGGACTGGTCCGATGACGACCTCCTACGGGTCGTGAATCAACTCAAGCTAGGGCGCGTGACGTTCGAGTTCAGAGCTAATGAGCTAGTGGTCGCGAAGAAGCATGAGAGTCTCGTCGACCGGCTTGTCGACGAGTTTGGTGCGGCCACCATCTGTCCCCGGCGACGGATGGTGGCCGTTCGACCTCCCCCGTATTCTCGGAAGTAACGGCCCCAGGCATCACGTATTTTGACGACCGAGGCAACCGAAACCTTGCGATCGTCATGCTGGTCATCGGCGCGGTCGCGATGATGGGTTCAGCCGTCTGGTACGCGACATCGGAGAATGGCTCAGACAGTCCCAACACACCCCCGGAGGAGTCGGAATCCCCACAACGAGAGTCCCGCACCGGAAGGTGCAACCGCGACAGCAGTGCGTTCGTCAGACACGAAGCGGCAAGCTCACCTATCGGCGGAGCGGCAGCCGGGTTTCGTGCGTTGGGGTTTCTCGTCACCTCCGACGGCGCTGGCGGGTCGTGCATCTTCGAGGATCGGCCTCTGGGCGGCTGAATCTGGTCGCGACAGGCAACAAACACTGCCGTCCACAACGATCACCATCTCATGCTGATACACCCCCCAGTTGACCCCCGCTCGCGAAGCGGGGAAACACTTGGCCAGGGAAACATTCTCTGACCTGGGGTTTCGGGGTGGAGCTTAGGAGAATCGAACTCCTGACCTCTTCCATGCCATGGAAGCGCTCTACCAACTGAGCTAAAGCCCCGAAGCGTCGGACACGATACCGACCGGCCGTCGTGAATCACAACGGAACTCGTGACGGTCAGTCCGCAGTTGCCGGGGTCGAGGCGTCGGCCCAGTCCACCTTGGGAACGTCGCTGTACAGCCGCTCGATCTCGTAGAAGTCTCGAACCTCGGTGAGGAAGACGTGGACGATCACGTCGCCGTAGTCGATCAGAACCCACTGGTGCTCACGAGCACCTTCGACCCGGATCGGCGACCGACCGGTCTGGTCGCGAACCGCCGACTCGATCTGATCGGTCATGGCATCCACGAGACGCTTGTTCGACGCGGCGACGATCACGAAGTACTCGGTCAGACTGAGCACGTCGCCGACATGCAGCACGAGGATGTCGGACCCGTGGAACTCGTCCGCGATGCGCGCCGATGCAACCGCGAGATCGCGAGCTTCCTGGTCGATCATCGCAACGCGCGCCGGTCAGCTGTCGGCAGTGCTCGTGGTCGGCTCATCGTTCGTCCCGGTGTCGTCATTACTGCCAGAGCCTGCCACGACCGGCGACGAATCACCACGGAGTTCTTCGAGGAACGAGCGGCCGAGGGTCACCTCGACGTCGACTCCGTCGATCTTGACGGCCGCCGGCGCCACCTCGATCTCGCCGAACAATGGCTCGTACACCTCCCGCACCGCTGCGACGATCGTCGGATCGGCGACGAGCACCCTCGTGATGTCGGGAACCTCCTCGTCGCTGATGTCCGCGACGGACACCACGTTGGCCTGGGCGAAGAACAGCCGATCGATCGCCCGTTTCAGTACGTCGGCGCGGTTGAGCCCGAGATCGGCGAGATCGTCGGCCGTGAACGGGGCCACGACGCGAAAGATCGGAGCATCGAGCGGCGCTCCGAGCCGGGACGGTGCAATGGCACCGAACACGATGATCACCTCGGCGCGGTCGTGTGCGACGACGGCGGCCGCCGGGCCGAGCACGCTGACGTACTCTTGGCCGAGTTGGTCGCTCACCCGATCAGGATCGATCGGTGTGAACCCGAGCGCTCGAAACTCGACCGGTGCCGCGTAGAGGCGATCAGCGAACTCGTCGAGGTTGCGCGGAATCGGCACGTCACGATCGGATGCGATCGGCGTGACCGAACCGACGCCCGCACCGATGCGCTCGGCGACCGCCCGCCAGACCGCTGATCGAGCGCTCTCGAACACCCAGTCGGACACGTTCGGGTCGCTCGCCGTGATCGCTCGCGCTGCGGCCGGCGAGGTCAGCGTGCTCTCGCCGGCCTCCCATTCCTCCCCGGACTGGTCGACGACGGTCACGGGAAACGATGCCGGCAAATCGCCGAGGGGCGAGACGAGTTGCGCAAAGCGTCGCTGATCGACGATCTCGATGACATCGAATGACAGGCGAGTCAGGCGTTCGACGGCGGATCGCAACTCGCTCGCGCCACTCACGTCATAGACGGCGGCAAGGGGCGACAACACGTCGCGCGTACCCGAATCGGCGTCGGCAGACGCAGCGATCCCGATGATGCTGCCGCCGACACCATTCGGCTCCAGCACCCAGGCGGCCGCGGACGTCAGACTACCGCTGTCGTCGACCACGCCGACCAGAGCCGTCGACGTGAATGGGAGTCGCTGCGTCTGAGCCGCCTGCGCTTGACCCGCCGCCAGTTCTCCAGCAGTCGAATCAGCGAGCGACCGGACGCCGGCGATCCCGATGACCGCCGACGCCACGAACCCGACTGCGGCCGCGACCAGCGCGATGACCGTCGTCCTCGTCCGGCGCTGCTTGAGGGCCGTCATGCGATCGCCTGCTCGCTGTAGAGGCCGCGTTCACGCACCACGTCGAGCACATCATCGGTCACCAGGTAATCGAGCGGCCTCCCGTCGGCCCAGCGCGACCGCAGATCGGTGCTCGACACCTCGAGCCGAGGGACTTCGACGCGCAGCCACTCGATGTTCGGGTCGAGCGCGACCGGCTCGCCCGGCCGATCGACGACGACGAGTCGGGCTCGTTGGATGACTTCGTCGGCACGCGCCCAGGTGTGAATGCGGGCGGCAGCGTCGTCGCCGAGGATCAGGAACAGTTCGGCGCCCCGAAACTCGCACCCCAGCGTCGCCAACGTGTCGGCGGTGAACGAATCACCACCCGCTCGGATTTCGTGATCACCGGCGATCAGTCGGGGCACGTGGGCAACGGCGGCCTCGACCAGTGCGAGCCGGTCCTCGGCCGGGGTGATGGGGCGGGTTCCGGTCTTCTGCCACGGAACGTTCGCGACCATCATGATGACCGGATCCAGCTCCAGTTCGTAGGCGACGTTGATCGCCGTGACGAGATGACCGACGTGCGGCGGATCAAACGTCCCACCGAAGACCCCGATACGCTGGGGTTTCGCGGTGTCACCAGGCACGGGCGCCAGTGTAGGCCGTTGGCGTCGAGCGCGGCGTCGACGCGCGACTTCGGCGTCCTTGACAGCTTTGTTACAGTGGAAAGTCGGTCAAAGCCCTGATCGACGAAAGTTCATGCTTGAAAGCGCCGATCGACGGGAACACATCGAGGTACGGACGCGTTGAACGATCTAGCAGGCCGAAGCATGTCGGCCACCTCTCCACCCCCAAGTAACCCCAGAAACCCCCCATCTTCGGGCGTGTCGCTGACGACACACTACGGCTCGGAAGAAAACTCCACAACGAACGGTTGATCCAACACATCATGAACGATTCCATCGGTCTCTATCTCAACGACATCGGCAAAGTTCCCCTGCTCACCGCCGAAGACGAGCGTGAGCTGTCCCGCACCATCGAAGCCGGCCGCGAAGCCGCAGAGCTGCTCGAGAGCGGCAAGCGCAGCGCCGATCTGAAGGCGAAGGTCGCCAAGGCCGCCCATGCGAAGGATCGATTCATCCGAGCGAATCTCCGGCTCGTGGTGTCCATCGCTCGCCGCTATCCGCTTCCCCAGGGCATGGACCTCCTGGATCTGATCCAGGAAGGCAACCTCGGTCTCGAGCACGCTGTCGACAAGTTCGACTGGCGTCGAGGCTTCAAGTTCTCGACGTACGCCACATTCTGGATCCGCCAGGCGATCGGGCGTGCACTCGACCAGAAGGCCAGCCTGATCCGCATCCCGGGCGACCGTTCGGCCAGCCTCCGCGCTGCGCTGCGTCAGGCATCGGGCGACGGCGAGACACTCGACCAGACCAACGCCGAGTTGCACCGCCTCACCACCCCGGTCAGCCTCGACAAGACCGTTGGCGACGACGGCGATGCCACGCTCGGCGACCTCATGGCGAACGGCGACGGAACTCCCGAAGACCACGTCATGACGCTGGTCGACTCCGACCTCCTGGACGAACTGCTCGGCACCCTCGACGCTCGTGCTCGCTACGCCGTCGAGGCCCGGTTCGGGCTGCTCGACGGTGAGCGCAAGAGCTTCCGCGAAGTCGGCGAGAGCCTCGGCGTGACTGCTGAGGCGGCCCGTCGGCTGGTGAGCCGGGCAGTCGCCGGCCTCCGCGACGACGCCGAACGGATTCTCGCGGTCTGAGTGCCCGTGAGGTCGAGCGTCGCTCGCCACCGTCCCGTTTGATCGAATCCCGGCCTGTGCATCAGGCCGGGATTCGCATTTCTGACCCGGGTAGGCTCGTGTGATGGCGAAGGACTGGTCTCCTCAATCATGGCGCGACCGTCCGATCAAGCAGCAGCCGACATGGCCTGACGAAGCAGACCTTGATCGGGCTCTCAAGCAGATCGCCGGCTATCCCCCGCTCGTGTTCGCCGGGGAAGCACGTTCGCTGCAGGCCAGCCTCGCCAGCGTGGCTGCCGGCAACGCGTTCCTGCTGCAAGCGGGTGACTGCGCCGAGAGTTTCGAAGACTTCTCGGCCGACAACATCCGTGAGAAGCTGCGCGTGATCCTGCAGATGGCGATCGTCCTCACCTACTCGATGGGCGTGCCCGTCGTGAAGGTCGGTCGGATTGCCGGCCAGTTCGCGAAGCCCCGATCCTCCGACTTCGAACAGATCGGCGACGACGAGATCCCGTCGTTTCGCGGCCACATCGTCAACGGGGAGGGCGCCACCCCCGCCGCCCGCGTTCCTACTCCCGAACGACTCGTGCAGGCCTACCACCAGTCGGCGTCGACCCTCAACCTGGTGCGTGCGTTCACGAAGGGTGGCTTCGCTGCGCTCGATCGCGTGCACGCCTGGAACCAGGAGTTCGTCGCCTCGAGCCCGGCCGGTCAGCGGTATGACCAGCTCGCCAGCGAGATCGACCGGGCGCTGCGCTTCATGCGCGCCACGGGCATGGACACGGAATCGAATCCGAAGTTGCGCGAGGTCGATGTGTACACGAGCCACGAAGCGCTGCTGCTGTCGTACGAGGAAGCGCTCACCCGGCAGGACTCGACCACGGGCAGTTGGTACGACTGCTCGGCTCACATGCTCTGGATCGGTGAACGGACTCGAGAACTCGACGGGGCTCACGTCGAGTTCCTGCGTGGCGTCGGGAACCCCATCGGGTGCAAGGTCGGCCCGAGCATGACCGGTGACGAGCTGATCCGGCTGTGCGAGCGCGTCAACCCTTCACGCATCCCCGGCAAGCTCACCCTCATCACCCGTATGGGCGCCGACCAGGTCGAAGATCGGCTCCGGCCGCTCCTGCGCGCCGTCTCCGACAGCGGCCATCCCGTGGTCTGGGCCTGTGACCCGATGCACGGCAACACCTACACCAGCGAGAGCGGCCGCAAGACCCGTGACTTCGAATCGATCATCCGCGAGATCGAGGGATTCGTCCGTGCGCACCGAGCCGAGGGCACCTGGCCAGGCGGCATCCACGTCGAACTCACCGGCGAAAACGTCACCGAATGCGTGGGTGGCGCCGACGAGGTGGGCGACGGCGATCTCGACACCCGCTACGAGACCGTGTGCGATCCCCGCCTGAATGGGCGCCAATCTCTCGAGTTGGCGTTCCGGACGGCGGAACTGGTTCGAGCCGAACCCAGCGTCTGACGAGCTGATGTCGGCCCTGCACCAGGTGACCGGCTGGCCCGTCGCTCACGCAGCAGCGGCGATCGTGACGAGCGAGGGCGTCGAACAGATCGGTGACCCCGATCGCGACTACCGATTGGCGTCGCTGTCCAAGGTCGTGGTGGCGTGGGCGATCATGGTGGCGGTCGAAGAGACCGTGATCGACCTCGATCAACCGCTCCGGCATGTCTCGGCTGCCGACGGGGCGACGATGCGGCACCTCCTCAGTCACGCCGCCGGCTTCGGCTTCGACGGGCCGGAACCGGTTGCGGCGATCGAGCGGCGGAGAATGTATTCGAACACCGGGATCGAGCGCGCGGCTGCAGAACTCGCCGGTGCTGCAGGGATGAGTTTCGAGGACTATCTCGACGAAGCGGTCCTCCTGCCACTCGGATTGGACGCGACGCGCCTCGATGGTTCACCGGCACACGCGATCTGGAGCACGCTCGGCGACATGATCGTCTTCGTGTCCGAAATGCGACGACCGACGCTGCTCGCCCGATCCACCGTGGACGAGGTCATCCGTTCCCAGTTCCCGACGCTCGCGGGTATCGTTCCCGACGTGGGCCGATTCGATCCGTGCCCCTGGGGACTGGGGGTCGAGGTACGTGGCGACAAGTCGCCGCACTGGACGGGCCGCGCCAACTCGCCGGCGACGTTCGGCCACTTCGGCGGGTCCGGGACCATGATGTGGGTCGACCCGCTCGCGGACGTCGGGGTGGTGGCACTCACCGACCGACCGTTCGACGAATGGGTGGACGAGGCGCTGCGGCTCTGGCCGGCGTTCTCGGACGCCGCACTCGCCGGGGCCCGGGGCGCGATCTGATGTTCCAGCCGGGGGATCGGGTGCGGTGGGAGTCGCTCGGTGACGACGGCTTCCCGGTCGTGCGGTACGGATTCGTCGGTGGACTGAATGGCGACGCCACCTGCGTGGCGGTGATGCTCGACGACGCACTCAAGGGCGACACCGTGGTCGCACTCGATCAGCTCGCAGCGGTCACCATCACCAACATCGAGCTGCGACTGAACGGCACCGACCTGCTCGAC
>JBDSBE010000076.1:0-36799 GCA_039921745.1 Ilumatobacteraceae bacterium | reverse complement strand
GGTCACGTCGTCGAGGTCGAGCCAGGCGAGGAGACGATCCTGATGCCACGGGAACGTTCGTGCGCACCCCTTGCTCCGGTTCGACCTGCGTCTCGAACTGGTGTTCGATATACTACCCCCACCGACTTCCCCGATCGTTCCATACCTCTCACGATCGGAGATCTGATGAACAGCCCACCCGATGTGGTGTACGCCCTGGTGCGTGACACCGATCCTGACGTCCTCGACACGGACGGGCTGGCGGCGTACACGCGCCAGGTGGCACAGCTGAAGGCGTGGTGCGAGGCTCGCCAAGTTCGTGCAACTCGCCGCCAGCGGGAACTGTCGTCGCAAGGTCGAGCGACCGACCCCCGGCACTCACTGTCGCGAGACGGTCGTCAGTCGTCGAAGGATGCACGCGCCGCAAGCGAGCGCGAATCAGTGTGCACGTCGATGCCAGGTTTCGAGGAGGCCCGGTCGGACGGGGCCGTGTCGGCCGGTCACGTGGATGCCGTCGCGGCCGCGACCCGCACCCTCGACGAGGCGGCTGCAGCCGAGTTCGCCGCCGAAGCCGAATCCTTGGTCGCCGACGCGACCAGCCACGGCGTCGACACCTTCGCTCGAAACTGCCGGGATCTTGCGCGGTCGATCGCCGACCGACAGAATGCCCACTCGGACATCGACGAACTCGATCGCCAGCGGCAGGCCTCCAAGATCGGCCGCTGGGTCGACCGTGAGACTGGTCTGCACAAGACGCTGATCGAGCTCGATCCCGTGTCCGACCGGCAGTTCTGGGCGGTGGTCCAGCATGCACGGGGTGCGTTGCGATCTCGTACCCAGAACCGGACGACGTCGTGGGATCGGCTGACGGTCGATGCACTCCTCGAGGCCCTCGGGACGTCTGCGGATGGGAGCCGCCGAGTGCCCTCGCTCGTTGTCCACGTCGATGTCCGCACGTTGACCGGTGGTCGCCACGCTTCGACGTTGTGCGAAATCGACAGCGCAGCACCCGTCCCGGTCGACACGATGCGTCGAATCGCCTGCGACGCTGACGTCATCCCCGTGGTGCTGAGCGGCGAGGGCGTGGTCCTCGACCAGGGTCGAGCGAAACGACTCGCGACGGCGCAACAGCGACGAGCGATCGAGGCGATGCAGCGAACCTGCTCGCACCCTGATTGCACCGTCACGATCGACGACTGCCGGATCCACCATCTCGACCCGTGGAATCGGGGTGGGCGAACCGACCTCGAACGGCTGGCACCGCTGTGCGAACAGCATCACCACCTGGTGCACGAGGGCGGCTGGTCATTCGAGATGACGCAGGCGCGAATCGGGACCTGGATCCGACCCGATGGTGAGACGTACTGGTCAGGTTCGTTGAACGATCGGTTGGTCGCCTCAATCTGAACCGGTTCGGACAAGGGTTGGGGCTTCAGCCGTCGGTGCGTCCTGCGTCGAGGTGCGCGACGGCGAGGAACATCGGGAACTGCTGGCCGTTGCGGTCGACGTGGTGGCAGTCGTGGAACTCGAACGAAGCAAATCCGGCCGCCGTGAGGAGGTCGGCCATCTCGTCGCGCCCGAACCCGTGATGGACGTCGGCGTCGGCGCCGTGGAACGAGCCGTCTTCGTGATCGAGTTCGACCACGCACAGCCACCCGTCCCGGTCGAGCAATGCCGCGAAGCGATCGAGCACGGTCGAGACGTCGTGGATGTGGTGGAGTGTCAAGACCGTGACGATCAGGTCGAATCGCTCGTCCGGTGTGGGGTCGGCGGCCAGGTCGACGTCCCACACCCGACCGTTTCGAATGGTCCCGGCTGCGATCTTGGCGAGCATCACGTCGCGCATTCCCGCCGACGTGTCCGCCATCGTGACCGGTCCGACCGAATCCTGGAGTGCGTGCGACACGAGTCCGGTACCCGCCCCGTACTCAAGGAGTCGGATGGAGTCGTCGAGTTCGATGGTCGACACGATCAGGTCGGCGATCGCGGTGGCGCGTTCGACCTTGGCCGGGTCGTCGTCCCAGGACGCAGCTTTGTCGTCGAACACATTCTCCGTCATCGCTGCCGTCGCTTTCCGCCCGTCGCCCGAGCTGTTTGCTGCCTGTCCGGCTTCGATCGTTGCACGCTGATCGGCGCGTTGCGCACTCAGGCGATGCCGGCGAGGGTGAGGATCGCGAACAGTGCGACCGCCCACGCGACCGGTGCCCCGAACACGATGCCGGCGACGACTCGAGTGACGGCGGATCGCGGTCGCTCCTCACCGATCAGTGCGTACTCGATGACGAAGCCCGGCCAACTGTCGTCGTCATCGTCGGTCACAGCCGCGGGCGTCGGACGGAGCAGCGCCCGGCCGACCATGGCCGCCGTCGGCGCCGCCCAGGGCACGAATGCGACCCAGGCAGGTGCACCCAGCCACGCCAGGGCACCGATCAGCGCGGCCATGATGCCCAACCCGACGGCGACGATCAGCGCGAACGTGAACCGCGCCGCACGAGCGCGATGGACGTCCGACGTCCGGGTGCGCCACTTCGGCCCGCGGATGAACTCGTTCCGAGCTTGCGTGTCAATGGACCGAAGCTACTCGTCGTGGCACCGGTGATCGCCCAGCCCGATAACGTTGTCGGCCATGTCTGATCGCACACTCGTCCTCCTCAAGCCCGACACCGTGGAGCGCAAGCTCGTCGGTGCGGTCGTGTCACGCTTCGAGGCCAAGAACCTCGACGTGGTCGCGATGGACCTGCGCACGCTCGACGCCGACACACTCGCCCGGCACTACGAGGAGCACGTCGGCAAGGGCTTTTACGGAGAACTCGTGGAGTTCATGCGTCGTGGCCCGGTCGTGGCGATGGTGATCGAGGGCCCAGAAGACACATGGGAAGTCGTTCGCGCCATGATGGGTGCGACGAATCCGCGCACCGCCGCGCCGGGCACGATCCGTGGCGATCTCGGCATCCTCTTCACGGAGAACCTGGTGCACGGCAGCGACTCACTCGACAGTGCCACCCGCGAAATCGGCATCTTCTTCCCGAATCTGTAACATCAGGTTCGTATGCGATCCTGGTGGGACCACCGTGGGTCGGACGGTCAACGTTCTGAAAGGAGGTCGGCATGGCACGGAGCAATCCGCTGAGTCTCGGGCGTGATCTCGCCATCGACCTCGGTACGGCGAACACGCTCATCTACGCACGCGGCACGGGGATCGTGCTCGACGAGCCATCTGTCGTCGCGATCAACGTCAACGACGGGCGGCCGGTGGCCGTGGGCGTCGAAGCGAAACGGATGATGGGCCGCACGCCCAATCACATCAAGGCGATTCGCCCGCTCAAAGACGGCGTGATCGCCGACTTCGAAGTGTGCGAGAAGATGCTGCGCTACTTCATCCAGAAGGTGCACGCCAGCAAATGGTCGAAGCCGCGGATGATCATCTGCGTTCCGTCCGGTATCACCGGTGTCGAGCAGCGCGCGGTGCAGGATGCTGCCGAATACGCAGGTGCGCGCAAGCCGGTCCACATCATCGAAGAGCCGATGGCCGCAGCGATCGGTGCCGACCTGCCGGTGCACGAGCCGAGCGGCAACATGATCGTCGACATCGGCGGCGGAACGACCGAGGTTGCGGTCATCTCGCTCGGAGGCATCGTGACCGCCCAGTCGGTGCGGGTCGCCGGCGACGAACTCGATGACGCGATCCTGCAGTACGTGAAGAAGGAGTACTCGCTCGCGATCGGCGACCGCACAGCGGAGGAGATCAAGATCCAGATGGGGTCTGCGTGGCCGATGGAGGAGGAACTGACCGCGGACATTCGCGGGCGCGACCTCGTGTCCGGGCTGCCGCGCACCATCCAACTCACCACCGAGCACGTGCGCGAGGCGCTCGCCGAACCAACGAGCGCGATCGTCGACGCAGTGAAGACGACGCTCGACAAGACGCCTCCGGAACTCGCCGCCGACATCATGGAAGACGGCATCATGCTGACCGGTGGCGGCGCGCTCCTCGGTGGCCTCGCTCAACGCTTGGCGCATGAGACGGGGATGCCGATCCGGGTGGCCGACGAGCCGCTCTACAGCGTCGTCATCGGGTCCGGGCGGGCCCTCGAGAACATCGACGCGATGCGGGGGCTGATGTCGCTCGGCGGCGACGACTGATCCGGCGCGCCTGATGGCGATCTACTCCGCCGGCCGTCGGCGCACGATGATCATCCTGCTGCTGACGTCGATCCTGCTGATCACGCTCGACTTGCGGGGAAACGCGGTGTTCAACGCGGCGCGCAGCGGGTTCAGCTACGCGATCCGACCGTTCGAGATCGCCGGCGACGTCGTCACCCGGCCGATCGAGCGCGTGTGGAGCGGCGTCACCGACATCGACGACCTCAAGGACGAGAACGCCCGCCTGCAACGCCGGATCGATCAGCAATCCGGCACGGAGATCGCCGGCGAGAACGCCTTGATCGAGAACCGACAGCTCCGCGCCCTGCTCGACATCGAGTCACTGGCCGCCTATGACCGCAAGACCGGAGAGATCGTCGGGTCGTCGCCGAGCAACTACGACCAGCGGGTCGAGATCGATCTCGGCTCGTCCGACGGCATCAAGGTCGGTATGCCGGTCGTCAACGAAGCCGGCCTGGTCGGCAAGATCACGCAGGTCAACCCCGAGACATCGGTCGTGATGCTGATCACCGACACGCTGTACAACGTGCCGGTCAAGGTCGTCGCGCTCGTGTTCCCGACGCCGAGCACCGTGACACCGGACACCGTGCCGAGCGGGCTCGACGTCGGCGACGTCACCACGACGACCACGACCACGACGACCACGACGATCCCTGTTGACGTCTCCACGGATGCCTCGACGGACACGTCGACGGACGCCTCGACGGATGACTCGCTGGACCCGGCGGTCGATCCGGTGGTCGACGCGCCCCTGCCCGAGACGACGACAACCTCGACGTCCACGACGACCACGACGACCACGACGACCACGATTCCGCCCGAACCGGTCGAGGAGAACCGCGAGACCGGTCTGCTCAACGGCAAGGGCGGCGATCTGTTGCCGAGCGTCCAGTTCATCGCCGACTCGCCGCAGTTCGGCCGGATCGAGGTCGGCGACGAGATTCTCACCGCCGGCGGCAGCCGGAGCCTGGCGCCGCCGAACATCCCGATCGGCCGCGTCGAGAATGTGATCCAGCGGCCCGGGACAGCTGGCCTCGAGCTCGAGGTCGGACTCAACGTCGATCTCGGTCGACTCAGCTTCCTCTCGGTGATCCTGTACCAGCCGCCCACCGAGTTGCGATGATCGCCGCGTTCCTGACGAGTTCGATGACGCGCGTCATCCCGATCGGCATGGTGCTGCTGGCTCTGCAGCGCACATTGTTCGTCGAGCTGCGCCCGTTCGGGGTGATCATCCAGATCGTCCTCGCCTTCGCCGCATCGGCCGGCGCCGCCGGCGGTCCGGAACGCGGCGCCGTGACGGGCTTCGTGGTCGGCCTGATGTTCGACCTGTCGGTCGGGACGCCACTCGGATCCTCGTCGATCGTCATGGGCACCGCCGGGTTCGTGGCCGGATGGGTCGACCTCATCCGGATCGACACGACGTGGTGGATGGCGGCGATCTTCGTCGGCGTCGGCGGCGGTGTCGGCGAGGCGTTCGTTCCGGTCGTCCGGCGATTCATCGGCGAAGAGGACGCGTTCGTTCCCGAGATGGCCACGATCGTCCCGGTCGTGGCAGTCGCCGCGGCGATCCTGAGCATCGCCCTGGTGCCACTCTCCCGATGGGCACTCAAGCTCGGACGGCCCGAATGGAAGTTGCCGAATGACGGCTGACAGCGCCGCCTGGACCGATTTCGTGGGCGCGCCCGCGCCGATCCACCTCCACACGCGAGACTCCGACCATGGCGATTGATCGTCGCGCGACGCGACTGGGGGTCCTGGCGCTCGTCGGGGTGACGTTGTTCTCGCTGCTCGGAGTCCGGCTGTGGTTCCTCCAGACGGTGAAGGCCGATGACCTGCAGGAGTCGGTCACGTTCGCCAAGACGCGGACGGTGCGGCTCGCCCCGGAGCGTGGCCGTGTCTTCGACGCCGATATGCGGATTCTCGCCGACAACCGGCGCGTCCTCACGGTTGCGGTCGATTGGCAGATCCTGCGCCGCAAGTCGCAGCGCGACGAGATCTTCAAACGGCTCTCGGGTTGGGTCCAGGTGCCCGTGGAGGAAATGGAAGCCCGCTTCCAGTCCGACGTGTACAGCCCCTTCCTGCCGATGCCGATCAAAGAAGACGTCGACGAACCCACGGCGTTCGCTCTGCTCGAACGCGTCGAGGATTTCCCCGGTGTGGAGATCCTGACCGAGTCGCGACGGGTCTACCCGTATTCCCCCCACGCCGCGCACGTCGTGGGCTACATGGGCGCGATCACCGCCGATCAACTCGACGAGCGACTCGACGAGGGATACAACCGCAACGAACGTGTCGGTCAATTCGGGATCGAACTCGAACTCGAGCAGGTGCTGCACGGCAGTTGGGGGTACAAGAAGGTCGAGGTCGACGCCGCGAACCGTCCGATTCGTACGCTCGAAGAGGTCCCGCCCGTGAACGGGTTCGACGTGCAGCTCACGATCGACCTCGACGTCCAGCAGTACGCCGAGCAGATCCTCGAAACGACGCTGCGGGCCCGACGAACCCAATCGGCACCGAACCCGATCGTTCGCAAACCCGATCAATCGCTCAAGAAGATGGATCCGAACCGACCCGACACGGTGCCGTACAAGGCGCCTGCGGGTTCGACGCTCGTCATGAACTACGAGACCGGTGACGTGATCGCGATGGCGAGCTACCCCGACTTCGACAACCGCTGGTTCGAGGCCGGTCTGTCCGGCAAGAAGTTCGAGGAGATCTTCCCCTCGAAGAACGCCGACGGTTCCAAGATCGATCCTGACCGCTCGATCCTCGTCAACCGTGCCGTGCAGGGGCGCTACAACGTGGGCTCGACATTCAAGCCGTTCACCGCGTACGCCGCGCTCCACAGCGGGCTGATGACGTCGGGTACCTACTTCCGCGACACCGGCTCGTACACGCTCAGCCGAGCGGCAATCAGCGACCAGGCGAGCTGCGATTCGGGGCTCGTGCGATGCGACTTCAACAACGCGATCTGCAGCTACAACGGCAAGCCGTGCGTCTACGGCTCGGTGAACGTCGAAGACGCGATCGCGGTCTCGTCCGATGCGTTCTTCTACAGCATCGGCGACCGCATCATGGTCGAGAACGACTTCCAACCGGTTCTCCAGCAGAACGTCGAACAGTTCGGCTTCGGCGCGGACACGGGGATCGAGCTCCCGTTCGAGTTCGCCGGCACCGTCCCCGACGCCGAGCTGAAGGCCAGGTACGCCGAACTGGGCGTGATCAGCAAAGACGAGGGCCGGGATTACTACGTCGGTGACAATGTGCAGCTGTCGATCGGTCAGGGACTGCTCTCGGCGACGCCGTTGCATCTCGCAGCCGGCTACAGCACGATCGCCAACGGCGGTTTCATGCTCAAGCCCTCGGTGATCCGCGCGATCTGGCAGCCGGGCGTACCGGACGCAGCGCCCGGCTTCGCCGACCCCGAACGCGGCACCATCTTCGAAGACCGAAGCACACCCGAGCTGATCCGTCAGGTGGAACTGCCCGACGAGATCCGCACACCGATCGTGCGCGGTTTGCGGCGCGTCGTCACGGGACCGGGCGTCAACGTCAACGGGAACGCTCAGGACTACCGCAGTACGACCGGTGAAGAACTGTTCGGGACCTACCCCGAGGACGCGATCCCGATCGCCGGGAAGACCGGTACGGCGCAGGGCCAGGGCAACTTCCCGTGGAACGACTCGTCGGTGTTCAGCGCCTTCGCGATCGACACCAGCACCAATCGGTATCTCGCGAACGCTGAGAACCCGTACACCGTGACCGCCTACCTCGAGAAGTCCGGATACGGCTCGCAGGCGGCAGCGCCGCTGGTGAAGTGCATGTTCATGATGCTGTCCGACGTGATCGTGCCTGACCCGGTCGAACCGTCCGAAGGGCTCGACCTCGACGCCACCACGGCCGCCCCGTCCCAACGGGTCGGCAGCACCGATTGCTTCGTCGACCAAGACGGCATTGACGCCGTCCAGGGGGTCCGACGGGAGGCGATCGAATAATGGCCATGACGTTTCTGAGTCGACGCCCCGACAGTGGGCTCGGCAACATCCGGTCGAGTCCAGGCGACCCGAGCCGCAACGTCGACTGGGTGCTCATGATCACCCAGGGTCTGCTGACGGTGATCGGGTGCTTCGTCGTCTACTCGGCATCGTGGACCCGAATCGACGCCGACCCGTACGTGTTCGTCACGCGCCAGGTCGTGTTCGCGATCGCCGCGTGCGTCGTGATGTTCGCCGTCATGACGATCGACTACGAGTGGTTCCGCGAGCGGGCGGCGTTCCTGTACGCGCTGACGATCGTGCTGCTGTTCCTCCTCCTGGTGATGCGATTCATCGCGCCCGAGCGCAGCGACATCTCGTTCGATCTCGGGCCGATCAACTTCCAGCCGGCTGAGCTGGCGAAGTTCACCACGCTGCTCGCTCTGTGCGCGTTCCTGGCGGAGGACAAGTCAGGGGAGGTCACCTACGCGCGCTTCGTCGGCGGACTGCTGCTCGTCGGCGCACCGTCGGTGCTCGTGATCCTGCAGCCGGACCTCGGGTCGGCTTCGGTCATCGTCACGATCGCAATGGGTGTGTTGCTCGTGGCTGGAGCGAAACCGAAGTACATCGCACTGATCTCGTTCCTCTCGATGGCGACGGTCGCATCCGCATTCCTCGGCGGGTTCGTCAACCAGTATCAGACCGAACGGCTCCGCGTGTTCCTCGGCCGTGAGACCGGCGAAAATTCCGTGTATCAGGTCCGCAACGCGATTCGGGCCGTCGGCACCGGGGGAGTGTGGGGCAAGGGCTGGCTGCAGGGCCCGCTCACGAACGGACGCGACATCCCGGTGCTGTGGGCCGACTTTCCGTTCGCCGCGGTCGGCGAACAGTTCGGTCTGATCGGGTGTGCGGTTCTGCTGGCGCTGTTCGTCGTCGCGCTGATGCGGATCTGGCGGATCGCCTCACTCTCGCGTGATCTGCTCGGCACGTACATCTGTGCCGGCGTGTTCACGATGCTGCTGTGGCAGTTGTTCCAGAACGTCGGGATGACCCTGGGGATCATGCCGGTCACCGGCCTCCCGCTCCCGTTCATTTCCTACGGCGGCTCGGGTCTGCTGGTCTACTTCGCGATGTTCGGCATGGTGCAGTCCGTCCACATGAGACGGATGCGGTGACGGCTGGGTGAGCCGAACGGTGGGGAAGCCTGTCACCCATCAGCGGTGAAATCCGCCACGCGCGGTAAGCTGGACCCGATATGTCAACACTCTGGGCGCGGATCGAACCGCTCCTGGCCCGGGTGCAGAAACCAGCTCGCTACATCGGTTGCGAAGACGGCGCCATCACCCCCGACGCCACGAAGTTCGGTCAGGCGGGGGTCGTGGAGTGGCTCCTCGCCTACCCCGATACCTACGAGATCGGTCTGCCCAACCAGGGGCTCCAGATCCTCTTCGAAATCCTGAACGAACGCGACGATGCCGTCGCCGAGCGCACGTACGCGCCGTGGGCCGACATGAACCACGAGATGCGGGCGGCCGGCGTGCCCCTGTTCAGTGTCGATGCCCACCGGGAGGCCGCCGATTTCGACGTCCTCGCGTTCAACTTGTCGAGCGAACTCGTCTACACGAACGTGCTCAACATGATCGATCTCGCCGGCACGCCGGTCCGGGCTGCGGAACGTGGTGACGACGATCCGATCGTGCTCGTCGGCGGTCACGCGGCGTTCAACCCCGAGCCGCTCGCCGACTTCATCGATGCGGCTGTCCTGGGCGAGGGTGAAGAGGTCGTCGCCGACATCACCGCTGCCGTGCGTTCCTGGAAGCTGGCCGGCCGAACCGGCCGGGCCGAGTTCTTGCGTGAACTGTCGAAGGTGCCTGGCGTCTACGTCCCTTCGATGTACGAGGTGGCGTACGACGGCGAACGGATCACGTCGGTCGAGCCGCGTTTCGCGGACGTGCCGGCCACCGTCGACAAGCGGACGGTCGCCGATCTCGGAGAGTGGCCGTATCCGAAGAGCCCGATCGTGCCGCTGACCGAGGTCGTCCACGACCGTCTCAGCGTCGAGGTGTTCCGGGGGTGCACCCGTGGCTGTCGCTTCTGCCAGGCCGGCATGATCACCCGTCCGGTCCGCGAACGGCCGGCCGAGCAGGTCCGCGCGATGATCCGTGAGGGTCTCCGCTCCACGGGCTACGACGAGGTCAGCCTCACCTCGCTGTCGACCGCTGACTTCTCCGACATCGAACCCGTGGTTCGTGGTGTGCTCGAGGATGCCAAGGAGATCCCCGGCGCCTGCGACACGATGACGATCAACCTGCCGTCACTGCGCGTCGACGCGTTCACCGTCGGCCTCGCCGGTGAGGTCAACAACGGCCGCCGGAGCGGCTTGACATTTGCGCCGGAGGCCGGATCCTGGCGGCTGCGCAAGGTGATCAACAAGCTGATCCTCGAAGAAGACCTGTACGGCGCCGTCGAGTCGGCCTTCAGCCAGGGCTGGACCCGGATGAAGCTCTACTTCCTCACCGGCCTCCCGACGGAAACCGACGAGGACACCCTCGGGATCGTCGAACTCGCCAAGAACTGCGTCGAGATCGGCAAGCGCTACACGCCGCGCGCATCGGTCACCGTCAGCCTCGGTGGCTTCGTGCCCAAGCCGCACACCCCGTTCCAGTGGTTCGGGCAGAACACCGAAGACGAACTGCGCCGCAAGATCAACCTCGTCCGCGACGCTTCGAAGAAGGCGAAGGGCGTCAACGTCAAGTGGCATCACCCCGACGCGAGCGTCGCCGAAGGCATCGCAACCCGCGGCGACCGACGTGTCGGCAGGGTGATCGAGCGGGTGTGGCGCGAGGGCGGCCTGTTCCAGGAGTGGGGCGAGCACTTTGACCTGCGCCGCTGGACATCGGCCCTGGAGGCCGAGGGGCTGTCGATGGACTGGTACGTCTTCCGTCATCGCGAGGAGGACGAGATCCTCCCGTGGGAGCACCTGACGGCCGGTCTGCACAAAGACTTCCTCTGGGGTGACTGGCTCGACTCGCTCGCCGAATCCGGCGTCGAAGACTGCCGCTGGACGCCCTGCTACGACTGCGGCGTGTGCACGGGCTACGGCATCGAGCATGTCGTGGCCTCCCCGATCGCACCGGCGGGCGGCAGCCAGGGCACCGGGCAGGATCTCGAACGGGGCGGCGAGGTGCCGGTCAGCCTGCTCCCGACGCGGCGCGAATCGTCGGTTTCGGCCGTCGGGGTGTCGGTGTGAAACTGCGCGCCCGGGCGACCAAGATCGGCAAGGTTCGGTTCACGAGCCACCGTGACGCCGCCAGAATGTGGGAACGCGGGCTGCGGCGTGCCGGCCTGCCCGTGGCGTTCACCGAAGGGTTCACCCCGCGCCCTAAGATCAGCTTCGGCTTGGCGCTGCCGACCGGCGCCGAATCGATCGCCGAATATGTCGACATCGAGCTGCAGCACCACGTGACGGCCGACGATGTCGATCTCGACACCCTCCCGCAGCGTCTGTGCGACGCGCTCCCGAACGGCTTCGACGTCCTCGCCGTCGTGGAACGGGACGAGCGCGTCGATTCGCTCCAGGAGGCCGTGACATCGTGCACATGGCAACTCTGGAGCACCCAGCTCACGGCAGACGACCATCGCGAGGCGTGTCGACTGCTCGGGTCGACCGAGATCGTGCTCGAACGGGAACGCAAGGGAAAGCGGAGCGCGGACGATGTGCGCCCGATGATCCTCGACCTGCGACCCGATCCCACCGGCGATCGTCTGATCGCCGACCTGGTCACGATCGGACGAGCCCTCCGCCCAGCGGAACTCGCCGAAGTGGCCTACCCGAACATCGATGCACGCGATGTCCGGGCAATCCGTACTCACCAATGGCTTGAAGACGACGGCACCCGGCACGAGGTCATTCCGCTGCCCGCCGACGTCGATGTGAGCACCCTCGCGGTGCTCACATGAGAAGGGACCACCTCGATGGACGAATCCACCCAGACCGGCGACGCGGCAGCCTCGCCCACCGACGAGCACGACGCTGACACACCTGCATCCGGACCGTCCGGCGACGCGACGAGCGCGCCGGTGAAGCGGCGCGCCAGCTCACGCAACGGGCAGGATCACAGCCACGACCGAGACCCCGAAGAACTGCCGGAGCCGATCAGCGAGGGCAAGGTCAAGGACGCGGCGGTCGCCGAGCGGGCACTCGTTCGCAAGCCGCAGGTGGGCGACACCCGCCCGCTCGTGCCCTCGACGCCACCACCGGGCCGGGCCGTTGCCACCTCGGGCGACGATGGCCCGGTCGACGACGCCGACGACCAGAGCAGCGACGACCAGCAGAAGAGTGGCCAGAAGCGCCGCAAGCGCGGCGGGCGAGGCGGCCAGGGAAAGGCCAAAGGCGAACGTCAGAAGAGCGATCATGGCCGCGCGGACAGCGAGGGTGCGGACGCCAAGAAGCGCCGTGGCCGGGGCGGCCGCAACAAGCCATCAGCTGCTGAACTCGATCTGATCGAACAGCGCAAGGGTCGCGAGCGCGACGGCAAGCCGATCGGTCGCTACTTCATGTGCGTCCAGGTCCGCCCCGGCATGGCCCAGGTCGCCGTCCTCGAGGGTCGCAACCTGATCGAGCACTACGTCAGCCGCCCGGCCGACGACGTCAGCCAGATCCACGGCAACATCTATCTCGGCCGGGTCCAGAACGTGCTGCCGGGCATGGAGGCGGCGTTCGTCGACATCACCACCCCGAAGAACGCGGTGCTGTACCGCGGTGACGTCCAGTACGACCAGGAGGACATCGAGCAGAAGGGCAAGAACGCCCGCATCGAAGACATCCTCAAGACCCGGCAGATGATCATGTGCCAGGTCACCAAGAACCCGATCGGCGCGAAGGGGGCCCGCCTCACCCAGGAGGTGTCGCTGCCCGGCCGGTTCGTGGTGCTGATCCCGAACTCGAAGACGTACGGCATCTCGAAGCGGCTGCCCGATGACACCCGCAAGCGCCTTCGCACCATCCTCGACCGGGTCAAGCCGGAGCAGCACGGCCTGATCGTGCGGACCGCCGCGGAGCACGCCACCGAGGCCGACCTCGAAGCCGACATGAATCTGCTCCTCAAGCAGTGGGACGAGATCGAACGCAAAGCCGCGAAAGCGACCAAGCCGGCGCTGCTGTATCGGGAGCCCGAACTCGCCGTTCGCGTCATCCGTGAAGAGTTCAACCCCGACTATCGCGGTGTCGTCATCGACGACCCCCGGCTGTTCGAAGAGGTCCGCGACTACGTGATCGCCTTCAACCCCGAGTTGGCCGACCGCATCGAGTTCTACGATTCCAATGCCGAGGGATTGTCCCTGTTCGAGCGCCACCACGTGCACGAACAGGTCCACAAGGCGCTCGACCGAAAGGTGTGGCTGCCGTCGGGCGGTTCCCTGATCATCGAGCACACCGAAGCGCTGTCGGTCATCGACGTCAACACGGGCAAGAACGTCGGGAAGTCGAACCTCGAAGAGACGGTGTTCCACAACAACATGGAGGCCGCCGAGGAGATCGCGAAGCAGCTGCGTCTACGCGACATCGGCGGCATCATCGTCATCGACTTCATCGACATGGAGATTCGCGACAACCGGGCCAAGGTCGTCGGCGCGTTCCGCGATGCCCTGGCCCGCGACAAGACCCGCACGCAGGTGTTCGACATCACCGAGCTCGGCTTGGTCGAGATGACCCGCAAGCGGATCGGCGAAGGGCTCCTGACCGAGTTCTCCGATATCTGCCCGGACTGCGAAGGCCGCGGCGTGCAGATCGACCACGGGCTGCTGGACTGATCACGATGGCGATGCAGCTCGAGATCACCGACGACGCCAAAGCGCTGCTCGACAAGCGTGGCGGCACGATCACGATCGACTTCATCAGACCCACCGGTTGAGGAAAGGTTGCCGAGGTGTCGGTCGACACCAACACGACCAACAAGAATCTCCAGCCCTATGACCGGGTCCGGCACCCCGACTACCGAATCCTCGTCACGCCGGTGCTGAGCGGCCTCGCGTCGCGTATGCGAATCACGACCAAGGGCCGATTCGTGAAGAACCTCGCCGTCGAGTTCTCCGACGAGCGGCACCGCCCGGTGTACGGCGACGGGGAGCTCGGCTGATGTTCAGCCTCGGCGGCAAGGTCGCGCTCATCACCGGGAGTACCCGCGGTCTCGGGTTCGCGATGGCCGAGGCGATGATCGCCGCCGGCGCGCACGTCGTCGTCAACGGTCGCGACGACGACTCGGTGATGGCCAAGGTCGCCGAACTGAATCTGGACGGTCGCTCGGCGTCGGGAATTGCGTTCGACGTCGCCGACATCGACGCAGCCGTTGCGGCAGTCGACACGGTCGTCGAACGGCACGGCGGGATCGATATCCTCGTGAACAACGCCGGGATCAACCACCGGGCCCCGATCGACGAGTTCGAGCACGACGACTGGAGGCGCGTGCTTGGCGTCAACCTGGACGGCCCGTTCGCCCTCTCGCGAGCGGCTGCGCGACACATGGTCGCTGCCGGGCGGGGCCGCATCATCATGACGGCGTCGATCATGGGCACCGTCGCCCGTCCCACGATCCCCGCCTACGTGACGAGCAAGGCCGGGATCACCGGCATGACGAAGGCCCTCGCGGTCGAACTCGCGCCGCACGGGATCACGGTCAACGGGATCGGGCCGGGCTACGTCGCGACCGAGATGAACAGCACGTTGGTGAACGACCCGGAGTTCAACTGCATGGTGATCAATCGAACCCCGGTCGGACGCTGGGGGCGTCCCGACGAGATCGCCGCCGCAGCCGTGTTCCTGGCCAGCGACGAGGCGTCGTACGTGACCGGCCAGACCCTGCTCGTCGACGGCGGCATGACGACGGCGCTGTAGATCGCGATCAGTGCGCCGAAGAGTCCCCACACCGGTTGGGAGGGTCATCCGGTGCAGATAGCATCTCTCACGCTATGTACGCAGTGATCGCCTCCGGCGGCAAACAGGAAAAAGTGACCGAAGGTCAGCAGGTCGAACTCGAACTGCTCAAAGGTGACGAGGGCAGCGAGGTCTCGCTGACTCCCGTGATGCTGGTCGATGGCGACAACGTCATCGCCGGCGGTGATGCGCTCTCGGGTGCATCGGTCACCGGCAAGATCGTCGGTACCGCGAAGGGCCCGAAGATCAACGGGTTCACCTACAAACGCCGCACCAACAACCGTCGCCGTTACGGCCACCGCCAGAACTACACGGTGGTCGAGATCACGTCCATCAAGAAGGGCTGAGGTACCGACATGTCGAAGACCAAAGGTGGCGGTTCGACCCGCAACGGTCGTGATTCCAACGCCCAACGGCTCGGTGTGAAAGCATTCGGCGGCCAGGAGATCTCAGCGGGCACGATCCTCGTGCGCCAGCGCGGCACAAGGTTCCACCCCGGCAAGAACGTCGGCAAGGGCGGCGACGACACGCTGTTCGCGCTCGTCGACGGTTCGGTCCAGTTCGGCAACCGCAAGGGCCGCAAAGTGATCGACGTCAACCCGCTGGGCTGACGCACGCACAGATCACACAGACCTGACGACAGGCGGGGCGCTGAGCGCCCCGCCTTCGTCGTTGTCAGGGACGTCGTTGTCAGGGACGTCGTGGTCAGGGACGTCGATCGATCGGGTCGGCGCGGCGGGGGAGCAAACCGACGATCGCCAGCGCGAGCACGCCGAGCACGAACCCGAGATCGCCGAGCCGCAGCAGGACCGCCACACCGTTCCCGCCGGTCCGCGGCAACGTCGGTGGCGGCGCCTGCGTGATCGCGACCGACGGGCTGCTGGTCGTTGTCGTGCTGGCGGACGCCGGGATCGTCGTGGTGGTCGTCGTGGTGGTCGTGGTGGTCGTCGGCACGATCGTGATCGTCTGGGCGGCGTCAGCCAGGTCCGCGTGCTCGGCAACGACACGTCCATCGATCAGGAGCCGCTCGACGACCACGATCGTCCGTGCTGGGAGGGCCGGGATGTCGAACGTCACCTCCACGGTCGCGTCGGGTTCCACGGCCAGGAACGTCGTCGCCGCGAGGATGCCCGTGGTCGCCCCGCTCACCTGATCGACGATCTCGCCGGCGACGGTGTACTCGGTACCCGTGACGAGACCGCTCACGTACACGGTGTCGATGATCGTGCCGCTGCCCTGTTCGGCGGCCTCCGTCCGGATCGTCGGACTCGGCACGGTATTGAGGTAGTCGACCTCGATCGGAGTCGCAGATGCGACCGCCTCCGTATCGACGGCGAGTTCCACGCAGCCGGCATCGACGAGCGGTCCGGCCCATGCGGGCTTGTCACGCTCACAGATGTCGTAGACCCCGATCGCCAGGCGGGTCGGTTCGGTCGTGCCGTCCGGGCCGGTCACCATGTCGTGCGCCAACCCGTCGACCCGCCGGCGGATCGAGAACACGAAACCCGAGCGATCACTCGGGCCGACGGCGTCATCGCTCAGTCGTTTGCGGACCCGCACATCCGTGACCAGCGGCGTGTCGACCATCTCGACCGTCGTCGGTTCGTCAGGGTCGCTGCTCAATTCTGCGACCTCGACGTCCGCTGCGGTCCGGTCGAGCCCGGGCGGGGCCATCCGCTCCCGCACGATCCAGGGGCCGGGGTGTTGGCCTGGATCGACGGGTTCGAACCGGGCGACGCCCGCTTCGTCCGAGGTCGCGATCCCGACCTCGGCGCCGGCGGCGTCGACCAGGTCGAAGACGCCTCCGGCCACGGCGATCGTCGCGTCGGTCGACCGCTTCACCACCTGCACGTGCCGTGGCCGAGGCGGGAGGTCGAACCCCGCGGTCAGCACGACGGTCGCCGCCGTTGCCATTCGTTGGATCGCGCCGTCGCCGTCCCACTCACCGTGCAGCCCAGGGGCGTCGGCCCGAGCCGAGACCGTCGCGCCGTCGTTCAGCCCGGCCAGGTCCGGCACGACCCATCCGTCAGCGTCGCTGATCAGCGTGATCCGGTCCTCGCCGTCACCCATCGCCTGCGTGGTGATGTCGACCGCTTGTCCGCCGATCGGCCCGCCGGGGCCTGTGAGCTGGAACCGCCGGTCGGCAACCGTCAACTGCCACGGCCCCCGCTTGGCGAGGACGAGTCGGTGCAGCATTGCGACCTCCTGCTCCGCCCGATCGAGATCGACATGCCCCGAGCGCAGACCGACCGGATACTCGAGGCTGAACGGTCCGAGTTGATCCCACGGCTCCGGCGTCGATGGTGTGATCGGTGCGAACCCGCGTGCGCCGTCCGCCCAGACGGGCGGCCCGATCGATCGACGGGCGACGGCGTAGAACCATGCCAACGCCGCCGCCGCGACCGCCCGATCCGTCGTCGGTGCGGGATCCCGCTCCATGAGCCAGAGCAGCACGTCGAGCTCCCGGGATTCGGTCAGATTCGCGACGGGACGATACGCGTCCTGGCTGGTGGAGTGCGCCTCATCGGCTTCGATGCACAGCGCAAGCCGGGCGGTGCCGCCGTCGTCCAACCGGAACGTTCCCATCGCCGGGGTGCCGTACCCGTTGATGATCACGCCGGGGTACCCGATCTCGTACGAGGCGGTGATCGTGGCGGCAGCGGTGTCGTGGGCGATCAGCGACGCCGAACCGACGATCGCCAGGGCGGTCAGAATGCGGACAGATTTCACCCCCGATTGAAGGGAGCGACGACCGCGGACCGGAAGCGACGGGTACTGCTCCCCGTCGCTCGATCACACGCCGATGCCGACCGGCAGTCGCTCGCGATCCCACCCGAGCAGCGCCAACGCCTGTCGGCACGCGAACCGGTCGGTCATCCCACCGACGTAGGCGACCGCAGCACGGAGCGCATCCGATGAGCCCGCATCGAGCGCGGGGGCATCGGGAATGAGGTTCGGGCGGTCCGCGAAGTGCTCGACCAGCGCCCGCAGGAGCACGATCACCGAATCGGCCTGAGCCACGCTGGCGGGTCGCAGGTAGACCTGTTCGTAGTTGAACCGCCGGAACGCGGCGAGTGCCTCGGCCACCGGCTCGATCATCCCGATCCGGCCCGTATCGGCGGTCGCCAGGATCATCGCCCGCACGAACGTGCCGAGTTGCACCGAACGGTCGGTGCCGACACGGCTCGCCACGAGCTGGGGCAGCATGTCCGGCGTCACGATGCCCGCAGCCACCGCGTCTTCGAAATCATGGCACACGTACGCGATCCGGTCGGCCCATGAGACGACTTCGCCTTCGGGCGTCGCCGGCGCCGGCCGGCTCCACGAATGATTGCGGATCCCGTCGATCGTCTCGACGCACAGGTTGAGGGGCGTCAGGGTCACGTCGGCGCCCCACACTGCGTGATCGAAGCCCTCTTCGACGTACGGCGACAGGGCGTCCTCGCTGGCGTGGCCACCGGGCCCGTGCCCGCAGTCATGGCCGATCGCGATCGCCTCGGTGAGTGCGGTGTTGAGGCCGATCGCCTGGGCGACCGACCGAGCGATCTGGGCGACCTCGAGGGCATGGGTCAGTCGCGTCCGCTGGTGATCATCGGGAAACACGAACACTTGCGTCTTGCCAGCCAACCGCCGGAACGACGTGTCGTGCAGGATCCGGTCGCGGTCACGCTCGAAGCACGTGCGGTACTGGTCGGGCTCTTCCTCCATGGGCCGGTCACCGGCTCCTGTGGCCTTGGTCGCGAGTGGGGCGAGGAGCAGGTGCTCTCGTTCCTCACGCGCCTCCCGGTCGAGGATCGTCGCGCTCCCGGGCCCGGCCCACGAATCTGCGTGGGCGAGGGCGATGCCCTCGGCGGCATGACCGCGCATGGTCGATGCCCACTTCTCGGTCCGTGCCTGCCCAGCGTCGTCGGCGACCTCCATCGGCCCAACCCTACGGGCCGATCCCGTCGACCAGGGTCGATGGAGCCGCTCGGTAGGCTCCTGGCCTATGTCTCAGTTCGTCGACGAAGCCCAGCTGAACGTGCGCGGCGGCGACGGCGGCGCCGGGTGTGTCTCGTTCCGGCGTGAGGGCCCGGTCGTGATGGGTGGCCCCAACGGCGGAGACGGGGGCAACGGCGGCAACATCTGGCTGATCGCCGACCACAACGTCTCGTCGCTGATCGCGTTCCGTGACTACCCGCACCGTCGCGCCGAGAGCGGCGTTCACGGCAAAGGCAAGGACATGCACGGGGCGCGGGGCGAGTCGATGGAGATCCGTGTGCCGGAGGGCACCGTGGTCACCGACATGTATTCGGGCGACGTGCTCGCCGAGCTGTACCGCCACGGCGACAAGTTCCTTGCGGCGGCCGGTGGCCGTGGTGGCCGCGGTAACGCCAAGTTCCTCTCGAACAAACGTCGCGAGCCGACGTTCGCCGAGCAGGGTGAGCACGGCGAGGAGCGTTGGCTCAAACTCGAGATCCACCTGATGGCCGACGTCGCCCTGGTCGGTTTCCCGAGCGCCGGCAAGAGCACCCTGATCAGCGTGATCTCAGCGGCCAAGCCGAAGATCGCCGACTATCCGTTCACGACGCTGGTCCCGAATCTGGGGGTGGTGAGTCTCGACGAAGACACCAACTTCGTCGTCGCCGACATCCCCGGCCTGATCGAGGGTGCCAGTGAGGGCAAGGGCCTCGGCCACCAGTTCCTCCGCCACATCGAACGGGCGCGCGTGCTGTGCCTCCTGATCGATCTTGCACCGATGGACATGACGTCGGCCGAGGAACAGGAGCGAGTGCTCGTGCACGAACTCGGCGCCTATCAGCCCGACCTGCTCGAACGACCGCGGCTGATCGTCGGCACGAAGGCCGACGCCGTCCAGCCCGAACAGCTCGAGGCGATTGGTTGGAACCACCCGGTGATCTCGTCGGTCACGGGCCACGGCGTCCGCGAACTCGTCGGTCGGATGGCCTCTCTCGTGCACGAGGCGCGCCAGGACATGCCGCAGCCCGAGGGTCTCGTCGTGATCCGACCGGAGATCGAGGGCGCATTGGTCGAGCGCCTCGACGAAGGCGAGTTCCGTCTCGTGGGGCGAGATGTCGAGCGCGTCGTCGCGCTCAACGACGTCACCACGCCGACGGCGCTCGGCTACATCGACCATCAGCTCAAGCGGATGGGTGTGCACAAGATGCTGGCACGCGCCGGCGCGGCCGAGGGTGACGTGATCTGGATTCGGGATTTCAGCTTCGAGTACCAGCCCGACCTGTGATCAACCAGCCGTCATGAGGGTCGTCGCATGAGGATCGTCGCCAAGATCGGCACGGCGTCGGTCACCGACGACCGTGGGCAGATCGCTCCTGTCGCCATCGCCACGCTGGTCGACGAGGTCGCCGAGCTGCGTACAGCCGGCCACGAGGTGATCGTCGTCTCGTCCGGCGCCGTTGCGGCCGGTGTGGCGGCGCTCGGGATGGGCGATCGACCGGCGGACATGCGCACCCTGCAGGCGGTGTCGGCGGTCGGTCAGGCGCGTCTCGTCCAAGCGTACGATCGTGAACTCGCGCGGCACGGTCTGGTGGGCGCCCAGCTGCTCGTCGACCCGTACGACTTCGTCGAACGGTCGCAGTACCTCCACCTCCGGGCGACCCTCGATCGGCTGATCGAACTCGGCACGGTGCCGATCGTCAACGAGAACGATGCAATCGCGAACGACGAGCTGCGCTACGGCGACAACGACCGGATCGCGGCGCTCCTGGCGAACAGCGTCAAGGCCGACGTCCTGGTGCTGCTCACCGACATGGACGGCCTGTACACCGCCGACCCTCGCCACGATGCGACGGCACAACTCGTCCCGTTCGTCGGCGTCGACGACCCGCTGCTCGCGATCGCAGCGGGTACGAGTGGGAGCGGACGGGGCAGCGGCGGGATGGCGAGCAAACTGACGGCCGCCAGGATGGCGTCGTGGTCGGGGGTCCGGTGCGTGATCGGGCGGGCGACTCAGCCCGGCATCCTCCAGGGTGCGGTGTCCGACGAAATGATCGGCACGACGTTCGCGGCCCATCGCCGTGCGCTGTCGGCGCGCAAGCTGTGGATCGCGTTCGCGGCCGACGTATCGGGTGCGGTCAGCGTCGACGCCGGGGCGCGGCGGGCTCTGGTCGAGCGACCGAACAGCCTCCTGCCTGCCGGTGTCGTCCAGGTCACCGGGTCGTTCGAAGCGGGCGACGTGGTCGAACTCGTTGACCCCGAGGGTTCATCGTTCGCCAGAGGCCGGGTCTCGGTGACCGCCGCATCATTGCGAAAAGTGATCGGGCGACAGACGAGCGAACTCCCCGACGGCATGACCCACGAGGTCGTGCACCGCGACGACCTCGTCGTCCTCGCGTGACGAATTGTGCCTGGCACAATTCGTTCAGGTGCCACCTTCGACCTGGGGGGCGTTCTGGGTGCCGGCGTCGAGGCCGAGTTCGGCCCGCAGTTCGGAGAGACGGCCCTGCGCTTCGACGTTGGCCGTGGCCTGCTCGACTTCGAGGACCCGTGATTCGACCGAGCTCTCGCTGAGTTCGGTGGATGCCTTGGAGCGTGCGTAGCGGGCCTGGATCTTCTCCTCGACCTCTTTGAGCGTCGGCACGTCCTCGCCGACCGACTCGTTGAGCGTGTTCATCGCCACGTTCATTTCTTCCTGCATCTTCGCCTGTTCGAGCTGGCTGAGCAGCTTCGACTTCTCGGCGATCTTCTCCTGCAGGAGTCGGCTGTTCTGTTTGACTGCAGCCTTGGCGGCGTCGGCGGATTCCGTGCTGTCGAGGACCATCGACTTGAGGCTCTCGACATCGCGCTCGACCTGGATCAGCTGGTTGGCGATCGACTCGGCGGCAGTGGTGTACTGCGTTGCCTTCGCGTCGTCGCCGGCTTGCTGCGCATCGGCGGCCATGATCAGCGCCTGACGGGCGTTGGCATCGAGCTTCTCGAGCTCGGTCATCTTGGCGTTGAGGCGGATCTCGGCCTGCTTCTGGCCGGCGATGACGTTCACGGCCTGTTCTCGCAGGCGCTTGTGCTGCGTCTGAGACTCCATGATCGCCTGCTCGAGCTGGACTTTCGGATCGGCTCGCTCGTTGAACGAACCGGTCAGCTTGGCAGTCGCGTACTTCCACCACTTCTTCACGAGCTTGAACATGCCGTCACCTTAACCGGGGTAGCCGACTCCTGATCGCGTCGACCTCGGGTGAACGCAGGGCGACCAGCAGTGCGCAGTAGACGGCGATCCCGACGGCGGCGCCGACCGCGAGCTGAACCATCGCGCCCGCGCCAGTGTCGCCGCCGACACGCCCGGTCACGAACCAAACGGCCTCGGCCATCAGTACCGCAGCAAGGCAGTGCTTCCAGACGCTCCGGGCGATCGGGCGCAGCGGGAAGCCGCTGACCTTGTTGCGGAGCACGGCCAGGGCGAGCACGGCCGATACGAGATACGCGATCGCGAACGCAAGGCCCAGCCCGAGCACGCCGAACCGACCGACGAGCACGAACGCGAGCACGATGTTCAACGCGTTCTCGATGACGTTGACCACGAACGGGGTCCGGGTGTCCTGGTGGGCGTAGAACGCACGGAGGACGAACAGGTAGATCGAGAACCCGACGAGCCCGAGCGAGAAGCCGGCCAGCGCATCGGCGGTGTTGGCGGCTGCGCCGGCCGTGAAGTTGCGGTACTCCAGGAGCGCGCCCACGATCGGGCGTCGGAGCACGAAGATCCCGACGCCGGCCGGCAACGTCAGCGCGCTGATCACACGGATCCCGAGTGACGTCTGGGCGATGAAACCCGACCGGTCGCGTCTGGCCACGGCCCTCGCCATCTCCGGCTGGAACGTGGTGCTGATCGACACCGCGAGCAGCCCGTGCGGCAGCACGAAGAACGTGAACGCAGTGAAGTACGCGGTGGCGTCGCTCGAACCCGGCTGGGCCAGGTTGCGCACGAAGATGAGGGCGACCTGATTCGCTGCCACGAACCCGAACGTCCACGCGGACAGCGACAGCAGGCGTCTCACGACCGGATGACGCCAGTGCCACACGGGTCGGATGGAGGCGCCCGAGCGCACGGCGGCGACGACGACCATCACCGCCATCGCACCGATGCCACCGGTTGCGCCGAGCCCGAGCGTCCACCGCAGTCGGCTGTCGGTGAGCACGTCGGCGAGTTCCCACATCCGCCCCCGCAGCGTCAGCAGGCTGGCGATGATGATCACGTTCGACACGACGGGGCTCCACGCCGCGGCGAAGAACAGGCGACGGCTGTTCAGGTAGGCGTTGGCGACACCGGTCAGCCCGTAGAACAGGATCTGGACGAGGAAGATCCGGGCGAGCAGCGTCCCGACGCTGCGCAGCAGGTCGGGGTCGACACCTGGCGACGGCGTCAGCGTGTACAACCTGAAGATCAGGGGTGCGGCGAGGACCGCGACCACGGTCAGCGCGACCATCAGCGTCGCGGTGATCGTGATGACCACGCTCGTCGCCTCGTCGTCCTCCTGCTCGATGAACGTCGAGAACAGCGGGACGAGTGTCGCCGACAGCACCCCGCCGAGCAGCAGGTCGTAGACGATGTTGGGCGTCTCGTTCGCGATCAGATACGCGTCGGAGAGGGGGGTCTGGCCGATGATCCAGCCGAACACCATGATCCGCAGGAGGCCGGAGACACGCGAGAGTGCCGTTCCGGCGGCGACCGTCACGTTGGATCGGAGCATGCCGCTCACGACAGCCTCACGTGATGGTGCTCACGACGTGCGTGTTTCTTCGACGGCCTGATGGAGCGCTTCGAGCTTGATCACCAGGTCGTCGACATCGCGCCGGTACGCATCGGTGTCGACGACGCCGACCTGCACCTCGCTGGCGCGGGCGACGAGTTCGTCGAGGCTGGTCTGCGTGAGACGGAGGGCGTCGGCGGTTTCGGCGGACTGCCGCTTGAGTCGGTCGGCGGTGTCGATCTGGCGCTCGACGGATGCGACGGCGGCATCGATCTCCGGTGACGGCTCGGCCTCGGCGCGCTGTCGAGTCGTTGCCAGCTTCGAGCGGAGTGCGGTCGGATCGAGACGGCGGACGGCGGTGTCGATCTCGTCACCTCGGAGCGCGACTGCCCACGCTTCGGTCAGTCCGCGTTCGAGCTGGTCGGCGATCGTCTGGAGGGTTGCGCGCAGCGGGCCGTCGGTGGTGCCGGAAACGGTCTGTTGGAGTTTGCGGGAGGCGCCCTGCGCGTCCTGCATCAGGCGCCGCCACGGTTCACCGAGGACGAACGGGTCGATCGAGACCTGCGTCGCCCGTGGGAGGGCGGCCATGACGGACGCGGTGTAGACGGCAGCGCCGATCCCGATCGCAGCAACGATCGGCAGCCCGAGCACACCGGCGATGATGCCCACGCCCACCCCGAGGAGCAATCGCCAGGACAGGATCGCCTCCGCCGTCGTCGGCGTGTAGAAGCGGTCCCTGAAGCCCATGCCGGTGACGCTAACCCTGCCGTCGGTTCACGTCATACCGAATCGATGTCGTCGGCTTCGAGGGTCGTCAGCTGGTCGATCGTCAGCTGGTCGGTCGTCAGCTGGTCGACGGTGGGATCGTCGACGTCGGTCAACCTGACGGCCTGCATCGAGACCGCCTGCTCGAAGACGTTGCGGGTGAACCGGGCGTTACCGAAGCCGCGCCCGCGCGGCTCGGCCTCGATCACCTGGGCGAGTCGCCTGCGCGCGTCCGGTGACAGGTCGTACCGCTTCGAACCGGCGATCAGCTCGAAGATCTCGATCAACTCGTCGGTGGTGTAGTCGGGGAACTCGAGGGTCCGGGCGAACCGGCTGTGCAGACCCGGGTTCGCGGCGATCAGCTGCTGCATCTCGATCGGGTACCCGGCGACCACGACGGCGAGGTCGTCGCGGTGATCCTCCATGAACTTCACGAGCGTGTCGATCGCCTCCCGACCGAAATCGTTCTCGCCGCCGCGGGCGAGGGAGTACGCCTCGTCGATCAGGAGTGTGCCGCCGAGTGCCGACGTGAGGACGGTCTGGGTTTTGGTGGCGGTCTGCCCGACGAAGCCGGCCACGAGGTCGCTGCGATCGGTTTCGACCAGGTGGCCCTTCGTGACCACGCCGAGGCTGCGGTACAGCTGGCTCAGCAGGCGGGCGACGGTGGTCTTCCCGGTTCCTGGGTTGCCGGTGAACACGAGGTGGCGGCTGGTCTCGATCACGGGTAGGTCGTGCTCGGCACGCAGCTGCTGGACCCGCAGCAGGCTCGTGAGTCGACGGACCTCGGTCTTGACGTGATCGAGGCCGATCAGGGCGTCGAGTTCGGCCAGGATCTCTTCGACCGGCCGTTTCGGAGCAAGCGCGGGTTCCGGCGGGGGAGCGGTGGGAGTTCCGGCGGTCGCCGTGGCGGCTGGTTGGCCGGGTCGCGGCAGCCCGGATGCGTCCATGGTCGTAAGGAGGGTGGAGCGGAACTCGTCGATCGCCGCGATCTCGTCGGATGAGGGGACGAGGTCGAGCGCGGCGGTGGCGTGGGCGAGCTTGAGGGCGACCTCGTAGTAGGTGTGCGCCTGTCGACCGCCGTCTCGGGCGTCGGCCCGGGCGAGCAGGTCGAACATCGTGCTCGGTGTGCGCAGCCACGCGGTCTTTCCGGTGAGCAAGTCGCTGTCGCGAAGCTGCCGGGCCGTGATCGTGACGGGTGGCGTGAGGTGGGGGCCGATGTCGTCCAGCCATGCGTCGAGTTCAGTTTCGGTGAGGCGGCCGTCGCTCGACAGGATCGCGGCGACGAGGTCGCCGGCTTCGACCACGCAGTCGCGCCGGTGATCGTTGCTCGACAGGCGGGTGAGTTCGCCTCCGACGCGGTCGACGAAGGTGTCGACGTACGTCCCCAGGGCCCCGGCCATCGCCCGACTGTACCGGCCCGAACGCGGTCGCTATCCGATTGACCGTCGGGTCAAGTGTGGTTGTAGCGTTCTCGCCATGGCAGTAGAGGTCGCGAACCGTTTCGAGAGCGTCCAGCAGGTCCGTGACGGGCTGAAGGACGTGAATTACCTGGCTGACGACGGGATCGCGGGTGTGGCGTTCCTGGCCGACCGCCTCGGCAAGCCGGTGCTGGTCGAGGGCCCGGCCGGAACCGGCAAGACGCAGCTCGCGAAGTCGATCGCGGAGATGACGGGCGCGCGCCTGATCCGGCTGCAGTGCTACGAGGGCCTCGACGAGAGCCGTGCGCTCTACGAGTGGAACTACAAGAAGCAGCTGCTGCGCATCCAGGCCGACAAGAACTCCGATTCGTGGACCGAGGTGCACGACGACATTTTCTCCGACGAGTTCCTGCTGACCCGGCCGCTGCTCGAGGCGATCAGCGCTCCGGATCCGGTCGTGCTGCTGATCGACGAGGTCGATCGCGTCGAGGTCGAGACCGAGGCGCTGCTGCTGGAGATCCTGTCGGATTATCAGGTGTCAATTCCGGAACTGGGCACGATCGAGGCCAAACAGATCCCGCTGGTCTTCCTCACCTCCAACAACACGCGTGAGCTCTCCGAGGCGCTCAAGCGGCGCTGCCTCTACTTGCACGTGGACTATCCCACGCTGGAGCGTGAGAAGGAGATCGTGCTCAACAAGGTGCCCGAAGTGACCGACAGTCTGGCCGACCAGATCAGCCGGATCGTCCGGTCGATCCGCCAGCTCGACCTGAAGAAGGCGCCGAGCGTGTCGGAGACGCTCGATTGGGCTCGCACGCTGCTGCTCCTCAACATCGAGACGATCGACGAGCAGACGGCGAAGGAGACCCTCCACATCCTGCTCAAGTACCAGACCGACATCGCCAAGGCCACGAAAGAACTGACCGTCGATGAAGCGTGAACGGTTGGATACCAACCGTGTCTGATGCCATGACCGAGACGGCCGCGCCGAAGTCGATGGTCGACCTGCTCAACGGGTTCGTCGTCGAGCTCCGGAATGCCGGCTTGCCGGTCAGTCTGACGGAGAACCTCGATGCGATGGAGGCGGTCCAGTACATCCCGATCGAGGACCGGGATGCGTTCAAGTATGCGCTCGGGGCGACGCTGATCAAGAACAACTCACACTGGCGGGCGTTCGAGACGGTGTTCGAGGTCTACTTCTCGCTTCGTGGGCCCGAGTACAAGCTCGCCAACAGCGACGAGTCGGAGCTCGACGAACTCTGGCGGGAGATGCAGGAGGCCGACCAGCAGGGTGAAGGTGGCTCCGGGGGCGGCACCATGGATGCGCTCACGCCCGAAGAGATCGCCCAGATGCTGATGCAGGCGCTGATGAACGGCGATCAGGCCGTGATGCGGGCGCTCGCCAAGCAGGCCGTCAAACGATTCGCCGGGATGGAGCCGGGCCGGCCCGTCGGCGGCACCTACTACCTGTACCGCACGCTGCGCAATCTCGACCTCGACGGGATGCTCGAGCAGTTGATGGAGCAGTCGGGCCAGGAAGCCGACGGGGGAGAGCTCACCAAGCTCGAGGAGCGCCTCGAGCGCGACGAGTTCGCGCACCGGATCGACGAGTTCAAGAAGGAGATCGAGGCGGAGATCCGCCGCCGACTCGTCGCGGACCGTGGTGTCGAGGCGATGGCCAAGACCCTCCGCAAGCCGCTGCCCGAAGACGTCGAGTTCATGCATGCGTCACGCGACGAGATGCAGTCGCTGAAGAAGGCGCTCCAACCGCTGACCCGCAAGCTCGCAGCACGCCTGGCCCGCAAGCGCAAGCACGGGCGCAAGGGGCCGCTCGACTTCCGCAACACGGTTCGGCACTCGCTGAGTTACGGCGGGGTGCCCGCCGAGCCGAAGTTCAAGTACCCGCGCCCCGCGAAGCCCGAGTTGATGGTCGTCGCCGACATCTCCGGTTCGGTGGCTGCGTTCGCGCGGTTCACGCTGATGCTCGTCTACGCGATCTCCGGTCAGTTCTCGAAAGTTCGGTCGTTCGTGTTCATCGACGGCATCGACGAGGTCACCGACTACTTCCGCCAGACCGAAGACATCCAGGAAGCGATCCACCGGGTCAACACCGAAGCCGATGTGGTGTGGGTCGACGGGCACAGCGACTACGGGCATGCGTTCGAGGTCTTCTGGGAGCGCTACGGCAAGGACGTCGGCCCCAAGACGACGGTGCTGCTCCTCGGCGACGCCCGCAACAACTACCACGCAAGTTCGTCGTGGGTCGTCAAAGAGATCCAACACAAGGCTCGCCACGTGTACTGGCTCAACCCGGAGCCGAAGTCGTACTGGAACACGGGTGATTCGATCGTGGGTGACTACGGCAACTTCACCGACGGTGTCTACGAGTGCCGCAACCTGCGCCAACTCGAAGGCTTCGTGGAAAAGCTCGCCTGACGAGGAGGACCCGACAAGGCGGTATCAGCCGGGCACGTTTGGCGAGTGCCGCGCCATCCCGGACGCGGGCAGGAGGTGCTTGTGGCCGAACCCACCTGAGTGGTCTCGACCAGTGGCGTGCTCGTCGACGGGAGGTCTCCGAAGGCCGTCGTCGATGGCGTGGAACCTGCCGACAATCCGGTCGGGAGGTTTTGTTCGTTCCGGCGCCGGGGGCGGCCTGGAGGGTCACCCTGAACGTGACCCGGTAGGTGTGCCGTTCGGGTCGCCCGGCGTCGCCTCGACGATCGTCATCACCTGGTCGAGGGGTTTGCGTTCGAGGTCGGGAACCAGGCATCCCGGTTCGGGGTAGCCGACCGGGAAGAGCACGAACGGCCGCTCGTTGTCGGGACGGCCGAGGATCTTCGTCAGGAACGCCATCGGGCTCGGTGTGTGGGTCAGGGTCGCGAGGCCCATGTGATGAAGCGCAGTGACAAAGATGCCGGCCGCGATGCCGCATGATTCCTTCACGTAATAGTGGTGGCGTCGGTCGCCGGCGTCGGTGATGCCGTACCGCTCCTCGAACAGCACGACGATCCACGGCGCGACCTCGAGGAACTCCTTGTGCCAATCGGTGCCGAGTGGCGCGAGCTCCCGCCGCCACTCGTCGTTGATCCGACCGTCTTCGTAGTTCGTGCGCTCCTCCGCTTCGGCGGCCGCTCGGATACGGCGTTTGATCGCAGGGTCGCCGACGACGACGAACTGCCAGGGTTGATGGTGGGCGCCAGACGGGGCGGTGCTCGCCGACCTGATCGCCGTCTCGATCAGGTCGATCGGTACGGCTTCGTCGGACAGCATGCGAACGGACCGTCGGCAATCCATGAGGTCGTGAAACTCGTCTGCCCGCCGGCGCATGTCGTCGAGTGGATGCCGTTGGAACTCGAGCGGGATGAACGGGAATTCGTCCGCAACCTCGGCCGGCGGATACGGGTGCTCGTACGCGCTCACGGTCGTCGAGCTTGCCAGATGCAGGTCGGCCCGGCGAATGCGCTGATGGACAATGGTCGACTCGACGTGACAAGCTTCAAGAACTTGTCAAGGAATTCGGCCATCCGGGACTACACCCGGAAGCGATTCGTTGGGGAGGAGGCCACGACATGGGAACCAGCAACACGATCATCCGATCGGGCGGAGGACCAGTCGAAGTCGGCCCAAGGCCCCTGACGGTGGTGCCGATCTGTCTCGTGGCGGGCATCGCATCAGCCTTCCTGTCCGCCGATCTCGCCTGGTCGCACCGGGTGGCGGTCGCAGCGACGGTCGCTTTCAGCTTGGCGATCGCGCTGTTGCATACGCGCCCAGACCGCACGGCCTGGAGGCTCACCGGGGCGTTCGCGGTGGTCGTGACGGTGATCGGCAGTCGGGTCGACGTATTCCGTGGGGCTGATCCGGCGTGGATCCTGTGGGCGACCGCCCTGGCCGTTGCGGCGTCGTCAGCGCGGACCCTGAACGCCTCGACCCGCGGCGGGGGCACCCGTCACGTGATGATGACGACCCTCGCTGCGCTCGCTGCCACGACCGCCCTGTTCTGCGACTGGTGGTACATCGCAGGATCGTCCCTCATCGTGGTGGCCACGATCGGTGCCTTGCCGGTCGGTGCGGTCCTCTTCGTCGGTGCGCGCGCCTCGATGGCCGGTTCCGGGTCGACGATGCCGATCGCCGTGACGAGCGGTGTGATCGGAACAGCCCTCGCACTCCTGGACCCGGTGCCCCTCATCGGCCAAGCGGCGATCGCCGCCGTGATCACGGGAGTGGTGGGGGTGACGATGTCGACCGCCGAATCTCCGTTGGTGACTCGATTCGCGAAATTGCTCGTGCTGACATCGCTCGTGACCGCGGCGGGGGGTTCGACCTGGACGGTGGTCATCGCCCTCGGGTTTGGCGCCTTCGCTGTCCTGCGCCTCGAGACCCCGAGAGCCACTGCCGCACACGGCCGATCGCTCACCGCTCGATCGGCCGGTCCAGCGGATCTGACCGTCGCGACCGACCAATTCGATCGGGGTGGGAAGCCGACGATCGCCCCAGCAGTCATGAAGGCGGAAGCGGCCGCCCGCCCCGACTCCATCGCGGTCAGCGTGGTCGATCACAGGCCCGCCGGCCCGTCCGCCAATTCGATCCTCCGGGCGGCGCACCCGTTGATCGAAGACGCCGATCGGACGTCGGACCCCGCGCCAGCGATGGCGCCCGGGATCGTTGTCGAGGTCCCGGCCCCAGGCACCGCAGCCGAGGAAGCGTCGGTGAACGGTCCGGCCGATCAGCCCGATGAGACGCTGGTCGGGGACGACGCCGACGGGCGAAGCGATGCCGGTAGCGAGCCGCAGGCCGACCACGCCAACGGTGTATCCACCGGCGGGTCCAACTCGGGAGTGGAGTGGCCGCTCGATCGTGTACTGGCCCGGTTCCTCTCACCGATCGACGAATCCGAACCCTCCGAGGACGCGCCGACAGGCCGCACCGAGATGTCTACCGAGACGCCCTTGCGATCCAGGCTCCACGCGGCGTTGCACCAGCAAGGGTCGTCGTGCGCGGACCCAACGGGTCCTCAGGACGGAAGCGTTGAAGGCAATCCGCTTGAGACCGAGACCGAGACCGGAAGGTTCGCGTTCGATCTGTGGAGTGCGCTGGGCGTCGATCAGGTCGACGGTGCGAACGAACCCGACCGGGTGGGCCAGTCAGTGTTCTCACAACGCTCGAAGACCAGCGTCTTCGACAAACCCGAAGCAACCCCGAGGAGCAGCTCATGACCCGTAACCGGACGAACGCGACCCATCGCAATCCACTGACGGCGATCATCGTCGCAGCGGTCGGCCTGATCAGCCTGATATCGATGCCGTCGCCGGTACGCGCCGCCGAGGAAACGGGATGGGCACGGTTCGGCCACTTCGCTCCGAGCGCTGCCGCGGTCGATGTGTTCGTCGATGGGCAGCCGTTCGCCCAGGGGATCACCTTCAAGACGGTCTCCGCTTACTCCTCCCTGCCGCCCGGCGTGCACATGTTCGAGGTGAAACCAGCCGGAGCGCCCGACGCTGATGCGGTGGTGAGCGTCGAGGCGAACGTGCCGCCGGCCGGCGCCATCACGATCGGTGCGGTCACGACCCGCGACGGGGTGAGCCCACAGGTGTTCGACGACGAGCTCGTGGTACCCGAGCCCGGACAGTCGCTCGTCCGCTTCATCCATGCCGCCCCGGACTCCGCCGCCGTCGACATCGCCGTCGAGGGCGGAGCGACGCTGGCGGCGAACGTTCCGTATCCGCAGGCGACCGCCTACGCGCCGATCGAACCGGGTGCCTACGACGTGGTGATCACCGACTCCGACAGCGGCGACACGTTGCTGCGTGTGGCCGGATGGGCGATCAACCCCGGCGAGCAGTCGACGATCGTCGTGCTGCGCGGGTCGGACGGCGCCCTCGATGTCGCGCCAATCGTCGACGCGGCCGCTGTGGCGGTGGCACCCGCAGGTGGCGTCCAGACCGGGTACGGGAGCATGGCCGGCTCGCTCGACGGCGGCGGCGGTCTCCCCGTCGGCCCGATCGCGATCGCCGGGCTTGCCGTCGCCGCTGGTGCGTTGACCATCTCCCGACGCCGACAGCAGGTCTGACACGGTCGTGAGGTCGGTTCTGGTGTGCCTCGTCGCGATCTTCGGCACCGGATGTGGTGGGTCGATGGTGGCCGACACCAAACGGTCCGAGGCCGAGTCGACCGTCACCGCGAAGTCGATACCGACGACGACGGTCGCCCCGCCGACGCCCGGTCCGACCGGTACCACGATCGCTGTGACGCCTCGAGCGACGCCGCCCACCACGACGCCGCCCACCACGACCACGAGCAGTACCACGCCGACGACGACCGAGCCGCCGGTCCGATCGGGTGCGATCGTGTCGCCGGTTGCGACGGTGGGTGATCCTCTGTCGATCTCGATCCCGGCGATCGGTGTCGAGAGCGTGCTCCTGCCGACGGGCTACGCCGACGACGGCACCGTCGACGTACCGAAGGATCCGTCGATCGCCGGGTGGTTCGAACCAGGACCGCGACCGGGCGAGCTGGGACCGGCCGTGATCATGGGCCACGTCGATTCCCGCAAGTACGGGCCGGGTGTGTTCTACCGGCTCCGTGACATCGAGGTCGGTGACGTGGCCACGATCGAGACGACGTCGGGCCCGGTTCGGTTCGTCGTGCGCAGTGTGGAGCAGTTCCCGAAGCAAGAGTTCCCAACCGACCTCGTCTACGGCCCCGTGCCCGAGGCTGCACTCCGGTTGATCACGTGTGGCGGGTCGTTCGACAGCTCGGTGCGCAGCTATCGCGACAACATCGTCGCCTTCCTCGTCCCGGAGGTCGGTACATGAGCGACCATCCACGATCGTCTGCTGAGCCTCCGTGGAGGGCCCACGGAGTCGCGGTCGCGGTGCTCGTCGCCGCCACGGTGGTCTCCGCCGCAGTGCTGCCGTCCATCATCCCCGGTCTCGACCGACAGGACGGCGCATCGGACGGCCAGGCGGCGGTCACCGAGGTGACCGACGTGCAGGACGAGGTGGCGATCGCGACCACCGTCGAGGCCACGACATCGACGTCGCGAGCGGAACCGGTTGGTACCGACGCACGGCCGTCGACCGTGCCGACCCGTGGGTCGAGCACCACGGTGAGGACGACGGAGCCCGTGCAACAGGCGAGCCTGAGCCCCGTACCGAGCGTGGAGGACCAAGCGCCGCAGGTCGTGACGATCCAGACGGTGCCGGTGGTTCGCAATCTGATCGTCGAGATCGACGGCCGCCGGGTCGCCACCGACGCCAGGGGAGTGATCGACCTCACCCCGGACGAGTTCGATGCCGAGATCGCGGTGATCGGTGTGACCGCCGTGCCGGCGCTCTCGGAGGTCGAGTTCCTCCAGTGGTCCGATGGCAACACCGATGAGATCCGCTCGGCCGCCGACATGCCCGGACCCGTGATCGAACTCGGCCTGCGGGTCAGCAATCGGGTGATCGTCGAGATCGACGGGTCGGCGCCACCGGCGACCTTTGTCACGTTCGTGTCCGACCAGGTCGGCCAGCTCGCCGTTCCCGTCGGCGAAGAAACCTTCGTGGTCAGCCAGCAGGCCCGCCCCATCGACGGAGCCCTGATCGCCGAGACCGTGGAGTACACCGTCGACCCCTTGCAGGGCGACTACGCCCAGACAACGTTCCAGGTCCGCCCCGAGTCGCTCTGGACGATCACCGGCTGAGAGGCCATGCCGCACGAACGGGTGCGTGGGCTTTGTGCGTTCGGCTTTGCGCCAAATTGCTCACGCATCCGCCAGAACCGTTGGTCTCGGGACGGGCGCGCCGGTGGGGCGCTCCGACATGGAACGCCCCACCGTGTTGTGCGCCTCAGGCGGAGGACTTCACTTCAGCTTGAAGTTGGCCACGATCGCCGACAAGTCTTGGGTGGTCACCGTGACCCGGTAGCAGGAACCAGCCTTGTTCTTCGGTGTCTGCCAGTTCTGGATGAACTGGCTACCGGAGGTGTCGTACCGCAGGACGGTCCCGCCGATGGCGATCTCCTCGATCGCATCCTCAGTCACGTTTGTCCCGAGCGATGCGCAGGACACGTTGACCACGGACAACGACTTCACAGCTGTGATGTCGGTGAGTTCCGTCGAGCCGGCGAACACCCTGAACTTCAGCGGCACGGTCGACCCGCTCCTGACCGTGTTGATGACGCCGCCCATGTCGACCGGGCTGTTGAAGCCGGACAGACGCAGCGCGCCGACGGTGACCGTGAACTTTTTCAAGGCGCCGTTGCCGGCGGCGTCGGTCGCCGAGCATGTGACCTCTTTCGTTCCGAAGCCGAAGGTCGAACCGCTGAGCGGACTACACGACGTCGCTAGCGGCCCGTCGACGATGTCGCTCGCCGACGTTTGGAAGGTGACGGTTGCGCCGTAGATGCTCGTCGGATCGACGGTGATGTTCGCCGGCACGGTGACGACCGGGGCCGTGGTGTCGACGATTGACACCGTAAAGGTGCCGGATGCCGTGTGATTCGTCGCATCGGTGGCTTCACACCTCACGGTCGTTGATCCGAGCGGGAAGGTCGACCCCGATGACGGATCACAAGCGACAAGTCGGGCGCCGTCGACCAAGTCGTAGGCCGAGGCGACGAAAAATGCGACTGCGCCGGTCGGACCGGTGGCCTCCTCACTAACTGTCAAGGGCAGCGCCAGCATCGGGGCTGTCGTGTCGACGACCGTAACGGTGAAGCCCGCACGACCGGCGTTGCCGGCAGCATCGGTCGCCGTGCAGTTCACGGCGGTGTCGCCGAGTGGGAACACTGTGCCGGAAGCAGGCGTACACACCGGTGAGATCACCCCGTCAACGATGTCGGATGCGATGGCGGAGTACATCACTGTGGCACCGGCGGGACCGGTCGCCTCGACGACTGTCGTCGCGGGCACTGACAGTGCCGGATCGGTGGTATCGACGATGGTGACATTGAAGTCGCGCATTGAGCGGTTGGTGGCTCCGTCCACGGAGGAACATTTCACCGTGGTCGTGCCGACCGCGAAGACGTCACCCGACACGACGCCGCCACATTCGATTGCGACATCGCCGCTCACGAGATCAGAAGCGCTGACGGAGAACGTGACGGCAGCACCACGGGGGCTGGTGGCCTCGATGCCGTCGATGGCGAGCGGAGCAAGGATAGTCGGCGGCGTGGTGTCGACCACGCTGATGACGAAGCTCCCGGTTGCGTGGTTTTCCGCCGAATCGCTGGCCCAACAGGCGACGGTGGTCGTACCAAGACCGAAGGCGGATCGAGAGGGCGGGTCACAGGCCGGGTTGATGACGCCGTCGACGAGGTCGCTGGCGGTCGCCGTATACTCGGCGACGGCACCGGTCGGGCCGGTCGCTTCGACGGTGAAGTCGTCCGGGACGACGAGCACGGGGGCAGTGGTGTCGCTCACGGTCACGGTGAACGAAGCCGTCGAGCGGTTACCTCGGCTGTCAGCGGATCCGCACGACACGGTCGTGTCGCCGAGGCTGAACGTCGACCCGCTGGCTCGATCGCAAGTCACCACTGTCGACCCGTCCACGCGATCGATCGCACCAGTGCCGAAAGTGACGACGGCACCGTCGGGGCCCACGGCCTCGGCCCGGAAGTTCGTCGGCACGGTCAATTCCGGTCCCGTGGTGTCACGGACGACGACATCGACGGTGCTTGATCCGCGGTTTCCGTGGGCATCGGTGGCCTCGCACGTGACCGACGTCGAGCCGATCGCGAAGGTTGACCCGCTGGAACGCGTGCACGACACGGGGATCTCTCCGTCGATCGCGTCGGCCGCTATCGCTCCGAACTCGACGACGGCGCCGACGTTCGAGGTTGCCTCGGTGGGTCCCGTGGCGTCGATCGTGACGAGCGGTGCGACGGTGTCTGCGACCGTCACGGTGAAGGTCCTGGTCGCGACGTTGCCGGCGGGGTCGTTGGCATTGCACGACACGGTGGTCTGCCCGAAGCGGAACGCAGAGCCGCTGCTGGGCGAGCATGAAGCGATGGTGTCGCCGGTGAGGGCGTCGAGTGCCGACGCCGAGTACTCGACGATCGCGCCGTCGGCGGAGTTCGCCTCGACCGACAGTGACGCGGGTGCCGAGATGACCGGCGCCGTCGAATCCTTCTTGATCATGACGGACTTGCTGTTGGTGCCGCCGCCGCTCGTCGCCGCGCAGGTGAGCGCTTGACCGATCGTGTCGGTGGACACCGTCGAGGACGTACAGCCGGTCGTCGAGGTAACTGCCGACTGGCCGTCACTGACGGTCCAGACGACGGAGACATCGGAGCGATACCAGCCGTCGAATCCCTGGGTGCCGCTGATCGTCGGTGTGATCTCCGGAGGCGTGGTGTCGGTCGTGGCGCGTGGTGATACGACCACGTCGAACGTAGCAGGAGCGACATCAAAAGGTCCGGGCGTGGTGGCGGGAAGCGTCAGGGTGATGCGGCTGGTCCCAACGACCCCTGTGGCTACCGTGATGGTCTGTAGGCCTCCGCTGGCGTTGCATTTGTCAAAGGTGAGCGTCTGCGGGCTCACGGTCGCCACGGCGGTGTTGCTGCTGGCGACGCCGACGGTGAGCGTTACGCTGCCGTTCAAATTGCACGCAGCGTTGTTCTCGCCCGAGTCCTGAGTCTTAACGACGAAGAAGCCGACCGAGGCGGTCGAACCGCCGCTGGTCAGGTTGACTACCTCGACGGCCGTGTCGATCGTCGAGTCGACGTTGTTGCTGATCTGATCAGCGTACGCGACGCCTATCCCGATCGGGGTGAGGAGCGCAAGCGCTGCGATTGCAGCCCCGCGTCGCACGGAAAGTATGGTCATGAGTAGCTCCCGCCTGGGTTGGTGGTCTTGTTTCGTCGATGCGCTTCATCGACCGACCA
>JBDSBE010000075.1:0-64180 GCA_039921745.1 Ilumatobacteraceae bacterium | reverse complement strand
TCGTGCCACCGGGCACCTACACCGCCACGCTCACCGTCGGGGACTGGTCGATGTCGCAGGACTTCGAGCTTGTCAAGGATCCGAGGGTCACGACCTCGGACGACGACCTCGTCGAGCAGTACGAGCTCATGAGCGCGATCCGCGACAAGCTCTCCGAGACGGCGACGGCGGCCAACTCGGTCCGCAAGATCCGCAAGCGCGTCGACGACTGGAAGACAAGATTGGCCGACGACGACGACGCGGCCGACATCCTGGCCGGCGCGGACGCGCTGATGGAGCGGCTGACGGCGATCGAGAACGAGCTCGTGCAGGTCGAGTTCACGGCCGCCGGCGACTCACTGAACTATCGAGAGATGCTGTTCGAAAAACTCGGCAACCTCGCGCCGATCGTGAGCAGCGCGGACGCACGACCCACGACGCAATCGCACGCGGTATTCGCCAAATTGGCCGGCCAGATCGACGAACAGCTCGCTGCGCTTCGCACCGTGCTCGACGACGACCTCGCCGCGCTCAACGCGCAGCTGAACGATCACGGAGTCCACACCATCGCCCCATGACGAATTGTGCCAGGCACAATTCGTCAGATCGTCATCGGTCGATGTTCGCGAGGATCGCGGTGGCGGCGTCAGCCAGCACCTGACAGCCGAGCACGATGTCGGCGTCGTGGCTGTCTTCGGCGAAGTCGTGGCTGATCCCGTCGATGCTCGGGATGAACAGCATCGCGCACGGCAGATGATGGGACAGGATCATCGCATCGTGGCCGGCGGCGCTCGGCATCTCGACCCAGCCGCCGGGCACGTGCCGCTCAGCTGACGCCGACAGGTGGTCCATGAAACCGCGATCCATGTCGGTCGGTGCAATCGGCCCCGATCCGACGACGACGGTGACCGCGACGGGGCTGGTGCGATCGAGCGCCTCGGCCGTGTCGATCAACGCTGACAGCATGCGTTCCAGGACGGCCTCACTCGGGTCCCGGAACTGCACACCGACTTCTGCGTACCCCGGCACGATGCTCGCCGCGCCGGGTTCTACGGTGACCCGGCCGATCGTCCAGACGCTCACCGGCCCGGCGACCTCGGCCATCCGGGTCTGGAGGCTCGAGCCGAACTCGAACATCGCCACGGCTGCATCCTTGCGGCGCGCCATCGGGGTGGTGCCGGCATGGTTCTGCTCGCCGACGAACCGGACCTGAGCCCCTCGAATGCCCACGATCGAGGTGACGATGCCGATCCGGGTGCCGGTCTCCTCGAGGTGGGGGCCCTGCTCGATGTGCGCTTCGAGGTAACCCACATGACGGTCGGGCTCGTACCGGGCCGGCGGCGTGTCGACGAGGGCGACGCGCTGGATCGCTTCGGCGACGGACTCACCGTCGGCATTGCGCTCGGCCAAGTTCTCGTCCGTCAATCCACCCACGAACGACGTGCTCCCGAGACAGCTGGAGTACGTCCCCTCCTCGTCCGACCAGGCCACCACGTCGATCGCGAGGTGACGCGTGGCCGGGTCGGTGAGCAGGGTTCTTGCGACTTCGATTGCGTACCCGACTCCCATTGCTCCGTCCAACCATCCACCTTCGGGCTGGGTGTCGGAGTGCGATCCGATGAGGAGCGCTGGACCCGGATTGGGAGAGCGACCGACGACGTTGCCGACCCCGTCGATCGACGCGTCGAGCCCGGCGTCGAGCATTCGATCGCGCAACCACGCCCTGGCGTGCATGTCGACCGGCGAGAACGTCGGGCGCACCACGCCGTGCCCGGTCGCGCCGAACGTCCTCAGCGTGCGTAGGTCGTCCAACAACCGGTCACCGTCGATCTCGTTCACGCATGCGACCGTACCGAATCCGCCCGCACCACACCGTGGCGCGCCAGTCGCGCGGGACGCTCAGGCGCCGTTGCGTGCGGTGCCGGTCGAGCGGCGGCGGAGCAGCACCTGCTGGGCGATCGTGGCGACCTGCACGCCGTCGGCCGACATGACGTCGCCGGTGACGAGCCCGCGCCCACCGCTGAGACCGTGCGAGCGCGTCTCGAACCAGTGCCACCCGGTCGGGTCGCTCGGGCGGTGGAACCACATCGAATGGTCGAGGCTCGCACCCTGGAACAGCTTGCGATCGGCGAACGCACCCGTGAAATCAGGATGGGGGGAACGGGCCGCCCGCGACGGTGCCGCGTCGGACATGAATGCCAGCGCACACGTGTGCATGAGCGGCTCGTCGCCGAGATCGGCGGTCATGCGGATCCAGTAGCCGAGCCGACCGTCGCCGATGTCGACCGCTTTGCGCTCGAGCAGCGCCCCCCACGACGAGTCGGTGAGTGACGGGTCGTCCGGTCCGGCGATGCCCTCGGGCACCACATCGACTTGCACATCGGCTTCGTCCTCGACGACCTGGAACGACACGGAGAGGTTGAGGATCGCTCCGCCCGATTGACGGGCAACGACCTGACGGGTACTGAACGAACGTCCGTCTCGCAGCCGCTCGACCTCGTACCGGACGGGTTCGTCGTGCGACCCGGGACGGATGAAGTAGGAGTGCAGGGAATGGGCGATTCGCTCCGTGTCGACCGTGGCCCCTGCGGCGCGCAGGGCCTGCGCCACCACCTGGCCGCCGAACAATCGCACGCCCCACGGGTACCGCGCCGGGATCCCGACGTACGTGTCGGGGCCGTGTGGCTCGAGCTCGAGCAGATCTTGGAACTCGATGTCGGTGATCTCGGGGACGTCCACCGGAGCAGTCTCGCTGTCGGCCTGCGAGATCGGCAAGGCTGGGACGATGCGCCACGCACTGACCCTGCCGCCGTACGGCGAACTGGCCGACCCTGCGGCGCTCGTCGAGGTCGCGGTCGCCGCAGAACTGGCCGGCTGGGATGCGGTGTTCCTGTGGGACCATGTGCTGCGCCGGCCAGGCGATCCGCAGGAGGCCGCCGACGTCTGGGTGGCGATGGCGGCGATCGCGGTGGCGACCGAGCGGATCCGGATCGGCCCGATGGTCACGCCCATCACCCGGCGTCGACCGATCAAGTTGTCGCGGGAATGCACCACGCTCGACCACCTGTCGGGCGGGCGCCTGACGCTGGGGCTGGGGCTCGGGGTCGACACGACGCGGGAACTCAGCGCGTTCGACGAGATCGTCGACCCACGCCTTCGAGGCGAACGACTCGACGAGGGTGCCGAGTTGCTCTGCGCATTCTGGTCGGGTGACGAGGTCGATTTCCACGGCCAGCACTTCACCGCCGACCACGTCACCGTGCGACCCCGGCCGGTGCAGCGGCCACGGATCCCGCTGTGGTTCGCGGCCCGGGGCGGCGCCGCGAAGCCTGTCAGGCGAGCAGCCCGCTACGACGGGTTGTACCCGATCGAGATCGACGAGTCGGCGCTACGCGACATGCTGGCGATCGTCGTCGCCGAACGCGGGTCGCTCGACGGATTCGACGTGATCGCCCGACCGGTCGATCCCGGCCAGTACCGGGCGTTCGAGGATCTGGGTGTGACCTGGGCGATCACCGGCCCGGCACCCGGTGACGCAGGGGTCCTCGACCTGGCCTCCAGCGGTCCGAACGCGGTCTTCGGGGTCGATGCGTGACCGATGCCTTTGCCGGTGATCGCGATGCGAATGTGGACGGCGCACCCACACCCTGATCCAATCGACGAGCTGCGAATGGTCCGGCCTCAGGGCGATCTGCGTAGTGTCTGGCAGTCTCACCGTCGCAACAGGAGGGGGTTGGCGTTGGCATCCAACCAGATGTGGTTCAACACGCGGATCAGGTCGACGCCGTACAGCGATCGGATCGAGGCGCTCGGGGTCCAGGCGTTCTCGGTCTACAACCACATGCTCCTGCCGCTCGCGTTCCGTTCGGTGGTCGCGGACTACTGGCATCTGAAAGAGCACGTGCAGCTCTGGGACGTCGCTGCGCAGCGGCAGGTCGAAGTCGTCGGCCCGGATGCCGAACGCCTGGTCCAGTTGATGACGCCGCGTGATCTGTCGAAGGCGACCGTCGGTCGATGCCTGTACACGCCCCTCGTCGACGCGGCCGGCGGGGTCGTCAACGACCCGGTCGTCCTCAAACTGTCCGACGACCGATTCTGGATCTCGATCGGTGACTCCGACGTGTCGCTGTGGGCCGACGGTCTCGCGATCGGGCTCGGCCTCGACGTCACGGTGTTCGAGCCGGACGTCTCGCCGCTCGCGGTCCAAGGTCCAAAAGCGGAAGACCTCGTCGCTCGCGTGTTCGGCGAGGAGGTGCGCGAGATCACGTTCTTCCGTTTCGCCACGCTCGACTTCCACGGGCATCCGCTCCGCGTCGCCCGCACCGGGTGGAGCAAACAGGGTGGCTTCGAGATCTACCTCGACGAATCGCGCCTCGGTGGAGCACTCTGGGACGAACTGTGGGATGCCGGCCAGGATCTCGACGTCGGTCCGGGGGCGCCGAACCTGATCGAGCGGATCGAGGGCGGCCTGCTCTCGTACGGCGGCGACATGACGCGTGCGAACAACCCGTACGAGTGCGGGTTCGACGCGTTCGTGCAACTGGATCGGGACACCGAGTTTCTCGGGCGCGCCGCGCTGGAGCGGATCGCAACGGCAGGCCCGACGCGTCGGGTCCGGGGGTTGCGGATCGAAGCCGATGAACTCCCGATGTGTCGGGAGCGGTGGCCGGTGGTCGACGTCGACAACGGTCGGCAGGTGGGGGAGGTGACCTCCGTCGCGATGTCACCGAGTTTCGAATGCGGTGTCGCGATTGCGATGCTCGATACCGAGCACTGGGACCCGGGCCGCTCGGTGACGGTCGTGACCCCCGACGGCCTCCAGCCGGCGACGGTCGACGAACTCCCCTTCGCAGGCCCATCGACGGCGTCGAAGGCGGCCGGCCGGGAGCCGCCCACCTCCTGAGCGGGTCAGCCGGGCTGATAGGCCAGAATCGTGCCGAGCAGCTTCTCGGTCGCCTCGACGCCGAGACCCTTGCGTTGCGCGTAGGACTCGACCTGGTCACGCTGGATGCGACCGACGGCGAAGTACGACGCATCCGGGTGGGCGAAGTACAGCCCGGACACCGATGACCCCGGCCACATCGAATACGACTCGGTGAGCGTCACGTCGAGTCTGCGTTCGGCATCGAGCAGTTCGAAGATCGTGACCTTCTCGGAGTGGTCCGGCTGTGACGGGTAGCCGGGCGCTGGGCGGATGCCTCGATACGGCTCGCCGATCAGTTGGGCCGGCGTGAACGGCTCGTCGGGTGCGTACCCCCAGATCGTGCGTCGAACGAGTGCATGAGTCCACTCGGCCAAAGCCTCCGCGATGCGGTCCGCCAGCGCCTTGACCATGATCGACGAGTAGTCGTCGCCGGCCACTTCGAAGCGGGACGCGATCGAGTGCTCTTCGGGGCCGGCGGTCACGACGAATCCGCCGATGTGGTCCTGCACGTCGGCGTCGGCCGGTGCCACGAAGTCGGCGATCGACAGATTGGGCTTGCCGTCGCGTCGCTTCAGCTGCTGGCGGAGACCGTGGAGGCGTCGACCGTGTTCCGGGAGCACGATGTCGTCACCGTCGCGATACGCCGGCCAGATCCCGACGATCGCTTTCGGCGCGAACCAGTGCTGATCGACGATCTCGTCGAGCATGCGTTGTGCGTCGTCGAACAGCGGTGCGGCGGCGACACCCATCTCGGTGTCCGTCAGCACGGCGGGGTACCGGGCCCGCAGGCCCCAGGCATGGAAGAACGGCGTCCAGTCGATGTGTTCGACCAGCTCCGCGACGTCGATCTCGTCGAAGACATGCACGCCGGCCGACACCGGCGACGAAACCGTCCTGGCGTCGAACGTGAAGTCACCCCCGTTACGGCGAGCTTCGTCCATGTCGAGTCGGTTGCGTTCGACCTCGGCGCGTTCGTGCGCGTCGATCACGCGCTGGTACTCGGCATTCAGGTCACCCATGAACTCTGTGCGGTGCTCGGCATGCAACAGCTTCGAGATCACACCTGCGGCACGACTTGCGTCGGCGACGTGCACGACCGGGCCACGCTCGTAGGCAGGGGTGACGCGCAGCGCCGTGTGGATTCGACTGGTCGTCGCGCCGCCGATCAGGAGGGGAACCATGAAGCCCTGCCGCTGCATCTCCGACGCGACGTTGACCATCTCGTCGAGGGACGGCGTGATGAGGCCGGAGAGCCCGATCACATCTGCGCCACGCTCACGCGCGGTGTCGAGGATCGTCTGCGCGTCGACCATGACGCCGAGATCGATGATGTCGTAGTTCGCGCAACCGAGCACGACTCCGACGATGTTCTTCCCGATGTCGTGCACATCTCCCTTCACGGTGGCGAGCACGACTGTGCCGTTCGAGTTGTCCGCGATCGAGCCACCGGCAGCGATTGCCGCCTCACGCTCCACCTCCAGGTACGGGGTCAGGAACGCGACCGCCTGCTTCATCACCCGGGCGGACTTCACGACCTGCGGGAGGAACATCTTGCCGGATCCGAACAGATCCCCCACGATGTTCATCCCGTCCATCAGCGGGCCCTCGATGACGAGGACGGGCGAGCCCATCCGGACGCGGGACTCGTCGACGTCCGCGTCGATGAACTCGGTGATGCCGTTCACCAGCGAGTGTTCCAGCCGCTTGTCGACATCCCAGTCGCGCCATTCGAGGCCGACTCGCTCCCGGGTCTCGCCGCCCTCACCGACGTAGGCGGTGGCAGCGTCGAGGAGGCGTTCGGCGGCGTCGGGGCGCCGAGCGAGGACGACGTCCTCGCACAGCTCGCGGAGTTCGGGTTCGATCTGTTCGTACACCGCCAACTGGCCGGCGTTGACGATGCCGAGCCGCATGCCGTTCGTGATTGCGTGGAACAGGAACACCGAGTGCATCGCTTCCCGGACCCGCTCGTTGCCGCGGAAGGCGAACGAGAGGTTCGACACGCCACCCGAGATGTTCGAGGTCGGGAACCGCTCGGTCAGCCGTGCCGTCGCCTCGATGAAGTCGAGGCCGTAGCGATCGTGCTCGGCGATGCCGGTCGCGATCGCGAAGATGTTGGGGTCGAAGATCATGTCATCGGCGGGGAAGTCGATCTCGGTCCTGAGGAGTTCGAACGCCCGCGCACAGATTTCGACTTTGCGCTCGGCGGTGTCTGCCTGTCCGTTTTCGTCGAAGGCCATGACGATGACGGCAGCCCCGTGGTCGCGGCAGACGCGCGCCTGTGCGATGAAGGCGTCGACGCCCTCCTTCATCGAGATCGAGTTGACGATCGCCTTGCCCTGGACGCACTCGAGCCCCGCCTCGATCACATCGAACTTGGACGAGTCGATCATGACGGGAACGCGGGCGATGTCGGGTTCGGTGGCGATCAGGTTGAGGAACGTGACCATTGCCTGCTTCGAGTCGAGCAGGCCTTCGTCCATGTTGACGTCGATGATCTGGGCACCGTTCTCGACCTGCTGACGGGCGACGTCGAGGGCCTCGCCGAACTCGCCGTCGGTGATCAGACGACGAAACTTGGCCGACCCGGTCACGTTGGTGCGTTCGCCGACGTTGACGAACGGCATGTCCTCGGTGAGCGTGAACGCCTCGAGGCCCGACAGCTGGAGCCGTGGCGTTCTCGGCTCGACCCGACGCGGCCGTCGCCCCGCGACGGCGTCGACGATGGCTGAGATGTGTGCGGGGGTCGTGCCGCAGCAGCCGCCGACGATGTTGACGAACCCGGCCTCGGCGAACTCGCCGATGATCGCAGCCGTCTGGTCGGGTGTCTCGTCATACTCGCCGAGTGCGTTGGGGAGGCCCGCATTTGGGTACGCACAGACCAGCGTGTCGGCCAGCCCTGCGAGTTCCTGCACATACGGGCGCATCTCGGCGCCGCCGAGTGCACAGTTCAGGCCGACCGACAGTGGAGCGGCATGACGCACGGACTGCCAGAACGCGCCGACGGTCTGACCTGACAGCGTGCGACCCGACCGGTCGGTGATCGTGCCGGAGATCATGAGCGGGGTGATGCGCCCGGAGTCGACGCTGTGTCTTCGTGCCGCCCAGATCGCCGCCTTGGCGTTCAACGTGTCGAAGACGGTCTCGATCAGGAGCGCGTCGACTCCGCCCGCCACCAACCCGGCGATCTGCTCGCGATAGGCCTGGGCCAACTCGCGGAACGTGATCGCCCGGTACGCCGGGTCCTCGACGCGGGGTGAGAGCGAGAGGGTGACGTTGGTCGGCCCGAGTGCGCCGACGACCCAACGTTGACGACCGTCGGCTCGCGCGGCGTCGTCGGTCATCTCCCGGGCGAGGCGAGCCCCGGTCTCGTTGAGTTCGGCGATCAGTCCGGGCTCGTCGAGGCCGTATTCGCGCTGGGCGACGGTTGTGGACGAGAACGTGTTGGTCGTCACGAGATCGGACCCGGAACGCAGGTACGACCGGTGCAGCTCGCGCACCGCGTCCGGTTGGGTGAGGATCAGCAGGTCGTTGTTGCCGGCGAGCGAGGACGGATGATCGGCGAATCGCTCGCCGCGTAGGTCGTTCTCGGTCACGCCCTGCGCCTGGATCTGGGTGCCGCTCGCACCGTCGAGCACGAGGATCCGCTCGGAGGCGAGCTGGCGCAGGCGATCGATGCTCACGCTGACACCAGCTCCAGGCGACGGCAGACCGACAGGGCCAGCTCTGAGCGATTGAGCGTGTAGATGTGCACGGCGTCAGCGCCGTGCACACGCAGCTCGTTGATCTGTTCGGCGGCGAGGTCGGCTGCCACCTCGTGCGTGGTCGCCAGATCGTCGTCGAGGCCCGAGAACCGATCGACGATCCGCTGGGGGATGGTGGCGCCACACCGCTGCGCAAACCTGGCGACGGCGGGGAACGAGTGGATCGGGAAGATGCCCGGAACGATCGGGACGTCGATGCCGCGGGCCCTGACACGGTCTCGGTACTCGAAGTAGCGGTCGTTGTCGAAGAACATCTGAGTCATCGCCTGGTCGGCGCCGGCGTCGATCTTGGCCGCCAGCACGTCGAGGTCGTGCGTGTCGGTCGGCGACTGTGGATGACGTTCGGGGTAGGCCGACACCGACACGGTCACGTCTCCTGAGCTCTTGATGGCCGCGACGAGTTCGGCGGTCGACCGGTAGCCGTCCGGATGTGGCTCGTAGGCGGCGTCGATGCCACCGGGTGGATCGCCGCGCAGCGCGACGACATGGTCGACGCCGAGCTCCTGGAACCGTTCGATCACGGCGAGGACGTCGCGCTTCGACTGTCCGACGCAGGTGAGGTGTCCGGCGATCGATGTGGATCCGGCGGCGCGAACGGCCCTCATCGCTTCGAACGACCGTTCACGGTCGGATCCTCCGGCGCCGTAGGTGACCGACACGAAAGCGGGGGTCACGGCGTCGAGTCGTCGGGCGGTGTCGGTGAGGGCTTGCAGGCCGTCGGATGTCTTGGGAGGGAAGACCTCGAAGCTGATGGTGAGCGTCATGATGCGGCTTCCTGGGCGAGGGAGGTGGGCGTGTCGATCGGCCGAGGGTCGCAGCCGGTCCAGAGCGAGACGGTAAGACGCTCGCGCTGTTCTCCGTCGACCGGCGCTTCGATCGTGCGGGTGGTGCCGACGTCGAGCCCCGATTGTTCGAGCCATCCGGTGATCGTGTCGTCGCGGAAACCCAGTCGTCGGTGCGCGTGGTCGGTGCGGAGGAACTCGAGGGAGTGGGGAGCGAAGTCGACGATCAGCAACCGGCCTGCCGGTGCGAGCAAGCGAGCGGCTTCGCGTAGGGCGCGAGCGGGGTCATCGAGGAAGTGCAGGACCTGGTGGACGATGATCAGGTCGAATGCGTCGCGTTCGAGCGGTGGGCTGTAGACGTCACCTTGGCGGAGGTCGACGCCGCGAACTTCGGCCCGCTCCAGGTTGGCGCGGGCCACGGCGAGCATCGAGTGACTGCTGTCGAGCCCGACGGCTCGTTCGACGTGATCGCCGGCGACGAGTTGGAGCATCCGGCCGGTCCCGGTGCCGAGGTCGAGGATCGATCGATGGGGATGTGTGCCGATCGCCTCGAGGATCGCCGCTTCGACGACCTCGTCGGCGGCGTGGAGCGAGCGGAGTGCGTCCCAACGCCTGGCGATGTCGGCGAAGTACTGCTGGGCGGTGGCGGCGCGTCTGCTGCGAACCTGTTCGAGCCGATCGAGGTCGGCGGCCCCGATCGGATCGTGCGGGTCGGTGTTCGCCGTGACGTCTGCGACCAACGCGCCGATCGGGCCGGCGGAAGTCAGCTCGAAGAACGATCGGGTTCCTTCGCGATGCTTGTCGACCACGCCGGCGTCGGCAAGCAGTTTGAGATGCCGGGATGTCCGCGGCTGGGACTGGCCGAGGATCTCGGTGAAGTCGGTGACGGTGAGTTCTCCGTGCTGGAGGAGCAGCACGATACGAAGACGAGTTTCTTCTCCGACCGCTCTGAGCACGTCGAGCATCGCATCACTGGACAACCCCATGGGTAAACTATATAAGGATATCTATATATTGGCAAGGGTGCCACGCCGACGCGACGTCATTCCGTCCGTTTCTGGATGTTCGCCCACTCGTCTCGCAGCCCGACCGTGCGATGGAACAGCATCGGCTCGTGTGCGTCGTGCGCGAAGTACCCGACGCGCTCGAACTGCACGACCGCACCGCCGACGGTGTCTGCCAGCGCTGCCTCGACCTGGCAGCCGGTCAGGATCATCCGGGAGTTCGGGTCGACGTCGTCGAGTGGCTCGCCGGCGCCCGCCCCGGGAATCTCCGAGAACAGCCGCTCGTACAGCGCCACCGTCGCCGGCACGGCGTGCGCCGTCGAGACCCAGTGCATCGTCGACTTGACTTTTCGTCCGTCGGGTGCAGAACCACCCCTCGTCTCGGGGTCGTAGGTGGCGAGCACCGAAGTCACGTTGCCGTCGTCGTCGCTCTCGTAGCCGGTGCAGGTGACCAGGTAGGCGCCGCGCAGCCTGACCTCGCGTCCCGGTGTCAGACGGAAGTATTTCGGCGGCGGGTCGGCACGGAAATCGTCCTCCTCGATGAACAGCGATCCCGAGAACGCGACTTGACGGGTCCCGTCGGCGTCGCTCTCCGGGTTGTTGGTGATGTCGAAGAACTCCACCACCGGGGCTCCATCGGCATCGGTGGGCCAGTTGGTGAGCCGCAGCGTCAATGGGTGGAGCACGGCCATCCGGCGCTGCACCGTTCGATTCAGCTCCGTGCGCACGAACGACTCGAACAGCTCGATCTGATGGCGGCTATTGGTCCGCGCCAGCCCGATGAACCGACAGAACTCCCGGATCGCACCGGCGGGGTAGCCGCGCCGACGCATGCCCCGCAGCGTCGGCATGCGGGGATCGTCCCATCCGTCGACGGTGCCGTCGGCGACGAGCTGGGCGAGTTTGCGTTTCGACGTGATCGTGTGCGTGAGTTCGAGACGCGCGAACTCGGTCTGGCGGGGCCGTTCGTAGGGGAGCGGGAGCTGCGCGAGAAACCAGTCGTAGAGCGGGCGGTGGGCATCGAACTCGAGTGTGCACAGCGAGTGCGTGACGCCCTCGATCGCGTCACTCTGCCCGTGGGCCCAGTCGTAGGTCGGGTAGATCACCCAGGCGTCACCGGTCCGATGGTGGTGTTCGCGACGAATGCGGTACATGACCGGATCACGTAGCTGCATGTTCTCGTGCTGCATGTCGATCTTTGCGCGCAGCACCCTCGCGCCGTCGTCGAACTCGCCTCGTCGCATCCGCCGGAACAGGTCGAGGTTCTCGTCCGGGTTCCGGTCGCGATGGGGTGACTCGACGCCGGCGTTGCCGTACCCGCCGCGTTGCTCGCGGATCGTGTCGCCGTCCTGATCGTCGACGTACGCCTTCCCATCCGCGATGAGGAGCTCCGCCCACTCGTACAGCTGCTCGAAGTAGTCGCTCGCGTACAGCGGCTCGCCCGCCTCGTACCCGAGCCACAGCAGGTCGGCGACGATGCCCTCGACGAACGTCGTCTCCTCGGTGTCGGGGTTGGTGTCGTCGAAACGCAGATTGCACACGCCGTCGAACTCGGCGGCCAGGTCGTAGTCGGCCGTGATCGCCTTGGCATGACCGATGTGCAGGTAGCCGTTCGGTTCGGGCGGGAACCTTGTCTGGACCCGGTCGAACGTGCCGGCAGCGAGGTCACGCTGCACCAGCTCTCTGACGAAGTCGGTGCGGGTGTCGTCGGGCGGCGGAGCCATAGTCACCCAGTATGGAGGATCACTCTCCGGACGAGTCGCCGGTGCGCTCGTTGTGATGGGTGTGGGTGTCCCGTTCGACCCGCAGCTCCTCCAAGACCGCCTGATCACGTCACGCAACGGCCGGTCCGAAACGTAACGGTTGGTGTCCGACACCAACCGTTACGTTCGGGCTCCGACCGTGACGGTGGCCGCGGCCGAGGCTGGCGCTCGGTATCCTCGATTGCCAACCATGCTCGACGAACGAAAGACCGCCATCCTCCGCGCTGTCGTGCAGGAGTACGTGTCGACGGCACAGCCGGTCGGGTCGTCGCACATCGCCCGTGCGGCCGACATCAACGTTTCGTCGGCGACCGTGCGCAACGAGATGGCGGTCCTCGAACAGGAGGGTTTCCTGGTCCAGCCGCACACATCGGCCGGCCGCGTGCCGACTGATCGTGGATACCGGTTCTTCGTCGACCATCTCGCCACACCCGGCCGCGTCGACGCGGCCACGACCAAGGAGGTCGGCGAGTTCTTCGATGCCGCCCACGGCCGGCTCGAGGAGATGCTGCACCACACGAGCGACCTGCTGACGCGCCTCACCAACAACGCCGCCGTCGTGCTCGGGCCCAAGGCCGACGCAGCGACGATCCGCAGCGCCCAGATCGTGCGCCTGGCCGTGACATCGGCGACGGTCGTCCTCGTTTTCAGTAACGGCGGGGTCGAGAACGAGATGATCGACATCGCCGAGCACACCACCGACGCGGCGCTCGCCGCCGCATCGGTGCGACTTGCGTCGACGCTGACGGGCAGCACCCTTGCAAACATCGAAGACGCCGCCCCGACGGGAGACGCTGGCACCGACGAGGTGTGCCGGATCGCGATCGCCTCGATCCGGGGTGCGATGGCCGCCGATCACGTCTACGTGGGTGGAGCCTCGAGCGTCGCAGCGGCCTTCGACGCAGTCGAGGTCGTGCGCGAAGTGCTGCACACCCTCGAGCAGCAGTTCGTCGTCGTCTCGCTCGTCCGCGACATCGTCGATCGTGGCATGTCGGTTGCGATCGGGGTCGAACACGGCGTCGAGCCGCTGTCGGCCTGTTCCGTCGTGGTGGCACCGGTCGTCGTCGACGGCGAACACCTCGGGTCCGTCGGCGTGCTCGGTCCGACACGGATGAACTACCCACAGGCGCTGGCGACGGTCGACATCGTGAGCGACCGTCTCGGCCGACGACTCGGAGAGAGCTGATGGCAACCGACTACTACGACTTGCTCGGGGTCGCTCGCACGGCGTCGGCGGACGAGCTCAAGAAGGCGTACCGCAAACGCGCTCGCGACCTGCACCCTGATGCGAACCCGCGCAATCCGCAGGCCGAGGCACAGTTCAAGGAGCTGTCCAAGGCGTACTCCGTCCTCTCCGACGACCAGCAGCGGGCGCGCTACGACCAGTTCGGGGAAGCGGGCGTCGGTGGAGCCGGCGGCCAGAACTTCGAGGACATGTTCGCCGGCGGTGGTCTCGGCGACATCTTCGACGCGTTCTTCGGGGGCGGCGGAGGAGGGAGCCCGTTCGGCGGAGGTGGCCGACGCGGCCCGAGCGGGCCGCCACGCGGCCAGGACATGGAAGTCGCCGTGGCGATCACGTTCGAGCAGTCGGTGTTCGGCGATCAGGTCGCTGTCGACCTGAAGCTGCCCCAGACCTGCGAGACCTGCGATGGCAGCGGCGCCGGCGAGGGGACCAAGCCCGTCACCTGTTCCGAGTGCAGCGGTTCGGGGCAGGTTCGTCGCGTTCGTCAGAGCGTGCTTGGCCAAATGGTTTCGAGCAGCCCGTGCGGGCGATGTGGCGGCCTCGGCGAGATCATCACGACCCCGTGCGAGACCTGCCGAGGCGAGGGTCGGGTCACGGTCGATCGGACGTATCACGTCGACGTGCCGGCAGGCGTCGTCGACGGCAGCACGCTGCGACTGACCCGTCGCGGGGCAGCAGGCCCCCGTGGCGGTTCGGCCGGCGATCTGTACGTCCACCTGCGGGTCCGTTCGCACGATCGCTACCGGCGCGAAGACGACGATCTCGTGACCGAGGTCCCGATCTCGATCGCCCAGGCCGCACTCGGCACATCGATCGTGCTCACCACCCTCGACGGCGACGAAGACCTGGTGGTACCGGCTGGCACGCAGCCTGGCCACCAGTTCGTGCTGCGCGGGCGTGGTGTACCGCGTCTGCAGGGTCGCGGTCGTGGCGACTTGCGGGCGATCGTCGATGTCGAGGTGCCCACGAAGCTCTCGTCCGACGAGGCCGATCTGCTCCGGACGTTTGCGGAGGGTCGTGGTGAACGGGTCGGCGAGGGTGGAAGCAGCCTGTTCTCGAAGATCAAATCTGCGTTCTCGTGACCGTGCCGTGAGCGTGCTGCGCACCGCAGCCGCACACGTCCTCGTGCGCGATGTCGGGTCGCCGGCACTCTCCGACGATCAGGCCCATCACGTGTTCCGAGTGCTTCGAGTGCGCGACGGAGCCGTCGTCACGGTGACGGACGGCCGTGGCCGATGGCGGGCGTGCCGGGCGACCGGAACCGACCTCGAGCCGACGGACGAGCCGACGCTCGTCGGACGTCGTCCGTGTCCGCTGACCGTCGGCTTCGCAATTCCGAAGCAGGATCGACCGGAGTGGATCGTCCAGAAGTTGACGGAAATCGGCATCGATCGGATCGTGGTGCTCCATGCCGAGCGGTCGGTCGTCAGATGGTCACCCGATCGGGCGACCCGGCACGTCGCCAAGTTGCATCGGGTCGCGGCCGAGGCCCTCCAGCAGTCGCGCGGTGTGTGGTTGCCCGAGATCGACGGTCCGCTGCCGGCGCTGGCGTTCCTGGCATCTGCTGCGGCCGCCGAGCCGGGAGCCCGGCCGATCTCGGTCGGTGACGCCACGATCGCGATCGGACCGGAGGGCGGCTGGACCTCGGAGGAGTTGAGCCGATCGGTCGACACCGTTTCGATCGGTTCGACCGTCCTACGAGTCGAGACGGCGGCAATCGTCGCCGCATCGCGCATCGTCATGCACGCAGAGTGACGAGATGCGCTCGGCGTGGTAGCTTTCTTACCGTCGGTGGCCAGTGTGCGATGACCGATCCGACACCACAATCCGAGCATGACATGCCGAGCACCACATGAAGGGCGACGAGTCGACGTGGACTTTCCAGACGATGCCGACGACGCGGGATACAGCGTCCAAGTAGGGGAGCGCCTACGGGCGATCCGCAAGCAGAAACGACTGTCGCTCCACGACGTGGAGGCCCAGTCGGACCAGGAGTTCAAGGCATCAGTGCTCGGAGCCTACGAGCGCGGCGAGCGTGCGCTGTCGCTGCCACGACTCGACCGCCTGGCGCAGTTCTACCGAGTGCCGGTCGATCAGCTGCTGCCGCGCGGTGATCAGACGCAGGCAGGCGGTGAGGACACGACGGGCGTGCGCCCGAAGCTCGCGATCGACATCCTCAAACTCAGCCAGCTCTCGGGTGCACCGTTCGAGATGCTCACGCGCTTCGGACGGATGATCCAGGTCCAGCGCCAGGACTTCAACGGCCGTGTCCTGACGATCCGGGCCGACGACAAGCGGGCCATCGCGGCGATGCTCGACATCCCCGTCGATCAGGTCGCATTGCGTCTCGAGGCGCTCGATCTGGTGTTCCGCCCGGCCTGAACCGCTGGTTCACTGATCCGATGGCCGCCGTCGGCGAGCCCTTCGGGGTCTACATCCACATTCCGTTCTGCGCGTCGAAATGTGACTACTGCGCGTTCGCCACCTGGACCGATCGCCACCACCTGACCGACGGCTACCTCACTGCGCTGCGGACGGAGATCGACCGGGCGATCGGGGGCGGCATGCCCGTTGCCAGCAGCGTCTTCGTCGGCGGTGGCACCCCGTCGATGGTCGATGCGCGAGCGCTCGGCGCCGTGATCGCCGCTGTGCCTGTCACGGCCGATGCGGAGATCACCGTCGAGTGCAATCCCGACAACGTGACCGACGCCCTGCTCCACGAGTACCTGGACGCCGGGGTCAACCGGGTCAGCCTGGGGGTGCAGTCGATGTCATCACACGTGCTCGGGGCGCTCGGTCGGCAGCACGATCAGCGCAACGTCGAGCTCGCCGTCGGCGCATTTCACCGAGCCGGCCTTCCATCGTTCAATTTGGACGTGATCTACGGTGCCTCCGGAGAATCGGTGAGCGACTGGCGACACACGGTCGAGGCGATCGTGGCGCTCGAACCGCCGCACGTGTCGGCCTACGCCCTCACGGTCGAGGCCGGGACGCCGCTTGCCGAGCAGCCCGACCGGCACCCCGACGACGACGATCAGGCCGACAAGTACGAACTCGTCGATGATCTGCTCACGGCCGCCAGTTTGGAGAACTACGAGATCTCGAACTGGGCCCTCCCGGGTCACGAGTGCCGCCACAACCTGCTGTACTGGCGTCAACAGGACTATCGCGGCTTCGGCTGCGCCGCCCACTCCCATCACAACGGCCGGCGTTGGTGGAACGTGCGAACCCCGGATCGGTACATCGAACTCGTCGGGCGGGAGGAATCGACGGAAGCGGCCGGGGAGACGCTCGACGCTGCAACGCGGCGGTTCGAACGCCTCGAACTCCTCCTCCGGATGCCGGACGGAGTGCCCCTCGACGCGCTCCCGGGCGGCGACCTCCCCGGGCTGGTCGAGCGCTCGGGCAATCGTTGGGTGCTCACCCGCCGAGGTCGCCTGATGGCCAACGAGATCGCCACCAGACTCACCTGAATCCCGGCACCGTGCAACGGCGACACGGCGAACCGCTTCGAACACACCGATCGGGCTGATCGGTGTGTGAGCCAGAGTGCGTCGCTGGTATCGTCGTGCCCGCTACGGGCGTATGGCTCAGTTGGTTAGAGCGCATCCATGACACGGATGAGGTCGGGGGTTCGATTCCCTCTACGCCCACCGCAGCGACACATCGGAGCAGTCGGTGCATGTCCAGCGCCATCCGTCGGACCGAGGTGGCGCCGAACACCGTGATGACCATCGCCGACGATCCTGCTCTTACCCGCCCGGACCATCGGTGGGCTGCCGTCCGGACCCCGTTGACGGCAGTGGTCGTCGTGATCGTCAGCCTGATCTCCCCGCTGGAACGGATGCTGACCTCCGGTTGGATCAGCGACGACACGTCATGGCAGGTCGCGCTACGGACGTGGCGGCCGTGGGACGACACGTGGGTGTTGACCGAGAACACCTACATCCTCCACTGGCCGCTGTTCGTCGTGGCGAACGCGCTGCTTCCCTCGAATCGGTGGACCGTCCTGCTGATCGCAGCGGCCCTGCAGTCGATCGGGCTGTGGCTGATCGTGTCGTTCGCACGTCACGCGGTCGCCCGGTCGATCGGTCGACCCATCGCCGGGTTGCGCTGGTGGAACGATCTTCTCGCGCTGGGTGCGTGTGGCGCCTACCAGGTGCTCGACACGATCGCTCGTCAGTCGAACGCCGGCGTGTCGACCCGCAACCTCGAAGCCGGGTTGTATCTCCTCACCCTCCGCCTCGGGTTCGAGATCGTCAACGGTGAGCGGCCGATGCGGTCGGTGCAGGGCTGGCTCGCCGTGATGGTCGCCGTGGCCACTCTCTCGCTGAACGACCCGCTCTTCGCGTACACGATCGTCGTCCCGCTGATCGGAGCGACGGTCGTGGTCTGGATCGTCGGCTCGCTCGTCTCGCGTCCGGGACGTGCGGAGGTTTCGAGCGAGCGGTGGATGCCGGCGTATCGTTTGGCGTCCAGTGCCGGGGCCGGCCTGCTGCTCTGGCGGCTCGTGCACGCGCTCCTCCCCACGGTCGGGATCACCCAGCGTGCCGCGTCGACGCGCCGAGCCGACCTCGGTGTCGTACCCGAGCAGGCGCGCATCGTCCTCGGCGGACTCGCTCAGATGGCGGGTCGCGCGCTCACGCGGGACTCGGCGTTCGTCGTCCAGGTCGTCGGTGCGGTCATGGTGATCGTGGCGCTTGCATCGGTTGCGGCCGTACTCGTTCTTCTGATGGTGGCACGCCGACGGTCCGGCTCCGGCTCGCCCTGGCTGGCGATCACGGCCCTCGGGTGGCTCGCGGTCCTCGCCGTGACCTACGCGCTCACGACCTCCGGCGCATCGCTGGCGGAGTTCCGGTATGTCGCCGTCGGGTTCCCCGCGGTCGCCGCAGCGGTTGCCGTCGCGCTGAGCGTGACGCCGCGCTCCGTCCAGTGCGCCTTCGCCGCCGTGGCGGTCGCGGCGATTGCGGTCGGGGGGACGCTCGACATCCGGCGTGACGCGGACGACGGAGATCGCCTGATGCTGGAAACCGCCGATGCGATCGACCGACTCGCGTCACAGGGATACGACCGTGGCTACTCCGGCTACTGGACCTCGTCGATCCTCACGTACTACGCGGACGCCCCGGTGCTGCCGGTCGTCTGCTCCGACGAGGCTCTGACGGTGCCGTACGAGTGGCTGGTCGACATGGGGCAGTTCGACCTCGCACTCGACCATCCGGGCGACCGTTCGTTCATCATCGTCGACCGTCGGGCTGCGCTGTCGCTGACGTGCCCTGACGACCTGTTGATCGCCCAGCACGGCCCTCCGGTCGACATCGTCCGGGTTCGGGACGTGATCGAGATCTGGGTGTACGACGACCGTGACGTCGTCGTCGACATGACCCGCGCCTGGACCCCCTGAGGGGCGGGTCAGACGACGATGCCGCCGCGGTTGCCGATCTCGATCGAGCCGTAGCGCTGCGCGAAGATCGGCGGGAGTTCCCGGTCGCCCGGCATCGCCAGCCACAGACGCAGGAGGTGGCGCGGCGCAGCCGGATCGTCGACGAATGCGGTGCGGTCGTGCAGCAGGGCGTGGTTGTGGACGAACTGGATGTCGCCGACCTCGAGTGTCATCGGCAGATGCCAGCGCGTGTCGTTCGCGATCTCGTCGAACAGGTCGAGCGCGGCCACCATCCGGTCGGTCAACGGTGGCGCGTCGGCGAACCGGCGGGCCGACTCGATGTACTGACGCTGGTACAGCACGGTCAGATCGTCGGCGTACCAGCTGAGGACCGGGATCCTGAAGAACGGCTCGGCGCCCGGGGGAACCTCGCCGCGCCGGTCGGTCGCCACCGGTTCGAACATCGCCGCTGCGAGATCCGCGTCCCGGTCGAGCATCTCGTTGTAGATCGCACCGGCGCTCACCAGCAGCGACTCGCCGCCGCTCACGGCAGTCTGCAGGCACATCAGGCCGACCACGTCGGTGGAGTCGGTGTGGAATGTTTGGCGACGGTTGGTCTGATAGATCCGGACGTTCGGATCGGCGACGTCCAACCCGACGTCCCGGACGTTGCCGACCAGGTCGCCGGCTGCGTTCTGCGAGCGCAGCGCGCCGAGGTGGGTCCCGAGCAGCACGAAGACGGCTTCGCACTCGTCGTCGTCCAGGTCGGCTGCCGGGAAGCCGCGGAGCAGTTCGAAGCCCCTCCCGTGGATCAGCCGGTGACTTAGACGTTCCAGTCGTGCGGCGACGGTCGGCAGTGGACGCGCTTCGGGGGAGTGGGTGGCGATGAGCAGCTCGTCGATCTCGTCGTCGGTGAGGGTCCAGGTCCACTCGGCCGGGTCGCTGAGCTCGCTCCCGAGCCACACCGCCGGGCCGTCTTGGCGGGGAGCGATCGGCGCATCGGCGGAGAGCACCTCACCAGTGTGGCCGGTCGGATCGCCATGCGGTGTAGACAGAACGCCGTGGACAGGCTCGGTGACGACGTGGTGACGATCGATGACGTGCGTGCTGCCGCCGACCGGATCGCCGGGCACGTGGTCCGCACCCCGACCGCCCGTTCGTCGACGCTGTCGGAGATCACCGGCGCCGACGTCGTCGTCAAGTTCGAGAATCTCCAGTTCACGGCGTCGTACAAGGAGCGTGGCGCACTCAACCGGCTCCTCCAGCTCGACGACGGCGTGACCGGTGTCGTCGCCGCCTCGGCCGGAAACTTCGCACAGGGCGTCGCGCACCACGGTGCGCGGCTCCAGATCCCTACGGTCATCGTGATGCCGGGAACCACGCCGTCGATCAAGGTGTCGCGCACGACCCACCTCGGTGCCGAGGTCGTCCGACACGGCGACACCTTCGATGATGCCCGCGCTCACGCCGCGACCGTGGCCACCGAACGCGGATACGTGCTGCTCTCACCGTTCGACGACCCGGCGGTGATCGCCGGCCAGGGCACGGTGGCGCTCGAACTGCTGGAGGATGTCCACGACCTCGGTGCGATCGTGACGCCCGTCGGTGGCGGGGGTCTGCAGGCCGGCATCGCAGTGGCCGTCCGGGCGATCGCGCCGCAGATCGAACTCGTCGGTGTGCAGAGCGAACGGTTTCCGGCTGTCCACAACCTGATGCACGATGACGACCTGCCGACCGGTGGGTCGACGATCGCCGAAGGCATCGCGGTCGCCCAGCCGGGTCTCCACACCGTCGCGCTGATCCGCGAGCTCGTCGACCGGGTCGAGGTCGTCCCCGAGTCGCTCGTCGAGGAGGCGATCGGTCTGTATCTCGAGATCGAGAAGACGGTGGCGGAGGGTGCCGGGGCGACGCCGCTCGCCGAGCTCCTGGCCCGCCCGGATCGATACCGGGGGCGAACCGTCGGGCTGATCCTCAGCGGGGGGAACATTGACCTGCGACAGCTGGCATCGGTGACCCTGCGAGGTCTGGTCCGCAGCGGTCGTCTCTCCACGTTCTGGGTCGAGCTCGACGACCAACCCGGCAGCCTCGGCTCGATCACGACCGCGGTCGGCGAACTCGGCGGCAACATCGTCGAAGTGATCCATCGGCGGCTCGACGTGACGATGCACGCCCGGTCGAGCGAAGTCGAATTGACCGTCGAGACCAGCGACCGGGCGCATGCGGTCGCGGTGCTGGCCGGCCTCGCCGAGCGCGGGTTCAGCGTGCGCGACCCCAACACCCACCGCCACACGTGATCGGGCGCGCCGTTCGGCCCCGATCGCACCGGCTGCTCCCGCTCCAGGTTCGACCAGGTGCCGGCAGTACTGTCGCTGGACATGCAGACCCAACTGTTCATCGCTGGTGAGTGGCGCAACGGCGCGTCCGACGGGCGGATCGCGGTGACCGACCCGGCGACCGGCGAGACCATCGCCGAGGTCGCCGACGGCACCCCCGCCGACGCGGTCGCTGCGTGCGATTCGGCCGCTGCCGCCCAGCGGGCATGGGCCAAGGTCGCACCGCGCGAACGGAGCGAAGTCCTGCGTCGTTCGTGGGAGATCATGATCGAGCACACGGACGAACTCGCCGACCTGATCGTGAGCGAGCACGGCAAGCCGATGGCCGACGCGCGGGGCGAGATCGCGTATGCGGCGGAGTTCTTCCGCTGGAACGCCGAGGAGACCGTTCGGATTCGTGGCGAGCTGGCGACGGCACCGTCCGGCGCCAACAAGATCATCGTCCACCACCCGCCGGTCGGCGTGGTCGTCATGGTGACGCCCTGGAACTTTCCCGCCGCCATGATCACCCGCAAACTCGCACCTGCGCTCGGGGCGGGCAACGGCGTGGTGATCAAGCCACCGGCGGCGACGCCACTGACCGCGCTGCGGATCGCGGAGTTGCTGACCGAGGCGGGCGTGCCGGGTGGCCTCGTCAACGTGGTACCCACGTCGTCGTCGGGGGCGTGGTTCGATGCGGCCGTCGACCACCAGGCGGTTCGGATGGTGTCGTTCACCGGTTCGACCGAGGTCGGCCGGGTGCTCTTGAGGCGGTGCGCGGATCGTGTGCTGAAGACGGTGATGGAACTCGGCGGAAATGCGCCGTTCGTCGTGTTCGACGATGCCGATCTCGACGCGGCGGTGGAGGGCGCGATGGTTGCGAAGATGCGTCACTCGGCCGAGACCTGCACGGCGGCGAACCGGTTCCTGGTGGAAGCAGGGGTTGCCGAGGAATTCGGGTCCAAGCTGGCTGCGGCGATGGGGAAGGTGAAGGTCGGCAGCGGGCACGACGAGACGGTCACGTGCGGCCCCCTGATCAACGAAACGGCCGTGAGCGATGTGGACGACCTCGTGCGAGCAGCCGTGGATGCCGGTGCCAGTGTGCTCCTCGGCGGGAACCGGATCGACCGCCCCGGATACTTCTTCGAACCGACCGTGCTCGGCGGTGTCGAGCCCGACTCGCCGATCGCGCACGCCGAGATCTTCGGGCCGGTCGCGCCGATCATCCCGTTCACCGACACCGATGCGATGATCGAGATGGCGAACGACACCGAGATGGGTTTGACGGGCTACGTGTACACCCGTGACCTCGCCCGTGGTCTGGCGGTCAGCGAACGGATCCAGGCCGGCATGATCGGTCTGAACCGCGGCTCGGTCTCCGACCCCGCGGCCCCGTTCGGTGGGATGAAGCAGTCGGGAATCGGACGGGAGGGCTCGACGGAAGGGATCTACGAGTTCACCGAGACGCAGTACATCGCCACCAGCTGGTAGTTCGTCGCCAGGGTCAACGCCAGCGGGCTGCGGCCGAGCCGAGAGGCGCAGGCGGGCCGACCCACCGACCGGCGAACGGTATCACCGCGGTGACCCGACCGAACTCGGAATCGATCGAGCCGAGATGCCGCAGGTCGGCCACCGCCGCAGCTGGACGATATGGCGCCGGACCGCTCAGCGCGACGAGACGGTTGCGGGTTCGCAGCAGCGACACTTGGGCGAGCCAGGATCCACCCACCCGGCGCTGATGCTGCACCAGTTGGGCTCCGACCCCCGCCGCGAGGAACCCGGTCGCGTAATCGAGCGCCTGGACCGGGAGCCCGGTCGGCCCAGCATCCGTCGGTCGGCCGTGCGCGTCGACCGCGAATGCACCTCCGGCCCAGCGGACCCCGGTGGTCGACTGCACGATCGAGTCGAAGCCCCGCCGCCCGGCCCACGGGCCGACACAGTCGAACGCCGAGACCTGCACGATGACCACGCCGGGGCGCAGCGTCGCGGCGTGCTCGGGTGAGAAACCGTGCGACGCCAGTGCGCCGGGCCGATAGGCGTCGATCCAGACGTCGGTGCCCGTCAGGAGTTCGGTCATGGCAGCCTGGCCCGAGGTGGTACGGAGATCGGCGAACGCATTGCGCTTGCCGAACCCGGTCGAGATCACCCCGGCTGTCACGGACGGCAGGTGGGCGGCGCCGAGCCGGAGCACGTCGGCGCCGAAACCCGCGAGCATCTGGCCGGCAACCGGCCCGGCGAGCACGCGTGAACAGTCGAGCACCCGCAGGTCGCTGACGGCCGGCTGCGCCGACGGCGGCGCATCTGCGATCCGCTCGATCGACACGAGCGGTCGGTCGCGAGTGGCGGCAGCGTGTGGATGCTCGTCCCATTCATCCAGCGTTCGCACCACGGCTCCGATCATCCCTGCCTCGATCAGTTCGGCCTCGAGTTCGAACGCGGTCCGTGCGGCGATCGCCGCCGCGACACGCTCACGATCGGCGGTGGTGCCGAGCAGTTGCACGATCCCGTCGGCGTGGTGCGCAAAGTTGCAGTGGATCTGGAGGTGGCGGCCATCGCCGGTCTGGTAGACGCCGCTCAGGTCGGCCCACGCCGGAACCGGCTCACCATCCACCTCCACATGTGTCGTGCATGCCGACAGGACGTGAGCGGCGTCGATCTGGCGGGTCGTGGGCCGATCTCCGTGCTCGGCTGCGAGTCCGTCGATCGCTGCCACCGCGTAGACGGCGCTCTCGGTGATCAACCGGTCGACGTCGAATGCCGACGCCGCGCCGGGCGGGTTCGACGTGAGTTCGATGTGATCCGTCGTCGCTGCGCCGCCGGGGAGCAGGCGTGCGATCGCCGCGACATCATCGACGTACGTCATCGACGGAACGGTAACGAACACACCGGGATGTCGAGCCCGCCACGAATCAACGTTGACGAGATCAACCTCTCACCACCCAGGCGGTACGAATGCGACCGTGTCGTCGATCGACCGAAGCACCCCGCCGGTCGGTGGTGCGAAATGTGTACCGAGTACCAACGTGTCGGTATCGAGCAGGAGTTCGACCAGGTCACGGCGGGTTCTGGTCGATCGATCCGAATCGTGATCGACCCGACTCGCGGCGAGCTCCGGGTAGGTGAACTGGATCGGGGAGTGGACGGCATCCCCCGTGATCACCGCGTGCGATCCGTTCGACTCGATCAGGACCGACACGTGACCGGGCGTGTGGCCCGGTGTCGGGAACAACCGGATCTCGTCGTTGATCACGTGGTCGACCGTGACGGGGTCGAGCAGACCGGCGACGTCGAGTGGGTCGACGCTGGTCGACGCGATGTCATCCAGACCGTCGGCGTCATCCATGCTAGCGAGGTCCGGCGCCGTCACGAGGTACCGGGCGTTGGGGAACACGGGCACCCAGGCACCCGATTCGTCGCGCATCGTGTTCCAGCCGACGTGATCGAAGTGGAGGTGGGTGCAGACCACCACGTCGACACCCGCGCACCCGCCGTCGACGTGGCGTTCGATCCGTTCGAGGAACGCCGGGTTTCCCTCGAGAGGTCGCCCCTCGTGGAGACCGGCGCACGTGTCCACCACGACGGTGATGCCCTGCGACTGGACGACGAAGCTGTGCACGGAGAGCAGGAGGGCGCCGTCGTCGGTGAAGAACGGTGACACCCACGGGCGCTGCGCGTCGATGTGGGCCGCGGTCAGTCCGACGACCAGATAACCGGCGGGGACGGGCGTGATGCTCTCCTCGATTCTGGTGATCGTGACGCTGCCGACCTGCCACTGCAGTGGTTCGTCGATGTGCGACGTCACCGTGAGCCCCCACCCATCCGCGTGGCCATGTCGGCCGGTCGGCCGTGCGGGAGATGCCGCTCGTGATCGAGCGCGGCCGACCTGGTGAGATCGGCGTGATCGGAGATCAGCGCCTTGACGATCCGGTTCGTTCCCCACGAGTTCCGGACGATCTCCGCCGCAAGTTCGGCGACCGACGCATCGAGGTCGCCAGTCGCGGCGCAGTGGTCGACGAGCCCGAGGCCTGCTGCCGTGGCACCGTCGATCCGCCGGCTGGTGAACATCAGCTCCTTTGCCGTGGACACACCCACCCGCTCGGGAAGGCGGACGGACATCCCCCAGACCGGCACCAACCCCCACTGCCCGTGCGTGTCGCCGAGCGTGGCGGCCTCGTCGCAGATCAGGATGTCGCATGCCAATGCCAGCTCGAGACCTCCGGTGAAGCAGTGTCCGTGGATCCTGGCGATCGTCGGCATCGGCAGCGCTTGGAGGGCATCGACGGTTTCGGACTCGAAACGCGGGCTCGGGGCCGGCGTGGCGGACGCGATCGCGCCGAGGTCGTGGCCGGCGCAGAACGATCGGCCGGCACCGGCGAGCACCACACAGCCGATCGAACCGTCGTCGGCGAGCGCTTCGAGGTGCTCACGCAACCGCACGAACACGGCGGGTGTGAGCGCGTTCAGCTTGTCGGGCCGGTTCAGGGTGAGGGTCGCGACGCCGTCGGCATCGACGCGAATGACCAGATCGTCGCTCATCCCGACAGCGTCTCAGTCACGCGCCAGCTGCGCAACGCCGGCGGTCTCGTGGTCGACATGCTGGTCGTGATCCATGTCGACGACCACTCGGCGCAACGTGCCGGTGAATTCGAACGGCGCTGGGTACATGCCCACCGGGCTGCCGCGGTCGAGTCCGATGTCGAGGCCGGAGAACGAGATCAACGTGAAGAAGCAGTGATCGGTCACCATCGACCCCACGTCGTCACCGTCGATCGAGAGTGTGCCCGTGCCGTGCCCGTCGGCGCGAGACATCCGGAACCCGAGGTGGTGGCGGCCCGGCCCGACTCGCCGATCGGATCGAACCACGTGGTGCGTGCCGCCGACATTGAGATCGTGCACGAGCATGCCGTCGTCGACGTACAGGCTGTAGCCGCTCGTGGCATCGCCGTGCGCCACGAGCACGCCCTCGGCGCCTGCCTCCGGCACATCGACCTCGGCGACGATCCGATAGCTGCGCGACCGGACGTCGGGCGCCACGTCACTCGCCAGATGTCCCATCCCGGCCCAGAACTCGTAGTGGGTCCGGTCACCGTGGACACGCGCTGCGTTCTCCGCGAACCGTTCACCGAAGCGGTCGTCGAGGGGGAGCACCTGGTGCGCCTCGGCCTCGATCCACCACCGCTCGATCATCGCCGCGAGACGATCGGGCTGCTCGGTCGCCAGATCGTGGACCTCGTTGAAGTCGGTGTCGAGGTGGTACATCTCCCAGATGTCGTCGTCGATCGGTGTACCGGGCGCGTGATACGCCACGGCCTTCCACCCGTCGAGCCAGATGCCACGATGGCTGAACATCTCGAAGTACTGCGCCCGCTTGTCGGTGATCGCCTCGGCGTCGGTGAGCGTGGCGGCGAAGCTCGTTCCCTCCAGACGTTGTTGGACCACTCCGTTCACAGCCGGCGGTGGGTCGATGCCGACGATGTCGAGGAGGGTCGGCACGACATCGCTGCAGTGCGCGAACTGATGGCGCAGGCCACCCCGGTCGGCGATACCCGCGGGCCACGAGACGACGAGTGGGTCGCGAATGCCGCCACCGTGGGTGTTCTGCTTGTACCGCTTGAGCGGCGTGTTGGCGGCCATCGCCCACCCCCACGGAATGTTGCTGTGCGTGTCAGGGCCGCCGATGTCGTCGAGTCGGGCGAGCTTGGTCTCGGTCGATTCGTGGATGTAGTTGAACGGACCGAGGGCGTTGACGAACCCGAGCGGACCGCCCTCCTGCGACGCACCGTTGTCGCTGAGCACGAGGATCAGCGTGTCGTCGAGTTCGCCGGTCGAATCCAGGAACTCGACCAGTCGGGCGAGGTGCTGGTCGGTGTGGTCGAGCATCGCCGCATAGGCGGCCTGGAGCCGCTGCGCGACCCGTCGCTCATCAGACTCCAAGTCGACCCACGCCTTGACCAGCGGGTTGCGGGCCGGCAGCACCGTTCGTGCCGGCACGATGCCGAGTTGGATCATGCGCGCGAGGCGCCGATCGCGCGCTGCGTCCCAGCCGTCCTCGAACATCGGGTCGTATCGGTCGATCAGCTCCCGGGACACCTGATGCGGGGCGTGGCAGGCACCCGGCGCGACGTACATGAACCACGGCGCATCGGGCCGACCGGCGCGATGCTCGGCAAGCATCCTGATCGACTCGTCGATCAGGTCCTCGGTCAGGTGATAGCCGCTGTCGTAGGTGCCCGGCGCGGTGACGTGGGTGTTGTCGCGCACCAGTTCGGGTGAGAACTGGTCGGTCTCGGCGTCGAGGAAACCGTAGAACCGGTCGAACCCTCGCGCCAGCGGCCAGCCGTCGGTCGGGCCGGTCGGGCCGGTCTCGTACAGCGGCGTGACGTGCCACTTGCCGGTCATGTAGTTGCGGTATCCGTGGGGCCGCAGCATCTCGGCCAGGGTGCCGGCACTCTTCGCGATCTTGCCGCGGTAGCCCGGGTAGCCACTGTCGAAGTTGGCGAGGCAGCCGACACCGACCGAATGGTGATTCCGGCCGGTGAGCAGCGCAGCTCGAGTCGTGGAGCACATCGCCGTCGTGTGAAAGCCGGTGTAGCGGAGACCGTGGTCGGCCAAGCGATCGATGGTCGGGGTCGAGGCGTCGCCGCCGTAGCACCCGAAGTCGCTGAACCCGACGTCGTCGAAGAGCACGATCAAGATGTTCGGGGCGCCGGCCGGTGGGCTCGGAGACGCCGGCCAATCGGGGACCGAGTCGTGGAACGTCCGCCCGATCTGTGCCATGGCGACAGTCTCGCGACACGGGCCGCGCCACGCTGTGTCGGACGCGACGTGTCTAGTGTCGTGGCGATGCGAGCGATCTTCGACGACGAGCACGCCGCCTTCCGGGAATCGTTCGCGGCGTTCGTCGCGAAGGAGGTCTCACCCCACTACCTCCAGTGGGAAGCGGACGGGATCGCGCCGAGGGAACTGTTCTCCGGCGCCGGCCGCTACGGGTTCGTCGGGATGGCCATCCCCGAGGAGTTCGGCGGCGGCGGGAGCGACGATTTCCGGTTCAACCAGGTGATCGCCGAGGAGTTGGCGGCGGCCGGGATCGGCGGTGCCGGCCTCGGCCTGACGCTGCACAACGACGTGACGACCCCGTACTTCCTCGACGTGTGCAACGACGAGCAGCGGTCGCGGTGGCTGCCGGGGATCGCCAGAGGCGATCTGATCACGGCAATCGCGATGACCGAGCCGGGTACCGGGTCGGACCTCGCGGGCGTGGCCACGACGGCGATCCGAGACGGTGACGAATACGTGCTCAACGGGTCGAAGACGTTCATCACGAACGGCATCAACGCCGATCTCGTGATCGTCGCAGCCAAGACCGACCCCACCGAGCGTCATGCCGGGATGTCGTTGCTGATCGTCGAGCGGGGGATGGACGGGTTCGAGCGAGGGCGCAACCTGGACAAGATCGGCATGCACAGCCAGGACACGGCGGAACTGTTCTTCACCGACGTGCGGGTTCCCGTCGCGAACCTGCTCGGCGATGAGGGCAAGGGCTTCAACTACCTGACCGGGAACCTGGCGCAGGAACGCCTTTCGATCGCGATCACCGGTGTCGCCACGGCGCGTGCGGCCCTCGGATGGACCGTCGACTACGTCAAGGAACGCGAAGCGTTCGGCAAACCGATCGCCTCGTTCCAGAACACGAAATTCGTGCTGGCGGAGGTCAAGACGGAGGTCGATGTCGCGCAGGCGTATGTCGACCAGAGCGTGCTCGCGCTGAACGCCCGCGAGTTGTCCGCATCCGATGCGGCACAGGCCAAGTACTGGTGCACCGAGTTGCAGAACCGAGCGGTCGATCGCTGCCTGCAGCTGTTCGGCGGCTACGGCTTCATGACCGAGTACCCGATCGGTCGCGCGTACGTCGATTCACGTGTGACGTCGATCTACGGAGGCACCTCCGAAGTGATGAAGACGATCATCGCCAAGTCACTCGGCCTCTGAACCCTGCTCGGGGGTCGAGGTCGGGCTCACGTAATGTCGAGCAGAGCGGCGACGACGGTTGCGAGGTCGGGCGGCGTGTCTGCGTCCTTGAAACCGGAGAGGCGCCCGAACACACGGGCGGCCGCCTCGTGAAAGGCCGCCGGCTGCCCGGCCGCCGCGAAGGTCGCGGCGATCTCGAGCATCTCACCCTCGAACCGCCACGCCTTGACGGAGGTTCGATCGGCGGCGGCCTCGGATTCTGCGACGAAGTCCGGTCGTGAGATCGCCCACTCCGATCGGAGCGTTTCGGCGACGCCGAACGACTCGGCGACCGCGTTGATCGCCAGCATCAGCGCGGCGTTGTGCTTGCCCCACGACGCGTACAGCATCTTGACGGCCGACGCCGCTCCGACGCCACCGTCGATCGGTCGGACGTCGAGGACCGAGCCGTCCCACCGCGTGGCGACGGCCGGTGCGTCATCGCCGCTGAGGTACATGCGGGTGGTCCCGCGCTGCTGCGCCGGCGGGCCGACGATGCCGCCGTCGACGAAGTGCTCGAACCGCTCCGCGATCCGATCCGTCGTCATCGGCGACACGGCGTTCGCATCGACATACGTTTCAGCGAAGCCGAGCGCTGCCACCGACTCGGCGACCGAGAGCGCATCGGCCGGCGGGCACACCGACACGATGGTGTCGCATCGCGAGACGAGTCCGGAGAGTGAAACGACGTCGACGAGACCCGCCTGTTCGGCCCGTCGACGAGTCGCCGCGGACCGACCCTCGGACGACCACAGCGTCTCGCCCGCACACGCCGCCGCAATGGTCGCCCCCATCGCCCCGGGGTGCAGAAATCCCGTGGTCGTCATGTCACGCCCAGGCAGAGCCGAACGTGTCGCGATACGCGAGCACGCTCGGGGGCTGACGCGTGATCGGGCCGTGCCCACGCCCGACGGGATAGCCGAGCGGCACCATCGCCAACGTCGCCCAGCCCTCGGGGATGTCGAGGAGCGCTTTCACGTCGGCTTCCCGGAGGCAGTGCAACGTCGTCAGCGTGCAGCCGAGGCCTTCCGCGACGCACGCCAGCATCGCGTTCTGCACGGCGGGATACACCGATCCGCCACCGACCATGCTGACCCGGTCGAGTTTGGCGTCGGTGATCGCCATGAACTTGGGATTGCCACAGAACATCAGGATCGCCGGTGCCTCTGCGAGGTGGTCGGCCAGATGGTCGCCGGCTGCCATCACCCGCTCCCAGGGGGCGAGTTCGTCAGGGGGCAACGCCGAGACACGCTCGAGGAATCCGGCCGAGTACCGCTCCCACTCCGGCTGGTAAATCGCCTGGAGCCCTGCCTTCTTCTCCGGGTCGGTCACCACGACGACCCGCCACGGCTGCTGGTTCCCGCCGGTCGGCGCCCAGCACGCAGCCTGGAGCACCCGTTCGAGTACATCGTGCGGGATCGGATCGGTTCGCAGTTTGCGAACGGCCCGCAGGGTGCTCATCGCCTCGTAGAGATCGGTCATCCCGCGACCCTACGGTCCGGCGCCGACCGGCCTGGGCTCGAGCTGCCGGGGCGAGACGCCAACCGATGTCCCGGTCGACGAGCTGGTCGACGGGCTGGTCGAGGCTGGTCGACGGCTGGTCGACGGTGCGGCCGCCGTACGCGAGACTCTCCCATGGCTGATCAGCGGTTCGAGGTGGTGGCAAACGGTGACATCGAACTCCGGGTCGCGATCGCCGGCCAGGGGCCTCTGATGCTGTTCGTGCACGGTTGGCCGGAACTCTGGTACTCGTGGCGACACCAGATCGCGCATTTCGCGGAGCGCGGCTTCACGGTGGCGGCGATGGACGTGCGCGGCTACGGCGGGAGTTCGAAGCCGCCGGAGGTCGAACGGTACGGGCTGATGGAACTCGCCGGCGACGCCGCAGCGGTGATCGCCGCACTCGGCGACGGGCCGGCGATCCTCGTCGGGCACGACTGGGGTGCTCCGATCGTGTGGCAGACCGCCCGGCTGCATGCCGACCGGGTGAGCGCGGTCGCTGGCCTGAGCGTGCCGTACCTGCCCGTCGGACCGGTGTCATCGATGGAACTCTGGGACGCCGTCTACGCCGACCGGTTCTTCTACATGAAGTACTTCCAGCAACCGGGCGTTGCCGAAGCCGAGTTCGCCGCTGACAACGCACGGTCACTCCGGATGATCTGGTACAGCGCGTCGGCCGACGGGCAGGGCGCGATGATCGCGGAGAAGCCCGCTGATTCGGCGATGCTCGACGGCCTCGTCGACCCCGAGCCGTTTCCCGACTGGTCGACCCCGGATGACCTCGCCGTCTACGTCGAGGCGTTCGACGCAGGAGGCTGGACCGGGCCGCTCAATCGGTATCGCGCGCAGGGGGTCGACGCCGAGCAACTCGGTTCGCAGACCGAACCGGGCCCATTGATCCCGCAACCGGCGACGTTCATCGGCGGTGAACACGATCCGGTCAGGAACTTCGTTGCCGGCGTCGACCTGTTCGCCGTCGCCGGAGACAACTGCGCCGATTTCCGGGGCACCACGATCGTTCCGGGTGCGGGCCACTGGGTCCAGCAGGAGGCGCCCGAGGCGACGAACGCCGCACTCCAGGAGTTCGTCGACGCACTCTGACTGCGCGAGCCTGACGCCCGGCGCGCGTCAGACGTGAGCCGGAACGTGGGCCGCGACGGGGGTCGCGTGGAACTGCATCACGTCGTCGTCGATCGGCGCCTTGCTGATCAGTTTCACGTCGCGGTGGTAGCGCTGCGTATTGAGCCACGGAGCACGGTCGCTCTGTTTGGGCATCAACGGCATGATCCTGGCCATGTAGCCCGCCGAGAAATCGTCGATCCACGGTCGCTCCGGCATGCCGGCATCGGACGGGCGCAGGCGCGGCACGCAATAATTGGTGCCCGTGTCACGCATGTGGTTGAGCAGACGGCACACGAAATCGCAGGTGATGTCGGCCCGCAGCGTCCAGGACGCGTTGATGAACCCGAATGACGAGACGAGGTTCGGGACGTCGGAGTAGGCGAGGCCCTTGTACGTCCAGACCGAGCTGAAGTCGACGGGCTCGCCGTCGACGGTGAAGTCCATCTCGCCGACGGTGACGAGTTGCAACCCGGTTGCAGTGACGATGACGTCGGCGTCGAGATGTTCGCCCGAACGGAGGCAGATCCCCGTCCGGGTGAATGTGTCGATGTGGTCGGTGACGACCGACGCCCGGTCGGAGTTGAGTGCGTCGTAGAGATCGCCGTCGGGCACGAGGCAGAGCCGCTGATCCCACGGGTTGTAGCTCGGCGTGAAGTGCTGTTCGACCATCTGGTCGCCGAGCGCGCGCCGCGTGAAGTCGAGCAGCTTCGACTTGATCCTGGCCGGGCGCTTTCGTGTCTGGTTGTAGAAGAACTGACCCTGGGTCACGTTCTTGAACCGGATGAGTCGGTACGCCAGCTTCTCGGGCAGGTACCTGCGGAGCCGGTTGGCGACCTGATCCTCGGCCGGGCGGGCGACGACGTACGTGGGGGATCGCTGGAGCATCGTGACGTGGGCGGCGTCGTCGGTCAGCGCCGGCACGAGCGTCATCGCGGTGGCGCCCGATCCGATCACCACGATCCGCTTGCCGGAGACGTCGATGTCCTCGGGCCACTGCTGGGGGTGGACGATCTGACCCTCGAAGTCGTCGATGCCGGGGAACTCAGGGGTGTAGCCGCCCCGATACGAGTAATACCCGGAGCACATGAACAGGAACGAGCAGGTGTACGTGATCGTCTCGTCGGTGTCCGTCCTGGTGACGGTGACGGTCCATCGGGCCTCCGCCGTCGACCACGAGGCCGCGTCGACGTGATGGTTGAACCGGATGTGCCGCTCGATGTCGTACTCGGCGACGGTCTCGCGCAGATACGCCAGGATCGACGGGCCGTCGGCGATCGCCCGAGGGTGTTTCCACGGCTTGAAGCTGTAGCCGAGGGTGTGCATGTCGCTGTCGGACCGCACGCCGGGGTACCGGAAGAGGTCCCAGGTGCCCCCGATGTCGGCACGGCCCTCGAGGATCAGGAACGACCGATCCGGCGACGACTTCTGGAGATGATAGGCAGCGCCGATCCCGGAGATTCCCGCTCCCACCACGAGCACGTCGACGTGTTCTGCGATCGTCATCCGCCGAACCCTATTGACCGGCCCACCCCAAACCAGCCGATCTCGTGAGGATCTGGCGCACTCCGTACGCCAGATCCTCACGAGATCGGCGGTGGGGGTGGGGTCAGGGGCGGGTGGCGGCGGCGAGGCGGGTGATGACGGCCTGCCACGCCGAACTCGTCGGGTCGATCAGATCGAAGTGGTCGGCGCCGTCGATCTCGATCGTGTCGATCCCGTCCGGCCGGCTCGGATCGAGGGAGTACGGCGGCGGGACGATCGTGTCGGCCGAACCGACGACCGACACCATCGCCGGTCCGGCGTCGAGCAACGGGGTCGCCAGCGCGTACCGGTCCGGATCGTCGGCGGGGCCGCCGCCGAGCAGTTCGACCACTGCGCCGTTGCCGAGCCCCGTGTCGGCGGCGCCGGTCAGGTCGACCACGGCGCCCTGCCCGATCGCCATGATTGGTATCACCATCGGTGAGGCGCCCGGTGCGCCGGCGGGAAGCGCCGCCCGTCCGGCGGCCCACAGCGCGAGGTGACCGCCGGCAGAATGCCCGACGATCGCGACGCGCGACAGGTCGAGCGGCTGCGTCTCGGCCGCCCCGGCCAGTACATCGATGCCGGCAGCCACGTCGTCGAACGTGCCGGGCCATCCGCCCCCGTCGTCACCGATCCGCCGGTACTCGAGGTTCAAGACGGCGTACCCGCGTGCGACGAGGTCGTCTCTGAGCGGCTCCATGAGGGTCAGGTCGTAGGCGTTGCGCCAGAATCCACCGTGGATCAGCACGACGACGGGCGATTGCGTGGTGCCACCGGGAAGCGTGAGATCGGCGAACTGCTGGGATGCGTCGCCGTACGTGACCCGCACAGTCTGCGACGTCGGTTGCGGTGTCTCTTCGACCATGGCGGAGTGTCCTGTCGTCGGGGTGGTCATGCTGGTCGTGGTCGTGGTCGTGGTCGTGGTCGTGGTCGTCGTCGTGGTCGTGGTCGTCGTCGTGCACCCGGCGATCGCGAGTGAGGTGATGGCAGCGACGACCGCCGATCGTGTCACGTTCATGCGGCAGATTCGGAACAGGAGGGTGAATCGGATCGACGGCCGTGTCGCAGTGGACCGATCCTGCCGGTCACACTGCTGTCATGGCGACATTCCCGAACGAGGCAACGGACCACACGCGCATCGCCAACGTTCCGCGCGATCTCGGCATGGATCCTGCTGACTTCGAGCGGGCATCCCGCGGCCTGATCGCCACGCATCCGACCGGCGTGATCGAAGGTGAATGGGGCCCGGCTTGGGATGTGTCGAAATACGACTTCATCGAGCAGGGTTCGCCCAACCCCGACACGGTCAACCCGAGCCTCTGGCGCCAGGCGCAGCTCAACAACATCCATGGCCTGTTCGAGGTGGCACCGAAGGTGTGGCAGGCGCGTGGCTACGACATCTCCAACATCACTTTCATCGAGGGTGACCGCGGATGGATCGTGATCGACCCGCTGACGGTCGAGGGGTGCGCGCGTGATTGCCTGCAGCTCGCGAACGACACGCTGGGGGAGCGACCGGTCACCGCCGTGATCTACACGCATTCGCACACCGATCACTTCGGCGGCGTACTCGGCGTGACCACCGCCGCCGACGTCGATGCCGGCCGATGCCGGATCATCGCGCCCGAACACTTCCTCCGGGAAGCGATCTCGGAGAATGTGATCGCGGGGTACGCGATGGCACGCCGGGCGCTGTACCAATTCGGGCCGCTGCTCCCGGCCGGCCCCAAGCAGCACGTCGATTGCGGTCTCGGCAAGGCGATCCCCCTGTCGCCGCCCGGCCTGCTGGCACCGACCGAGGAGATCACCCACACCGGTGAGGAGCTCGTCGTCGACGGGGTCCGGATCGTGTTCCAGCTCACGCCGGAGACGGAGGCGCCGGCGGAGATGAACTTCTTCTTCCCCGAGCAGGGTTGGCTGTGCATGGCGGAGAACTGCTCGCACAACATGCACAACCTGATCCCGATCCGTGGCGCGCAGGTCAGGAACTCGCTGGCGTGGTCGAAGTACATCGACGAGGCGATCGGCCTGTTCGCGGACCGTACATCGCTCATGTTCGCCTCGCACCACTGGCCGCGATGGGGGCGCGACGATGTCACGGGCTTCCTGACCAAGCAGCGCGACCTGTACAAGTACATCCACGATCAGACGATGCGGCATGCGAACCACGGGCAGACACCGCTCGAGATCGCCGACATGATCGCGCTGCCCGACGAGTTCCGCACCGAGGCGCACACCACCGGCTACTACGGACATCTGGCCCACAACGTCAAGGCCGTGTATCAGCGCTACCTGAGCTGGTACGACGGCAACCCGGCGAACCTCTGGAAGTTGCCGCCGGTCGAGGTCGGACGCCGATACGTCGAGTTGGCAGGCGGCGCCGACGCGCTCGTCGCCAAAGCCAGCGCCGCGTACGACGAGGGCGACTACCGGTGGGTCGCGGAGGTCGTCGGTCACGTCGTGTTCAGCGATCCGACGCACACGGCCGCTCGCGAACTGCAGGCCGACGCATTCGAACAGCTCGGCTACCAGAGCGAATCGGCGACCTTCCGCAACGCATACCTGACCGGCGCGCAGGAGCTGCGTGGCGGGTTGCTGACGCCGAGAACCGCGATGCGGCGCGGCTACCTCGACGCGATGACGATCGACCAGCTGATGGACGCGACGGCCGTTCGGCTCAAGGCCGAGGAGGTCGGAGGCGTCGGCGTCACGATCAACCTCCACGTCACCGGCACCGACGAGGACTGGTCCGTGACCCTGTCGAACCGCACCATGCACACGTCGGCCGGACACGCATCCGCACCTGACGCATCCGTCGCCCTCGATCGGTCGGTGCTGGTCGAGATCGGCGCCGCCGAACTCACCGTCGGCGAAGCGATCGAGGCGCGGCGTGTCCAGATCGACGGCGACCCGGCAGCATTCACAGTGCTGTTCGACCACCTTGACGTCTTCATGTCGATGTTCCCGATCGTCGAGCCGTAACGGATGGTGTCGGATACCAACCGTTACGTGATGGTGACGGTGGTCGATGCCGAGCGACCGAACGTCTCGGGGGCGTACATCTCCTCGGCGCGAGCGGGCGGGACGACGAACACGCCGGGAGTCGTCGCCCGGGCGATGTAGCTGTACTCGTAGGTGCCCCCGGGAAGCACGCTGGCGAACGCCTCCGCGCGATCGTCACGCAGGTTTTGGTGCTCGAACCAGTTCCAGCCCCAGAACGACGGCCGCGAGGCCGGCCCGGATTCGGCCGCGATTGTGTCGTCGCCCTCGTCGTCGCCCTCGTCGGGCGGCGGAATCGTCGTCGACAGGGCGAGCGCCGGGTTGACCGGTTCGAGCCCGGCGGGCAGCGGGTCGACGAGCGCGACGTGCGTCCGGCGGGCATCGGCAACCATCGTGAGCCTCACCCGTACCGACGCCCCGGCCTTGATGACCCAGTTGCCGTCGGTGTCCTGCGAGACGTCGCCCGGATCGTCGACGGCTTCGTAGATGCGATCGACGACGAAGCCGTCGTCACGGGCGGCGAGCGACAGGTCGGCGGGGGCATACCGGACCCCGAGCCGGTAGTACAGGCGCCCGACGCCCTCCTTGGCGAGCACGATCGTGCTGTCGCCGGCCGCGATCAGCTCCGGCATCGGAACCACGGTGGTGACGCGGTCGGTCGATCGGCCCTGGAACGCCGCCTCCGATGCGTAGAGTTCGCCGAGCCACGCCCTCGCGACGAAATCGGGGGTGACCGACTCGAACGTCCCGAAGTAGCGGTTCATCGCGATCAGGATGAAGGCGTTCTCTTGGGCGTTGTTCCAGCGGCCCTTCGTCTGACCTGCCAGGAGGCCGGCGACGACTTTCGGGATCAGCTCACTGTCGGGAGCCTGGGCGATCAGTGCGTCGAGGATCACGCCGTCGGTACGGCGATCGCTGTTCGCGATGACGTAGGCATCCTCTCCGTACGACGTGGCGAACGTCGCCGCGCCGGCGGTGTCGACGGCGGCGTTCAGGAACCGCTGCTCGATGGTGGATCGTCGGCCCGGCTCCGAGATCGACGGCCACACCCAGGCGAGTGCGTCGAGTTCGAGGTCGTCGCCGACGCGGTCGTACAGGCTGGTGGCCTTCCCGTTGTCGGGCTGGCCCGCTTCGCCCCGGACGAACAGGGCGTAGGCGCTCAGGGTGTTGCGAATCGACTCGCCGTAGTCGAGTGGGAACGACTCCTCGATCGACGCCAGGTGTGCGAGCGCACGGCTGAGTGTGTCGGCCTGCACGTCGTAGCCGGCCTGCTGCGCGAGGACCAGTGCATGGGTGGTCTGGATAGAGACGTAGGGGATCGATTGGCGTCCGCGCTGCCAGTAGGGGAAACCGCCGTCGTCGTTCTGGAGCGCTGCGAGTTCGTCGAGATCGCGCTGGACGGCTGCGTTCAGTTCGTCGGGGCTCGGGAGACCCTCGGCGTCGAACGCCTCGAGCACGTCACGGAGCGTCGCGATCGCCATCACCCGGGAGGCGAGGCTGTCGGCCGAGTCGTACCGGTAGTCGGCGAGATACAGCACGGCATCGGTGAGTGCCTGGAGGGCCGTCGACGACGTGTTGATCTCCAAGCCGCCGAACTGCGGGTACACGTCGGTGGGAGCGAGTGTCGGCTGTGCGATCACACCCTCGTCGATGACGCCGTAGGTCGCGAACGCTTCGGCCGTTGCCGGCGTGTACACCGGCAATGCCACCTCGGCCGCATCGACGGAGTCGCCGCTGCTCGCCATGACACGGAACCGGGCGGTACCGACCGCATCGGTGGTGGCGGGGAACCTGACCTCGACGCGGTTGTTGGCGGGGACGGTGACGGTCTGGCCGACGGCGCCGGTCAGGACGAGGTTGGCGGCTTCGATCCCGACGGCGACCTCCATGTCCTCGTCGGTCTGATTCTGGACGATGACGGGGAGCTCGAACCGGTCACCGAAGTTGAGGAAGCGGGGCGCGGACGGCCTGACCTGGAGCGGCAAGCGGGCGGTGATCGTCGACTCGCCCTTGCCGAAGTGGTCGGCGCCGTCGATCGCGACGGCCATCACCCGGTAGCGGGTGAGGGTGTCGGGAAGTGCGACGTCGACGGTCGCCTGGCCGGCGTCATCGGTCGATTCGTCGGGCGCATAGACGGCGAGGGCGTCGAAGTTCGACCTGACCGCGACGGAAACACCGTCGCCGCCTGCCGCCGTGCTTTCGGCCACGGTGTCCGACGACTCGGACGACATCTCGCTGCCTGCATCGGCGGAGTCCGGCGAGTCAGCGGACGCTCGATTTCCCAAGAATCGTTCGGCACGGGCAAGCAGCACGCTCGAGCGGGTGTATTCGCTCGTCAGGTTCGCCGAGATGTTCTGGTAGAAGACATCGAGCGGATCGGTCAGCTCGTAACCGGTCAGCGCCAGCACGGCTTCGTCGACCACGACGATCGCAACGTCGGCGCCACCGACGGGGGTGCCGGCGGCGTCGGTCACCGTGACCGTGACGGAGGTGCCGGCGCCGGGTTCGACGGCGTCGGCGGCCGGGATCGCGCTCACGTCGAGCGCACGCGACGTCGGCGGGATGGACAGGTTGATCTGACCTGATGCGAACGCCGGGCGGCCCGGCGCGTCTGGCACTGCGTTGCCGTCGTCGTCGGTGCGGGGTGCCGATCCGACCATGTCGACCTGGATCGTCACATTCGGGATGAACGCGTCGTCGATCGGCACCTCGACCACGGCGCTGCCGTCTTCGGCGTCGAATCGTTCGGTCGACTCGATGCCGTTCCTGATGACGGTCACCAGGCCGTGCGCCGGCGAGAACGGCGCCTGGACGAGGAGTTCGGCGGTGTCGCCGGGGGCGTAGAATTCGAGGTCGGGCACGATCGTGACGAGATCGCGTTCGACGTTTCGGCTCGGGCGACCCTCGCCGCCGCTGACCCACTGCGTGAGTTCTGTCCGGTTGTTCCGGCCCTCGTCGTCGGTCACGAGCGCGGTGATGCGGTACTGCCCGCCGACCTCGGTCGTGAACTCGCAGCGCATCGATCCGTCGGCGGGGTCACCGGATGATGTGAACGAGCAGGTCTGCTCGTCGGCGAGTTGCTCGTTCCACTGGCCATCGGATCGGACCCACTCGACGCGGCCGGCCGTGACGCTGACCTCGCGGTCGGGAACGGTCGCACCGTCGACATCGGTGACGACGCCGTCGACGCGGATCGGCGTGCCCTGGAGGACGAAGGCACGGTCGGTCTGCAGGCCCACGTAGTACGTCGACGCGTGCACGAGCACGTCCGTCCGCGCCGCCCACCCCTGCCGGTTGAGGTCGTACACCGTCGCCTCTGCGGTCACCGACTTCGGAAGATCGACCTCGTCTCCGCCGAAGCCGACGTCGAGGTAGTGGGAACCCGAGGCGTCGGTGACACCGGAGAACTGCTGGTACTCGGTGTCGAATCCGGGGCCGCAGTCGAAGCACGGCTCGGATGCGGTGTCGCCGCCGATCGCTCCGCCGAAGACATCTCCGCCGAAGACATCTCCGCCGAAGTTCCACCAGGGCCGCCAGATGCCGAACGTGAAGTCGTCCCAGTTCGGTGGGCTGTAGGTGGTGTCCCGGGTCGAGACGAGCCAGTCGACGTCGGCACCGGGTAGCGGTCCGCCCGAGTAGTACTCGGCGTCGACGCGTACGGTCGCCGACCCGGACGCGTAGAACGGTCCGGGCGACTCGTTGCTCGCCGTCACCTCGAACTCGGGGCGCCGGAATTCCTGGACGGAGAACGAGTGGTTCCCGAATGCGTTCGACTCACCGGGCAGCTGGAACTCGATGTATGCCGGCCCGAGGTTCGCGCCGTCCGGTAGTTCGATCGAGACGTTGAACCCGCCGAGTGGGTTGAGGTCTGTGGTGCCGCTCGCGAGTTCGTTGCCCTGCGCGTCCGACGCCTGGTAGGTGACCGTCGTGGAACTGTCGTAGAGAGCGAGCTGGGCGTCGGACGAACGCGCGAACTGGCGGACCCAGCCGGTGATCCGCGCGGTCTCGCCGGGTCGGTAGACGCCGCGATCGTCGAAGATGTACCAGCGACTCTCATCGCTCTGCGCCTGCGCCCGCCAGCCCTCGTACCACTGAGCCGGCAGGAACGCGGTCCGATCGCCGGCGTTCGCGTACAAGCCCACGATGCCGGTGTCGCTCAACTCCAGCGTCGCCACGCCGTCGTCGTCGGTTGTCGCGACGCGCCCGTCCCCGATCAGTTCGACGGGTACGCCGTCCACCGGTTCGCCAGTCGCGAGATCGGTCGTCCAGATCACGAGCTGCTTGTGGTCGACGAATGCGTCGATCGCCAGATCGGTCGATTGCACCCAGGCGATCGTCGGTCGGTTGCGCCAGTAGTCGTCGTCGTTTTCGGAGTACTCCCGGGTCGGGTCGATCCTGACGACGATCTGTGATCCGGCCTCCGCGAACGCATCGGAGAGGTCGACTTCGGTCTCGACGTACTGATCCTGCGTTCCGTCGATCTCGAGCACGCTGTCCATGACCAGCGGCCAGTCCGGGATGGGTGCGTCGGCGTCCGAATACCAGGATTCCTGATACGCGCGGAACGCGACGAGGTCCACGGGCGACACTCTCCACGCACGGGCTCGCACCGAATCGTGGTTCACGGTCGTCACCGTGACATGGGGGCGGTCGGCGCTCGGGTCGAGGGTGATCCAGTCGCGGTCGAGGCCCTGCAGGGTGGGCCTCGCGGAGCCCACCCGGAAGTCGACGTCGGCGGCGTCGCCGAGCGTCTGGCCGAAGACGTCCTGGAGCGTGCCGTCGAGCGTGACGACATAGGTGGTCCGCCCGACGGTGGCTCCGAAGAGTTCGATCACGTTTCCGTAGACGTTGACCTCGAGGCCGGGGATGGGCGGTTCGATCGTGATCATGTCGGCGTCGAAGGCATCGGGGTCGAGGGCGTTGCTGAACTCGATCGTGAACGGCGTACCCGGTTCACAGTCTCCGCCGCCGTTGCACCGGGTCGCGGTGATCTCGAGCGACCCGAAGGTGCGGCCTTCGTACGTGGACGCGAGGTTCGTCGTGCGGGGCCCCTCGGCCGACGGGGTGCCCGGCCCGATCTCGACCGCGAAGTCGGCATTGGGTGGCAGCGGTTCAACGGGCCGGAACGCAACCGCTCGGGCGTCGAGGGCAGCCGTCACGGCGTTGCTCGCCGCGACGTCGGCGGCGATCTCTTCCTCGCTCGCACGACGTACGGCGACCTCGTCGCCGTCGGCGACCAGGCTCGTGATTGCGAGCACTGCGTCAGGGTCGACGCGCTGGTCGAAGACGGCGACGAACACCGGCTCGAGGCCGGTCGTCTGATCGTTGCCGACGAACGAGGTGACGGTCGGTGAGGGGGTTGAAAAGGTCCATGACACGGCGTCGGCGAGTGTCGATCCGGCTGCCGATTCTGTTCCCGCCGGGACGATGACCTGGTACTCCGTCGCAGCCGGGAGCCGATCGAGGTCTCCGGGTACGACCTCGAAGCGCAGCGTGCGAGTTCCGATCCATCGCCAGCGACCGTCGATCGCCGGCGTGACCTCGATCGGGACGTCCGCGACGTCGAGCTGCGCCAGTGTCGTGATCGGCACCATCGGCTGGTTGAACGTGACGCTCAGGAACGGGGCCAGCGCAACTTCGCCCTCGGGTTGGAATCGCACGACCTGGAGCGGCGGGGCTTCGGGGGTGGCCGGAATGTCACCCTCGCCGAGTGGCGGGAAGGGTGCCTGCACGGTGGCACCGACCAGCGGCGGGGGAAGCGTCTCGGCCGGTCGCTCGAACCCGTCGTCGCTGGGCTCGGGGTCGGCGAGCGGGGCGAGACCCTCGAACATCGTTGCGACCTCGTCGGGTGCGATGGGCGTTCCGTTCACGACAGCGAGCGCAGGAGCTTGCCCCGAATCGGAGGAGGCGCCGTCGCCCAGCGAGATCGCGAGCGGCGGCGACGGGGTTTCGGGGCCGGTGTCGCCTCCCTGGACCGTGACGATCGGTCGCGTGTCCTCGACGTCGTTCGGAGCGATCGATGTACTCGCCGGCGGCTCCTCGGCGGTCGTGTCGTCGCGTGTCACCCACCAGACGCCGAGTCCCGCCCACAGCGCCACGACGACGGCAACGAGCCCTGCCAGCGCTCGCTTCATCGTTCCGCTCCTCATCGACCCACCGCTCCTCGCGCTCTCGTCCAACTTACGACCTCGACAGGTCTTTGACGTGGCGATGGGCCTGCTGGTTCCCGAACGTGCGATCCGATCGGCGCCGAGCCGCTATACCCCCCACACGATGGGCGTCCAGCGAAGGATGTCGACGGGATCGGACGCGCCGGTCGGGTCGACCGTGGCACCGTGAATCTCGAAGCGCATCAGGGAGCCGGAGCCCACCTGGCTCTGCTCGACCAGCCGATGACGGAACTCGATCAGATCACCCTCGTACGCCGGCCCGATGTGATCGCAACCATCCCACCCGACCACCGTCGCGAGGCCCGGGAGCATGCGCGACAGGGAGGCCTGAGCGAGCCCCTGGATGTGGCCGCCGTACACGAGGCGCCGCCCGTCTGCCGTGAGCGTGACGTCGCGGTGGACGGCAGCCTGATTGACGGTGAGGCGCGCGAGCGGCGCGGCCAGGTCGACGTGGTCACGGAGCGGGTCGGTTCGTTCGTCGTCGACGGGCCACTCGGTCCGCAGCAGACCGTCGAGGTCCCATGCCGGCACCGCCCCGGAGAGTTCCTCGATCGGTGCCGGCTCCGATGGGCCGGGAATCTCGTCGTCGTGTCCTGATTGGGCCGGGCCGCGGCCGCGCACCAGCGCGCACCGCTCGTATCGAGCGACCGTGCCCGCCTCGGTGCTCGATTCGATCCCGAGCCACACCTTGCCGCGGAACTGGTCGCCCTTCGGCGACGAGTCCTTCAACCCGAGCACCGTGGTGGTGGTCGACAGCGTCTCGCCGACCTCGACCGCTCGCAGGACGCGCACCGAACGGTAGTAGAGGTTCGCGATCGCCTGGCGGGTCGCCATGGTGGTCTGACCGATGGAGTACTGGAGGACCAGTGCCGGATTCACGAGTGAGCCCGAACTGCCGGACGCCGAACGGTACGCCGAGACATCGGCGGCGAGTGGGTTCTGGTCGCCGGTGATCGCTCGATACACGGTGTTGTCCGCGTCGGTCAGCGTGATCGAGGGCAGGCGCGGCAGCGTCGCGCCGACGATGAAGTCCTCGTAGAGCGGCCCGATTTTCGAGGTGTCGAACATGGTCGTCATCGTGCCACCCCGATGGCTGCGCTGCCCAACAAGGGGTCCGCCGATGCGGTGGAGGGTACGGTGGGCGGGTGACCGATGAACAACGGCCCTACGGCGGCGGCGGCGGCGATCCGTCGCTCAAACGAGTCCGCACCCGCCATTTCCAGCGTGCCAAAGAGCAGGGCATCAAGATCACCGGGTTGACGAGCTACGACTGCCTGTCGGCCGCGATCTTCGACGAGGCCGGGATCGACTTCATGCTTGTGGGCGACTCCGCCGGGAACACGGTGTTCGGGTACGACACCACGATCCCGGTCACGCTCGACGAGTTGATCCCGCTCACGAGCGCGGTCGTTCGCGGGGTCAGCCGCGCCCTCGTGGTCGCCGACATGCCGTTCGGGTCGTACGAGAACGGACCGGACGAAGCACTCGCCACAGCGATCAGATTCATGAAAGAGACCGGCTGCCACGCCGTGAAACTCGAAGGTGGCGTCCGGAGCGCGAAACAGATCAAGCGTGTCGTGCGTGCGGGCATTCCGGTCATGGGCCACATCGGTTACACACCCCAGAGTGAGCACGGCCTCGGCGGCCACATCATCCAGGGTCGCGGCGACGACGGCGCCGAGCAACTCCTCGCCGACGCGCACGCGGTGGAGGATGCCGGCGCGTTCGCGGTCGTGCTGGAGATGGTGCCCTCGGCGATCGCAGGCAGGGTCACCGCCGAGCTCTCGATCCCGACCATCTCGGTCGGCGCCGGCCCCGAGTGCGACGGACAGCTCCTGGTCTGGACCGACTGGGCCGGGTTCACCCGAGGACGGATCCCGAAGTTCGTGAAGCAGTATGCGCACCTCGCCGACACCCTGCTCGATGCGGCCCGATCGTTCAAGGACGATGTCGAGTCGGGCGTGTACCCGGCCCCCGAGCACGAGTACGGCGAGTAGTCGATGGGGTCGGTGCCTTCGACCGGACGACGCGAACACCACGATCCGCCCGTCGATCATCGGATCCTCACCTTCAAGCCTCGCCGCCGACAGCTGACACCGGCTCGTCGAGCGCTGTTCGAACGGCTCAGCCCGTCGCTGTGCGTCGAGGCCGAGGGTGACCCGTTCAACCCGGTCGAGGAGTTCGGTCGCGACGCAGCGCTCGTGCTCGACATCGGTATCGGGTACGGCGATTCGCTCACGAGCGCAGCTGCCGCCGATCCCGCCGTCGACCTGATCGGCGCCGATGTGCACACGCCGGGTATCGCATCGACGCTGGCACGGATCGAAGCGATGGAACTCAGCAACGTCCGTCTGCTCCACGGTGACGCGCTTCGATTCGTCGACCGGCTTCCACTCGGCTCGCTCAGCGGCGTGCGGATCTACTTCCCGGATCCGTGGCACAAGGCACGGCATCGTCATCGGCGCATCGCGTCGGTCGCGAACATCAGCCTGTTCACGGAGCTGCTGGCGCCAAGCGGAACGCTGCACGTCGCGACCGATATCGAGGAGTACGCCCGAAGAGTCGAGCGCCTGTGCGGCGACCAACCGGGGCTCGTCGGTGGTGTCGTCGAACGGCCCGAGTGGCGGCCCGAAACTCGTTACGAGCGCAAGGGTCTCGATGCCGGTCGCACGGCGATCGACCTGCTGTACCGGCGCGTCCCGACCCGACCACCCGGGTAGCGTCCCGTCGTGGAACGAACCGGACGAGTGCTCGCCCGGTGGGCGCTCGGTGGAGCGCTGCTCGTCGCCGGCGTCGGCCATCTGACGCCGATGCGCGACGAGTTCCGTGCGCAGGTGCCGGCGTGGTTTCCCATCGACGACGACGCCGTGGTCCTGGCATCCGGCGTCGTGGAGGTGGCGCTGGGCGTGGCGCTGCTGGTCGTTCGACGCCAACGGGTCGCCCTCGGGTTCGTGGTGGCCGGGTTCTTCGTGGCCGTGTTCCCGGGCAACATCGCTCAGTGGCGCGAGGGCACGGATGCGTTCGGTCTCGACACCGACACGAAACGCTTTGTGCGGCTGCTGTTCCAGCCGGCGCTCGTGCTGTGGGCGCTCTGGTCGACCGGAGCGATGTCTGCCATCCGTCGACGTGCAGCGCGCGGCGCATCGTGATGCGTCCGTCCCGGAGCGAGTTCGAGACGGAGACGGCGGTGTCGGCCACCGGAGACGGGACCTGGACGACCGAGCTGTCGACGGCGTGGAACATCGGCGAGAGCGCCAACGGCGGCTATGCGATGTCAGCGGTGCTGCGTGCCCTCAGCGAGGTGAGCGGGTTTCCGGACCCGATCTCGGTGACGACACACTTCCTGCGAACCGTGCAGGGAGGTGGGACCGGGTCGATCGACACCGAGCTGATCCGGCGTGGCCGGTCGGTCGCTGTCGCGCGCGGTCGACTCCGCCAGGCCGACGCCGTTCGTCTGCTGGTCACGGCTGCGATGGGCGATCTCGATGACGGTCTCGACCATGATGCCGACGACGATGGTCTCGACGATGATGCCGACGACGACTCGATCAGCGCGTCACCGCCCGATCTGGAGCGCCCCGAGGCGTGTGTCGCCCGGAGCGGTTCGGCCCAGGGCGTCGAGCTGCCGATCGCCAGCCGTGTCGAGGTCCGCATCCCTCCGGCGCGAATGGTGCCGGGCCATTCGGACGAGGCGGTCACCGAGGGCTGGATCAGGTTCGCTGACAGTTCACCGCCGTCCGCGCTCGCGTTGCCGCTGTTCGCGGATGCCTTTCCGCCGTCACTGTTCTCGAAGTTCGGTCAGGTCGGCTGGGTGCCGACCATCGAACTCACGGTGCACGTCCGCCGTCGTCCGGCCGACGGGTGGATCCAGGCCCGGTTCGAGTGCGACGACCTCATCGGCGGCCGGATGATCGAGAGCGGAACGCTGTGGGACTCGGCCGGTCGCGTCGTCGCCCGTTCCCGCCAACTCGGCCTCCACCTGACCGGATGACGGCCGGGCGCGGGCCGAGCCAATGTCACCGGCCCCGAGCGCACTGTGTGTCGCGGGACAGAGCCCTCGGCGCGAGTGGCGCCCAACCGGATGCGACGTTCAGGCGCAGGCGACGCAGGTCTCGGCCCAGGGGATTGCCTCGAGTCGAGGTTCGGGGATCGGTTCTCCGCAGACTTGGCAGATGCCGTACTCACCGTCGTCCAGACGGGCCAGCGCCCGGTCGACGAGGGCGATCTGGGCCAGGATCTGGTCGTGGATCGCGACATCGGCGAACCGCTCGATCGCGATGCTGGTGCCCTCGCCGACGCGCTTGCCGAAGGAGATCCCGCCGGTCGGCATCTCCGAACCACTTCGGATCGCCACCTCCCGGTCGTTCAGATCGGCGCAGATCCGCTCGAGTACCGCGCGGGTGTCGGTCACCCGTTCATCTGCTCGTTGAGGTGTTCGACCGATTCGATGAACTCCTCGATCATGTCGTAGACGACACGGGTCGCCGACTTCGACTCGTTCATCTGGCCGACGATCTGCCCGACGAAATAGTTGGCGAGCTGGTTGGCGCCGGTGCCTTCATGGTGGGCGGCCCGGTCGATTCGTCGAATCGCCGTATCGATCAGGATCGGCTGCAGCGGCATCCCGAGCGGGTCGGGGGTGTCGGCGCGGTCCCACTCGTCGGTCCATGCGGTCTTCAGCTGACGCGCATGCTTGCCGGTCCGAGACCGTGAACGGATCGTGTCGGCCGACGACGCCTTGAGAAATTTTTCCTTGACGGCCGGATGGGTCTCGGCCTCATCGGTGGTCAACCACACCGAACCGCACCACACACCCTGCGCACCGAGCGCCATCGCGGCCGCCATCTGCCGGCCGCGGCCGATCCCGCCCGCGCCCAGCACAGGGATGTCGCCCACGGCATCCACGATCTCGGGGATCAGGACCATCGTGCCGATCTCGCCCGTGTGGCCGCCGGCCTCCGAACCCTGAGCGATGATCACATCGACGCCGGCGTTCACGTGGCGCTGGGCGTGCTGTGCCGCACCGGCGAGCGCGCCGACGAGTCGACCCTCCTCGCGCACCCGCTCGATCATGTGGGCCGGCGGGGGTCCGAGTGCGTTGACGACGAGCGAGGGCCGGTGCGCGAGCGCGATCTCCATCTGCACGTCGGCGCGGTGGGCCGAGAACGGCGCATTGTCGCCGCCTCCGCTCACCAGCGCACTGCCCTGCGGGGTGTCGTCGGCGAGTTCGGGCACGTCGTACCGGGCCATGATGTCGTCGACGAAATCCCGGTGTTCCTGAGGGATCATCGCGACGAGGTCGGAGAGCTTGATGCCGCCCTCGTCGGAGCCGGCGTACTTCGCCGGCACGATGAGGTCGACGCCGTAGGGGCGATCACCGAGTTCGGCTTCGATCCAGTCGAGGTCGATCTCGAGCTGCCGGTCGCTGTGACCGACGGCGCCGAGCACACCGAGCCCGCCGGCCTTCGAGACCGCCGCCACCACGTCACGGCAGTGGGTGAACGCGACGATCGGCACGTCGATGCCGAACAGCTCGGTGATGGCGGTCCTCATGGCGGCGACGGTACCAGTCGGTCCAGCGACCCTGCGGGGCGGAACGAGGTGTCCACCCCGGGTTCACGACGAACCCCACCCCGGGAGGCGACTCGCCTCCCCGACCCACGCCACGAACTGCGCCTCATCCAGAACGTCGCTCTCGCCGACGTGGAGGTAACGCGTGTTCGGGTCCTTCGACCCGATCGGCGGGACCGGCACGAGCGACGCACCCCGGAAGAACGCGACCTTCACGTACTTCGTCAGGCAGTGATAGCTCATGAACCAGCCGTCGGCGTCGGCGGCGCCGTAGAACGGTGAGTTCCACCGGATCGCCTTGCGGACGTCGGGGACCGCGCGTTCCACGAGTGCGTCGAGCTGCTCGCCGACGGCATGCTTCCAGCCGGGCATCGCCGCGATGTACGCCTGTACCGGCGCGTCCCCGTCGCCCTTCGCGATCTGGGGGTTGCCGCCGGCGAGCAGCTTCGGTTCGCCGGTGGCATGCGAAGCGTTGCCGGTCACCGTCTGCTCCCGATGTCATCGGTGTTCACGTTCAGGACCTCCCGGTCTCGTACGCCCACATGGCGATCTCAACGCGATTTCGAGCGCCGAGCTTGGCCATCAGGCTCGCAAGGTGCGACTTGACCGTGCTGAGACTGATATGGAGGTCGGTCGCGATCTCGGCGTTGGTGAGACCGGTCGCGACGGCGCGCACGACGTCTTCCTCACGGGCGGTCAACGGCTCGATCGGCTGTTCGGGCTCGGCGTCGTCGAGGTGGCGGGCGAACGTCGCGAGCAGCCGTGCCGTCACGCTCGGAGCAATCAGGGCGTCGCCCTCTGCGGCGGCATTGATCGCCTGCACGAGGAGTTGTGGCCCGGCGTCTTTGAGCAGGAACCCGCGAGCACCGGCTTTGAGCGCGCCGTGCACGTACTCGTCGAGATCGAAGGTGGTGATCACGACAACCGCCATCGGGTCGTCCACATCGGGCCCGGCGAGCAGCCTGGTCGCCTCGATCCCGTTGAGCTCGGGCATGCGGATGTCGAACAGGCACACGTCGGGCCGGAGTCGCCGAGCGAGTTCGACCGCCTCGCGACCGTTTGCCGCCTGCCCGGCGACCTCGATGCCGGGCTGGGCATCAAGGATCATGCACAGGCCGGCCCGGACCAGTTCCTGATCGTCGGCGATCAGGACGCGGATCGTCATCGATGCCCACCCGATCGTGGCAGATCGGCGCAGACCCGCCACCCGCGTCCGTGGGCCGGTCCGGCGGTGAGTGACCCGCCGAGCAGGTGAGCCCGCTCGGTCATCCCCAGGATGCCGAACCCCCGCTCCGACTGCGCACCAGAGGGCTCGCCATCGTCGGCGACGGTGAGTCGTACGCACGTGTCGGCGTGCTCCACGGTCACGACGATCACACTCGCGCGTCTGGCATGGCGCACCGCGTTGGTGATCGACTCCTGCGCGATTCGGAACAGTGCAGCGTCGATGGCTGCTCCGATCGGGCCGAGGTCGTCTGCGATGTCGACCTCGACCGGGACCCCACCGCCGACCTCCCGCGCCAGCCGATGCAGGTCGCCGACACCCTGTTGCGGTGCGAGATCGGCCCCTGCCCGAAGGGTGCCCACCATCGCACGCATCTCGCTCAACGTACGGGATGCGGCATCCTCGATGACGGCGAGCACTGCCAGCGCACGCTGCGGATCGGTCTCGGCCAGCGCCCGCCCGCCCTGCGCCTGGAGCGCGATCGCCGAGACATGGTGGGCGACCGTGTCATGGAGCTCACGGGCCAGCTGTTCGCGTTCGCGGGACTGGACTTCGGCAACGGCACGGCGCTTGGCGACGTCGCGATACCGGACGATGAGGCCGACCTCGACCGGGATGCTCAGGAAGATCAAGCCCCCGATCCAGTCGCTGAGCGTGACGGTCGGGTCGGTCAAGAAGCCGGTCACGGCAGCAACGAGCAGGACCACTGCTCCGACTGCGCCGTCGCGACCTGAACCCCAGCGGTAGAGGGCATAGGGGACGACGAGAATGACGGCCGTCGTGGAGAGGCCTCCGAACACACCTTCGGCGCGCGCAACTGCGGCCCCGAAGATGATCGACGGTGCGAATGCCCAGAGCGTCGCCGCGAGCGGTCGAGTGCGTCGGAACATGATTGCCGGTGGCGCGCTCACGAAGAAGACGATCAGGGCGCCGACCCGCCACCAGAGGGACAACCCGACCCAGTCCGGGTCGGTTCGCAGCACTGTCTCCAGGATCGCTGCGATCGAGATCAGCCCGAGGAGGAACCAGTCGCGACCAACCCTGGCGGGCGGGTCGGCAACGGAAGGTTCGGCCAGGTAGCTCCGCAGCGACGACGGCAGGGCGACAGGCACGGTCACATCGTACGGAGCGGCCGGCGCCCCTGGATCAGCCGAAAGGACGGTCGACCGCCGTCCGATCGGCCACCTGACGACCGACCGAACTCCCGATGTGCCGACGACGGACAGAGCGCACGCTGGCGTGCAGCCAGATGTCCCGTCGGTCGGGGCACAGAATGAAGGAGTTCCGACATGTCATCAGCCCTCTACCGCCTCGGGCGGTTCGCGGCGGGTCGACCCTGGACCGTCATCGGTCTATGGGTCGTCGTTGCCGCAGCGGTTATCGCCGCCTCGTTCGCCTTCGGACGTGATCTGGAGGACACGTTCGCCGTGCCGGGGCTCGACTCACAGACGGCGGTCGACCTGTTGACTGCGGCCGACTCCGAACGGGCCGGCATCACGGCTCGCGTCGTCGCCACCCCCGGTGCCGGCGGCAGCTTTTTCGACTCGACGGCCGACATCACCGCGCTGGCCGACCTGCAGGCGTCGGTCGGCGCCCTGACCAACGTGATTGGTACGACCGATCCCGCTGGAGCCCTCGCCGCCGGGCGGGACGCAGCGGTGGCGTCCGGCTCGGTGTCGCCAGACGGTCGGATCGCGCTGATCAACGTGCAGTACCCGGTGCTCGAGACCCTCGACGTCGGCGACCTCGATCGGCTCGAGGCGTCCTTGGAGGCGGTGAGGGACCGGACGTCGTTGCGGATCGAGGCGGGCGGTGACCTCTTCTGGAACTTCGACGAGCCCGAGAACGGCACCGCCGAGTTGATCGGTCTCGCCGCGGCCGTCGGGATCCTGCTCGTCGCATTCGGATCGCTGATCGCGATGGGCCTCCCGATCGCGATCGCTCTGTTCGGGCTCGCGCTCGGGGTGACCGCGATGTCGTTGGTCACCTATGTGATCGACATCCCGAGTTGGGCGCCTCAGATGGGGAGCATGATCGGCCTCGGCGTCGGCATCGACTACGCACTGTTCCTGGTCACACGACATCGAGAGTTCCTGGCCCGGGGGATGACCGTGCCGGAGGCGGCCGGTCGGGCAGTCGCCACTGCGGGGCAGGCTGTGGTGTTCGCGGGCGGCACCGTCGTGATCGCCATTCTCGGCCTCGCCGTCGCCGGCGTCCCGTTCATGACGGCGGCCGGTGTCGCCACGTCGGTGATCGTCCTGATCATGGTCGTCGCGTCGGTGACGCTGCTCCCCGCACTGCTCGGGTTGAGCGGCCACTGGATCAACCGTCTCGGCATCCACCGGCGCCACGGAGCGGCGGGCGGGGTGAGCGCCGGTTGGACGCGATGGGGGCGTCACGTCTCTCGGCATGCACTCTCGTACGCGATCGGCGTGACCGTGCTGCTCCTGGCGCTGACTGCGCCGGTGCTCGCCCTGCAGTTGGGGTTTCCCGATGAGGGGACGATGCCCGAATCCCGAACCGAACGCGGCGCGTACGATCTCGTCGCCGATGGTTTCGGCCCGGGGAGCAACGGTCCGCTCGTGATCGCGGTCGACCTCGCGGGCGTCGATCTCGACCCAGCCGTCGGCGCGGCAGTGATCGACCGGCTGGTGTCGGCGATCGCCGCCGATCCGGGTGTGGCTGCCGTCTCCCCGGCCGAGTCGGACTCCGAGGTCGCCACGATCATTGCGTTCCCGACGACCTCGCCGCAGGACGACGAGACATTCGCGACGGTCGAACGACTTCGTGCCGACGTGTTCCCGCCGGCGTTGGCCGACAGCGGTGTGACGGCGCACGTCGGCGGACAGACCGCGAACTTCGGCGACGTCGCCAGTCGCGTGAGCGACCGCTTGCCGTGGTTCGTCGCCGCCGTGGTGCTCCTGTCGTTCCTGCTCCTGATGGTCGTGTTCCGATCGGTGCTGGTACCGCTCAAGGCTGCCCTCCTCAATCTGCTCAGCATCGGCGCCGCCTACGGCGTGCTCGTGATGGTGTTCCAGTGGGGGTGGGGTAAGGATCTGATCGGCCTCGAGTCGACGGTGCCGATCGTGTCGTTCATCCCGATGTTCATGTTCGCCGTGCTGTTCGGGCTGTCGATGGACTACGAGGTGTTCCTGCTCTCACGGGTGCGCGAGGAGTATCTCGCCACGGGGGACAATGATGCTTCGGTGATCAGCGGGATCGCCGGCACGGCGCGGGTGATCACCTCGGCTGCGCTGATCATGATCTCGGTGTTCGGCGGCTTCGTGCTGGGCGACGACCCGGTGATCAAGATGATGGGGCTCGGTCTCGCCACTGCGATCTTCGTGGACGCGACCGTGGTCCGAATCGTCCTGGTGCCGGCGACGATGACGCTGATGGGCGATGCGAACTGGTGGCTGCCGGCGTGGCTCGACCGATTGCTGCCGATGATCGACATCGACGGGGAGACGGGGCTCCCGGAGCCTGAATACCAGCACGAACCGGCAACGCGTGAGAGTAGGCCCGCCAGGAGCGGGCCGACTCTCACGCGTTCGAGGGGGTGCGCTGGCTTGTAGGTTGCTCACGGTGCGCCTCCCTCTCGACGGCATTCGTGTGATCGACCTGTCATCGGTGGTGATGGGGCCGGTCGCCACCCAGCTGCTCGCCGATCAGGGCGCGGACGTGATCGTCATTGAAGATCGACGCGGCGACACCAACCGCGCAATGGGTCAGGGCGCCCACCCCGAACTGTCCGGGGTCTCGATGAACCTGCTGCGCAACAAGCGCAGCGTCGGACTCGACATCAAAACCGACGCCGGATACGCCGCCCTCGGCCGCCTCGTCGCCACAGCCGACATCGTCGTCACCAACCTGCGCCCAGGTTCCCGCCGGCGGGCACAGCTGACGTACGAGGCACTCAGCGCCTTCAAGCCCGACCTGATCTTCTGCGCGGCAGCGGGGTACCCGGTCGACTCGGCGCTCGAAGACGCACCCGCCTACGACGACGTCATCCAGGCCGCCACGGGCGTCGTCGATCTGATGCAGCAGGTCGGGCTCGACGCGGTGCTGATCCCGACACTCGTCGCCGACAAGACGGCCGGCCTGGTGATGGCCAACTGCGTCCTGGCTGCGCTCGTGGAACGAGGGCGAACCGGGCAGGGAGCGGACATCTCGATCGCGATGACCGAGGTGATGCGGGCGTACCTGCTCGTCGAGCACGGAGCCGACGCGATTCCGGAGCCGCCGCTGGGCGAAGCCGGGTACGCACGGATCCTGAACGCAGGTCGTCGCCCCCATCCCACCGCCGACGGCCTGATCAGCGCCCTGCCGTACGAGGACGCCCACTACCAGGCGCTGTTCACGATCGCCGGTCGGGAAGACCTGCTCGATGCTCGCGTCGAAACCCGCAAGGCACGGATCGCCAACGGAGCATCGCTGTACGCCGATGTCGCGGCGATCCTGAAGGAGCGGACGACCGACGAATGGATCGAGGTGCTGCGTACCGCCGGGATCCCGTCGGCCGAGGTCGGCACGATCGCCGACCTGCTCGACGGTCTCCCGCTCGCTGACCATCCGCATGCGGGCCAGTACCGGGTCACGCCTCCGCTGACCGGGGCGGTGGCCGACGTGGCGGTCGTGCGCCGGCACGCCCCGCTCCACGGCGAGCACAATCGGGAGGTCCTGGCCGAGGCCGGCTACAGCAGCGACGAGCTCGATGCACTGGAACGCGACGGCGTGGTGTTCGACGGGCTGCCGCGCGACGACACTGCCGACACCTGAGCCACCTGCGATCGAGCCGCGGGCGTCATGTCCGGACGATTGGTTGGCTACGGTCTCGGCTGTGACCAGTGACCAGATCGGACGGCCCCGCACGGTCGTCGCCGACCTCCCTGCGTACCGCCCCGGCAAGGGTGCTGCGCAGGCCGAATCCGAACACGGCATCACCAACGCCATCAAACTGGCTTCCAACGAGAACCCGGCGCAACCCGTCGACCCGATCATCGAGGCGATCCGGGCGGCCGCAGCGGGCGTCAATCGATACGCCGACCACCGGGCCACCGCGGTTCGTGAGGCACTCGCCGCGCAGCTGGGTGTCGCGATCGAAGGGATCACGGTCGGCAACGGATCGACCGGGATCCTGCAGCAACTGTTCATGGGTTACGTGGATCCCGGCGACGAGGTCGTGTTCCCGTGGCGATCGTTCGAGGTGTACCCGGTCTTCACCCGGCTGATGGCCGGGACCCCGGTGCTCGTTCCGTTGGCCCCCGACCTCGGTGTCGACACCAGGGCAGTCGCCGATGCTGTCACCGCGCGCACCAAACTCGTGATGATCGCGACGCCCAACAATCCGACCGGCGTGGCGACGACCACGGCCCAGCTCCGCAGCCTCATGGCGGACGTGCCCACGACCACGGTCGTCTGCATCGACGAGGCGTACCGCGAGTTCGTCGACCCGGCGTTCGGCGATCCCGTCACCGAACTGCTCCCCGACTTCCCGAATGCGATCGTGACCCGAACGTTTTCGAAGGCGCACGGCCTCGCCGGTCTGCGGGCCGGATACGCCGTCGGCCACCCAGACGTGGTCGGCACCGTCGACGCGACCATGCTGCCGTTTTCGGTCAATGCCCTCGCGCAGGCCGGCGCACTGGCGGCGATCGAGCACACCGCCGAGATCCGGTTGCGCGTCGACGAGATCGTGGCCGAGCGGACCCGCGTCGAGGCCGAACTGGTCGCCGTCGGGTGGTCGCTTCCCGACCATCAGGGCAACTTCGTCTGGCTCGCGACCGATGCCCGAACCGACGCGATCGCGCTCGACCTCGAACGCCGAGGCGTCGTGATTCGAGCCTTCAGCGGCGAAGGGATCCGGGTGTCGATCGGCACCCCCACCGAGAACGACCGGTTCCTCACGACGCTGGCCGCAATCGGCGGACCGGTCGCAGAGGGCTGATGTCACCGGTACCCGGTGCCGAGCGGGGGCCATGAACAGGCCCGACCCGTCGGCTCCGCTGGTCGATTCGGTCGCGACGGGGTTCGATCTCCCCCCGACCCGTCCGGTGTGGATGACCGTGATCCTGTTCGCCGTCGTGGTCACCGTCGCGGCCGGGTTCGCGCACCTGTTCCGGGTGACGTCGCAGGGTTTCCTTGAGCGCTACGCCGACACTTCGGACCCGACGCGCGCAGCCGAGCGGTTGCACTGGTGGGTCACGTTCGCCACCGTCACCGGTGCGGTCTTCGTCGCTGCGATGGTCGGCCGCTTCGTCGAACAGCGGTGGGGCGATCACGTCGGTGTCGAGGCGGTCTCGGCATCGGCACGAGGCGAGGGCCGCAGCATCTCTCTGCGCGCCACCGGTCTGCGAGGCGCCGCGACGTGGGTCGTCTCGGCCGGCATGGTCTCGATCGGTCGTGAGTCCGCGATCATCGAGACCGGTGGCGCAGTCGGAGCGGTTGCCGGCCGGCGCTTCCGAGGGCGAGGTGACGCCATGGCGACGGCAGGGATCGCGGCCGCGTTCGCCGCCGCCTACCACGCACCGATCGCGGCGCTGTTCTACGTCGAAGAGCATCTTCGGGTCTGGAGCAGCCGGCGTGCGGTGCTGTTCGCCGTTCTCGGTGCGATCGGTGGACACGCCGTCTCGGTCGGGTTGATGGACGGCCACGTGATCTTCCCGCCGATCCAGGGCTCCCAGTGGCGGATGATCGAGATGGCGCTGATCGCACTGCTCCCGTCGGTGATCGTGGCCCGGGCCTTCCTGCAGCTGCGGGTTCGGATCACGGGTTCGACACTGTCGGAGCGGATCGGATGTCAGCCGTGGGTCGTGGCGGCAGTGCTGAGCGTCGTTGCGGGCGGTGCGGTCGCCGTGTTCCCCGCCGCTGCGGGCAACGGGATGGAAGCCCTGCGCCAGGCTTCGGTTGCGGCGCCCGTGTCGCTCGGCGTCGCACTCGGGGTCGGCAAGTTGATCGGTACGACCGCGTCGCTCGGTGCGGGGGCCCCTGGCGGTGTCCTCACACCGACGATCAGCGTCACCAGCGGCTTCTCGCTCCTCGTGCTGCTCGCGCTCTCGTCGATGGGCTACGGGGTCGAGCATCCGTGGGATGCGATGGTGGCCACCATGGCGATCGGTGTCGCCGTCGGTCTGCGATCACCGCTGGTTGCCGTCTTCCTGCTCCCCGAAATGGTCGGCGACTACTCGCTCGTGCCGGCGATCGCCGTGATCGTCGGGCTGGCCGTGCTGGTCGACCGTGGCCTCGATCGGGTGGTCGCCGCCCTCGGCGAGCGGATTCCCGTCGGTGTCTACGACGAGGATGCCTGACCGTCAGCCGAAGCGAACGGCGATCTCGGCGAGGATCGACCCCTCTTCAGGCGACACCTCGTCTACGCCGGCGACTTCGCGGGCGGCCGAGAACAGTGCACGACGCAGCACGCGACTGCTGATGCGGTCGTCGATGTCGTCGATCAGCTCGACGACCGCGTCGTTCTCGATCGCACGCTGCGCTCTGGCAATCGCAGGCCCGAGGTACTTGTCGAACGTGAAATCTCCGTCGCGCCAGTCATCGGAAATGTTCTTGATCGCATCGATCTCCACCTGGTCCAGCGAACGGTCGGCCGCCATCACGAGTGCCAGCAACTCGAGCGCAGCCGTGTGCTCCAAGTCGGCGTTGGCGTGCACGGCAACGCCCCGGTACAGCTCGTGCAGACGGTCGTTCATGAGTCGAACTTAGTGCGTCGCGCCGATCGGGAGTGACCGACGGAGGAAGTCGAGCTGATGGAGCAGGAGATTCTCTGCCACCTCCTCCTGCAGGGTCATGTGGGTGACGCCCACCAAGGGGAGGACCTCATGCGGTTTCCCCGCCGCCAGGAGCGCGGCCGAGAGCTGGAGCGTGTGAGCGGCCACGACGTTGTCGTCCGCGAGCCCGTGGATCAGCAACAGCGGCCGCGTCAGTTTCGCGGCGAGGGGCAACAGTGAGGAACGGTCGTACGCGTCAGGGTCGACGGTCGGATCGCCCAGGTACCGCTCGGTGTAGTGGGTGTCGTAGAGCCGCCATTCGGTGACGGGTGCACCAGCGATCGCCGTGTGGAACACGTCGGGTCGCTGCAGCACCGCGAGCGCTGCGAGGTACCCGCCGAAGCTCCAGCCGCGAATTGCGACGCGATCGAGATCGATCTCCGGATGGCGCTGGGCAGCGGCGTGCAGACCGGCGACCTGGTCGTCGAGCACGCCGGTCGCGAGGTCGCCTGCCACCGCACGTTCCATGTCGGTTCCGCGACCCGGTGTGCCGCGCCCGTCCACGATGACCACTGCGAACCCCTGATCAGCGAACCACTGCGATGCACAGAATGCCTGGTGCGACCGCACGACGCGCTGCGCGTGCGGGCCACCGTACGGGTCGACCAGGACGGGGAGTGGGGAGCCGTCGTGGCCGTGCGGGAGCAGGACGGCGGTCGCCGGGGCCGACGCGGAGTGCGCCGTGACGAACACGTTCGGTTCGACCAGGGGTGTTTCGCCGCAGCGGCCGAGGACGCGCCCCGAGGGGAGACGCCACCGGCCACCCGGCTCGTCGACCGTGGCCGATCGGATCACGATCGCTTCGCCGCCGACCACTGCGCCGTGGACGCCCGGCTCGGTCGTGACCCGGTCGAAGTCGCTCGCCGTCCAGACGTACACGTGGAGCACCGTGGCGTCGTCGAGCGGGTTGCCGGTCACCACGACGCGGTCGACATGGGCGTCGACGATGCTGCGGACCTGGACGTCCGGGGGCGAGACGACGTCGTCGCCGACGACAAGTCGTCGACCGCCGTCACGGTCGGCACACATCACCGCGGTGTCCGGACCGACCAGCGTGCCGGCGCCGGGTACCAGCTCGACCCAGACGTCGTCGTGGTCCGCCCATCGTGTTTGCGTCCTGCCGTTCGCCGGATCGACGACGAGGAGCTCGACGTCGCGCTGGTCACGAGACTGGACGGTCACTGCCAGTCCGTGCTCGTTCCAGTCGACCGCCGCCAGGTATGGAAACCGGTCCCGGTCCCACTCGATGTCGACCGCAGCGCCGTCGGCCACGTCGAGCAGATTCATCGTGACGTCGGCGTTGGAAGTGCCGGCCGCCGGGTACCGGCTGACCTGGGCCGGTGACGCCGGATCGGCGGGGTTGGCGATGTGCCACTCCTCGACCGCGGCGACGTCGACGCGACACGCGGCGATCGTGCGATCGTCCGGCGCCCACCAGAACCCGCGATACCGACCCATCTCCTCGGCGGCGATGAACTCCGCGGAGCCCCACGACACCGTGTCGGACGGGTCGGTCGCGAGCTCCGTTGCGTGACCCTCGTGGTCGGTGACGACGAGATCGGCACCACGGACGAACGCAATCAGTGCACCGTCCGACGACGGCCTCGGATCGAAGACCGGGCCGTCCACAGGCACGGGTCGAGTCGACTGCGTTGGCAGGTCGAGGGCGAACAGTCGGCCCGCCAGGGTGAAGACGATCGTCGACTCGTCCGTCGACAGCGCGTACGACGTGATCCCGCCGGCGCCCTCCCGGAGGCGTTCACGCCGAGCACGCTCCTCGGGCGGCACATCGTCGCCTCTGGCGTCGAGGAGTTCGACGGGGTCGACGAGGAGACGTTCGTCGCCCGTGTCGATGTCGACGACCCACAGGCAGTTGACGGGATCGTCGCCGGCCCGGCTGCGAGCGAACAGCACGCGCCGACCGTCGTCGACGACCGTGAGGTTGCGGGGTTCACCCAGCGTCAGCCGTTGGGTCCGGGCGTACTGGCGGGGGAACGAGTCGCTCACCGTCGCCACGCTACGCACCGTCCGTTCGCGCCCGCGAACGCTTGCCGGCCGCCTCGAGCGCCTCGACGACAACAGTCCATGCAGCGTCGTGGTCGACCCGCTCGAGCACGTGGACGTTCGGCGATTCGCGATCAGAGATGTCCCGACGGTCGACGACCGTCATGCCGACGGTGTGGCGACCAGTCGTCTCGACCGCCACGTGTCGCTCCACCGACTCGAACAGGTGTGCGTGGGTGAGTGCCATCACGGCCAACGGATCGTGCAGCGCCGCCCCGCTGATGTGGTCGTGTCGACTGATGTAGTTCCGAGCGAAGAATCGGAACAGTGATTCGATCATGTCGGTGAGCGGGGTGTCGATCGCCGCGACCTGATCGATCCGATCGGGGGTCACGATGAACTGGTGCGTCACGTCGAGACCCGCCATCGTGATGTCGGCACCGCTGGTGTACACGATCTCGGCCGCATGCGGGTCTGCCCAGATGTTGAACTCCGCGAGCGGCGTGCGGTTGCCGAATGTGCCGCCGCCCATGAGCGAGATCCCGCTGATCACGTCGACGAGGTCGGGTGCCGCTCGGATCGCCGCGGCAATGTTCGTGAGCGGTCCGGTCGGCACCAGCCACAGACCGGGCTCAGAGCGACAGGTCTCGATGATGAACGAGACGGCGTCGGTCCCGTCCGCGCCGTGTGTCGGGACGGGCAGATCGGCGCCGTCGAGGCCACTCTCACCGTGCACGTTGTCGGCGTAGCTCGGCTCGCCGACGAGCGGGCGAGCCGAGCCCGCGTGGACGGGCGCGTCGAGCCCGAGCATGTCGCGCATCACACAGGCGTTGTACGTCGTTCGTTCGAGCGGGGCATTTCCGGCGACGGTCGTGATGCCCACGAGGTCGGCACAGTGGGCGGCGACCACAATCGCGATGACGTCGTCGTGGCCGGGGTCGCAGTCGAGAATCAGGCGGGGGGGAGTCGAGGTCTGCATCAGGGTTTCCGACGTCATGGCGATCAGCATCGCACCGTGCGTGCGACGATGTCATGGTGAGCAGCCTCAGGTCGTCGAATCGTGTGATGCTCACGGTCGCCGTCGCCGGATTGCAGCTCGCGTCGTGCTCGCGTTCGTTTGACGACCTGGCCGAGCCGGCACCGTCTCCCGCTCCGACCGTCGCTGCGACCGGTGACACAGTCGACGCCACGATTTCGACGTCTGGAGACTCGACGTCATCGACCGAGGGCGTGTCGACGGAACCGACCTCGGCGCCGGCCACACCGGACACCGCCATCGGGGACGTTGCGGCGGTCACCGTCGCCGACCTACCCGACATCGGCGTCCCCGGCCTGGACAGCACCGATGCGTTCTGTGCGTCATGGAGCCGGTTCGCCGGTTCGTTCCAGGTGGTGGCGGTGACGGCGGCCTTCGGTTCCGGCCCCCCGGAACAGCTCGCATCGCTTGAGGTCGCGTCATCGCCCGTGGTCACCGACGCCTACGGTGACCTGCTCGCCAACTGGCCTGATGAACTCTCGTCGGAGCAGGCTCTCGTCGCCGACGACTTCCTGGGCCCGTTCGCACGGCGCCTGCAGGAAGCGCGGAACTCGCTGGAGTCGGTGGGCGCCGACCAGGCCACGATCGACGCGATCGCGGATGCGTGGGTCGCAGGTCTGGCGCGGCGCGACCCGTCGACCCCGGAGTTCACGGTCGACCTGCCTGACGTGACGTGGGCGGTGATCGACGCTGCCGCCGCCGAGTTCAGCAGTCGGCTCGTGCCGTTCACGTCCGATCCGAGCCTGATCACCGACGTCGACACTCCGCTCACCAAGGATTACCTGGCCGTGTCGTGCCCCGACCAGGGAACCCTCAGCGGCCAGGAGGTCGACTCGTCATGATCATCGTTCGGATCGGCCAGGTCCACGACCGATCCTGACGATTCGTCAAGCCGTTCGGGCCGACGGACCCACCGCTCGTACACTCGCCGGCGTGACCCGCATCGCCTTCGGTTCCGACCACGCCGGATACGACTTGAAGCAGTACCTCATCGATCGGCTGAGCACTGCAGGGCACGAGATCGTCGACTGCGGCACCGATTCGACTGCGAGCGTCGACTATCCCGAGTTCTGTGCGGCCGCCGGCCGGGCCGTGCGCGACGGGCGCGCTGACGTCGGGATCGTCCTCGGGGGCAGCGGACAGGGCGAGCAGCTGGCCGCGAACAAGGTTCGAGGCGTGCGTGCGGCGCTGTGCAACTGCCTCTACACGGCGCGCATGGCGCGCGCCCACAACGACGCCAACGTGCTGTCGATCGGCGCTCGGGTCGTCGGCGTCGGGCTCGCCGACGAGATCGTCGATCTCTTCCTCGCCACCGAATTCGAAGGCGGCCGGCATGCCCGGCGCGTCGCCCAGATCACCGACCTCGAAGAGGAGTTCTGAATCGTGCCATTCCATTCCGACAGCCACCCCGACACCCAGGTCGACGATCTCCTCGAACGCGAACGACAGCGGCAGGTCACCGGCCTCCAGCTGATCGCCAGCGAGAACTTCACGTCGCCCGCCGTGATGCGCGCCACCGGTTCGGTCCTCACCAACAAGTACGCCGAGGGCTACCCGGGAAAGCGGTACTACGGCGGCAACGCGATCGTGGACGACATCGAGGCGCTCGCGATCGAACGCGTGAAGGCGCTGTTCGGAGCCGAGCACGCGAACGTCCAGCCGCACTCGGGGGCGAACGCGAACATGTGCGTCTACCAGGCCCTGCTCGATCCCGGTGACACGGTGTTGGGCCTCAGCCTCGATCACGGCGGCCACCTCACACACGGATCGCCCGTGAACGCCAGCGGGATGCTCTACGACTTCGTGTCCTACGGCGTCGGTGACGACGAGCGGATCGACATGGACGCCGTCCGGTCGCTCGCGCACGAGCACCGCCCGAAGATGATCGTCGCCGGCACCACGAGCTACCCGCGCCGGCTCGACCCCGAACCCTTCAAGGCGATCGCAGACGAGGTCGACGCTCTCCTGCTGTTCGACATCGCCCACCTCGCCGGGCTGGTCGCAGGCGGCGCCCATCCGAACCCCGTCCCGTTCGCCGATGTCGTGACGTTCACGACCCACAAGACACTGCGCGGGCCGCGGGGCGGTTGCATCCTGTCGACGCAGCAGCATGCGAAGGCGATCGACAAGGCCGTGTTCCCCGGATGGCAGGGCGGCCCACTCGAGCACGCGATCGCCGGCAAGGCGATCGCGTTCTACGAGGCCGCGCAGCCGAGCTTCCGGGAGTACGCCCACCAGATCGTCGCCAACGCATCAGCGCTCGCGGAGGCGTTGGCGGGGGAGGGGTTCCGCCTCGTCTCCGGTGGCACCGACAACCACCTGATGGTGGTCGACCTGCGACCCTTCGACGACGAACTCACCGGCAAGGTCGCCCAGTCGTCGCTGGACGAGGCCGGGATCACGTTGAACAAGAACACCGTCCCAGACGATCCGCGCAGCCCGTTCGTCACCTCCGGAGTCCGGATCGGAACGCCGTCGGTCACCACCCAGGGCATGACCGAACCGGAGATGACGACGATTGCGGCACTGATCGCCCGTGCGCTGCGCGGGCGCGATGATGCCGATGCCCTGTCAGCCGTCCGCGACGACGTCGCCGATCTCTGCAGCAAGTTCCCGGCCTATCCGAACGGCGTCTGACGGACCCCGAAGCGATCGTGGGGGACGCGTGATCCTGCGCGTCGCCACGCCACGCAAGGCGCGCAACCCGGTGGGGAGACGCGAGGGGTCTGACCCCTCGTGTCTAGATTGAGTCGTCGTGGGACCCGGTTTCAGCGACTACCTCCTGATCGGCGTGGTCGCAGCAGCCACCACGTTCGCCACGACCCCACTCGTCGCCCAGCTCGCTCGCCGCCGCGGCTGGATGGTCGACCCCAACGAACGATCGGTCCACACGTCACCGATCCCGCACGTCGGCGGGCTGGCCATGCTCGCCGGCCTCCTCGCCGCGTTGGGCGTCGCCGCCCTGCTCGGCCGGTTCGACCCCGTGTTCGATACCAACTCGGAGCCGGTCGGTGTCGTCATCGCGGCGTTGATCGTGTTCACGACCGGGTTCCTCGACGACGTGCGCGACATGGCGCCGCCCGGCAAGGTCACCGGTGTCGTGCTCGCCGGAGGCGCGCTCGCCTGGTTCGGCACGACGATCGACTACTTCCGAATTCCGTTCTTCGACGTCGTCGTGCTGTCGAACGACTGGAAGCCGCTCGTGATGGTCCTGTGGCTGCTCGGCATGACGCAGGCGATCAACCTGATCGACGGCCTCGACGGGCTCGCCGCCGGGATCGTGGCGATCGCCGCATTCGCGTTCTTCCTCTACGCCAATCGGCTCAATGACCTCGGCCTCGTCTCCGACCGCAACATCGGCCCGATGTTCGCGATCATCGCGACGGGGATGTGCGTCGGGTTCCTGCCCTACAACTTCAACCCCGCGAGAATTTTCATGGGTGACAGCGGGGCGTTCCTGCTCGGTCTGATGATGGCGGTCTCCACCGCCGTGATCGGCGGCCGCGCCGACCCCAACACGCAGAACTTCGTCGGTCAGACGTTCTTCTTCTTCGCCCCGCTCGTGATCCCGCTGCTGATCCTCGGCGTGCCGATCTTGGACACCGTGTTCGCGATCGTCCGCAGGGCGTCGAAACGACAGGCACTGGACGTGGCGGACAAGGGCCATCTCCACCACCGCCTCATGAACCTCGGCCACGGCCACCGCCGCAGCGTCCTGATCCTGTGGACGTGGACGGCACTGCTGTCGGCGTTCGTGCTGTATCCGGTCCTGACCGACGACAACCCGACGTATCTCCCGTTCGGGATCGGCGCGCTGGGCATCGTGCTGTACACCGTGCTGCACCCGAGCGTGCGGAGAAAGCGGGCGATGGAGATCGAAGCGGCACTCGAGCGGCCGGCCTCGGAGCAGGTCGATCCGTCGCGTCCCGAGCGTCAAGAGCAGTTCGCGACCGACAGCGAGCAGCCTGACAGCGCCAGGTCCGGCATTTGCGCGCCGCACGAGTTGCCGTAGGATGCCGAAGCCGACTAGCTTGTGCCTAGATTCACAATCTCTGCGATACGCAATCCCGACGAATGAGACGACCCATGCCC
>JBDSBE010000074.1:0-12741 GCA_039921745.1 Ilumatobacteraceae bacterium | reverse complement strand
GGGAGGTAACCCGTGCGGTGCCCGACGAGCTCACGATCGGCGCTGCACTGATCGCCGCGCCGGACGGATCGGGAGCGAAGGTGGCCGCGCTCGTGCCCTGCCACTGTGATCCCGCGACGGCGGACGATGACATCGAAGCTGTGCGTGCCTTCGGCCGCCCCTTGCTGGATGCCGTCCAACCGATGCCCTACCCGGTCGTCAACACGCTGCTCGACCCGGCGTTTCCCGCTGGCGCATGCAACTACTGGAAGTCGGGCTTCTTGGACGAGCTGTCGGACGCTGCGATCGACGTGCTCGTCAGCTCGTACGACGAGGTCCCCTCGCCGATGACCGGCATCTTCCTCGATCACCTCCACGGCGCAGCGACGAGGGTGGATCCCGCTGCGACTGCTTTCCCGCACCGGACCGAGGCCTTCAGCGTGCTGATCCTCGGTCAATGGGCGACGCCGGACGAGACCGCAGAGAACATCGCCTGGGTGCGACGCACATACGACGCGCTGCGGCCTCACCTATCAGGTCGCCGGTACAGCAACTTCATGGCGGCGGACGACACTGCGCTGATCGACAGCGCATACGACACCAACCGCAGTCGCTTGTCGGACGTCAAACGTCGGTACGACCCAGACAACGTCTTCCATCTCAACGTCAACGTGACACCGGCGTGAGATCGGCGAGCACCAACACTCCGGCGGGTCGCAGCGCATCCGATCTGCTGACGGGCGTCCGAGGCATGGCCGAACTCGTGACCGATCTGCGCGACAGCTTCGATGAGGCAGCCCGCTTGCCGGATGTCGTGTTCGATCACCTGTCCGCACTCGGCGCGTTCAGGATGTGGCTCCCGACCGCATGCGGGGGCCCGCAGCTGTCAGCGCTGGCATTCATGGAGGTCGTCGAGGCCGCCGCCGCATTGGACGGCACGATCGGGTGGCTCGTCGGCAACGGCGGAGGGATGTCGCGCTGCGGCGCCTTCCTGGAAGCGGACAGCGCCGCGGCGATCTTCGACGACGACTCGGCCTTCGTGGTCTCGGCGACAGGCGCCATCGGCCGTGCCGAACACGTCGATGGCGGCTTCGTCGTGTCGGGCAGATGGCCGTTCGGCAGTGGCGGGTCACACGGAACGTGGTTCGCTGCCCTGTGCGCAGTCGAGGGTGACGGAACGCCGACGGACGAGATCATCTTCGTCTACGCGCCCCGTATTGACGTGGTGCTGCACGACAACTGGCATGTCTCGGGTCTCCTTGCCACCGGCAGCGTCGATTTTGAACTGCGCCACGTGTTCGTCGCCGAGCGCTTCACACACGCCTTCCAGCCCACACCCCGGCAGGCAGGAACCCTCTACCGACTCCCCACTCGATCCATCTTCGCGTGGACCGTCGCCACCGTCCCCCTCGGCTTGGCGCGAGGAGCCGTCGCCGAGTTCGTGCGAATCGCGAGAACACGACAGCGGCGCGGACAAACGCCGCTGGCGGAGCGCGAGTTGGTGCAGTCGCAGCTTGGTCGGGTGGAGGCTCGCCTCAGCGCGAGCCGCGCATATCTCACCGAGGCGATGGAGGATCTGCTCGCCGGGGTTGAAGCCGGAGCTGACCTCGAAGCCGCACGGGTCGCGTTCCGCATGGCATGCACGTACGCAAGCCAATCGGCGCTGTCGGCGATCGACCAGGTCACACAGATGGCCGGGGCGGTCGCCATCTCACGAGCCTGCACGCTGGAACGGTTCGAGCGGGACGCCCGGGCGGCGGCGAAACACATCGCCATGAGCCCCGACGCGTACGTCACGGGTGGAATGCACATGCTTGGGCAGGAGCTCTCGAACAGGGCGTTTTGACGGGAGGATCGTGCTGGTCGACCGATCCGACCGCTCTCCCGGTCGATTCATCGAGTGACTACAAGGCCAGGTCACACCATTGCCGAGCACGCTTCGAGGTACTTCGGCGATACCGACTCACCGCCCTCCACGTTACCGAGCGCCGCGACGTTGGCCAGCCCCAAGTCGGTTGGCGCGCCGTCCCCGCCTAGTCAGCCCTGCGTCTCTGCGAGCATCCTGTTCGCCCCTACACAGGCGGGTGTGCTCGCATCGTAGAGTTGCGGGCTGACCCGTAGTCTGGGCCGTTCGCCGAGTGCCCAACACCTGCGGGTCGTCGGCTAACCCAAGACCGCCGCCATCGATGCCGGTTTCGAGCTGTGGCTGGCGTCGGCGGTTGGGGCTCTCGCAATCAGACGATGCGAGATCGGACAAGCCGTTCGAGGGGTGAGACCGCCGCTAGTGGCGGCGGCATGTCGGCGATCTCGTTGCTGATCTTCATTGCGCTCTTCGCGAATGAGGGCTCGTCAAGCAGTCGCCGGAGGCCTGTGCGGATTGCTTCGGGCGCCACCTCACGCGGAAGGAGGCGGAGCCCGGCCCCAGCGTTGACCGCTCGCTCGGCGCTGACGAACTGATCGGCTCCTTGAGGAACGAACAAGATCGGGCAACCGAACGTCAACGCGCCCAGCATCGAGCCCGCCCCACCCTGGGTGATCACCGCCGAGCACGCAGGGAGGATCCCCTGTTGCGGAACGAATCGCTCGACGCGCACGTTGTCCGGCGATGACCCAAGTGCAGTTGGGTCACCGTGACTCCCGATCGTGAAGATCACGTCCACCGACTCTCCAGCGAGCCCGTCGAAGATGGCCCGGAACTCATCGCTGCGCGTCAAAGTCGACCAACCTCAGCGTCACCTGATGCGTGATCGGTCGCCGCCGGTCGGAAAAGTGCAGTGCGCTGCTCGGGTAGATATGTCGCACTGCGGCCGTTCGTCGCTTCGGCGAGGGCGGCGGCTGCCGCGCAACGCCCGGAGCGCGACCTGCCGGGTGACCGCAGCTCACCGTTGCGGGACCGAGGCCTGAGGGATCCCGTCCCCTTCGCTTTTGCCTCTGGCGCTGAAGGGGCGCGGCCTGTAAAGTTTACGGACAACAGGCGGACAACGGTAGGCGGACAACGGTAGGAAGGGCGCTGGGGTGACTCCGTTCCTGCCGACGACGCAGGCATCGCCCAAGAGGAGATCTCATGAACAAGCGATGGTTCGTCTTACCGGTCGCCACGTTGCTGGCCTCTGCGGTTGTCGGGACGGCAAATGCACATTCCAGCGGTGGGCCCGACGGCGACGGTCATCGGGTGGGCGACGACACGGTCGACACTCCGGTCGAGGCCGAGCGGGCGCACGACGACTCCGAACAGCATGGTGGTGCGGGTGGTCACCTGCCGGAGTCGAGCGAAAATGTCGAGCTCGTCGGTCGAGTCGACGTGAGTGGAGCGGTGGGTGCTGACAAGCCCGGCCACATCGCCGATGTGGCGGCGTTCGGTAACTACGCCTACCTGTCGGCTCGGCGGCTCAACACGTCACCCTGCGGCGCCGGCGGCTTCTATACCGTCGACATCTCCAATCCAGCCAGCCCCACGGAAGTGGGCTTCACAGCCTTCCCACCGGACTCGTACCCAGGTGAGGGAATGCACGTCATCAAGCTGAACACGCCCAAGTTCAAGGGCGACGTGCTGCTCACGAACAACGAGAACTGCGGAACCAACCCGGCTCGGGTCGGTGGCATGTCGCTCTACGACGTGTCCAACCCGGCTGCTGGCATCGCCCCGTTGGCGATCGGCAAGGGCGACACCAATGACGGAACACTGGCTCGTGCCCGCCAGATCCACAGCGTGTTCGGCTGGCAGGCCGGCAAGCGGGCATTCGCGATCATCGTCGACAACGAGGAGGTCACCGACGTCGACATCATGGAGATCACCGACCCGCGCAATCCGGTGATGATCGCCGAGAGGTCGATCCTCGACTGGCCCGACGCCCAAGCCCCGCTGGCCAACGGCGAATCGGTGTTCCTCCACGACATGGTCGTGAAGAAGGTCAAGAACAACTACCTGGCGCTCCTTTCGTACTGGGACGCCGGATGGATCGTGCTCAACGTCAACGACCCGGCCAACCCGGTGTTCGTCAACGATTCCAACTACCCCGTGCCCGATCCGCTGCTCGGCTTCGACCCGCCCGAGGGCAACGCCCACCAGGGGGAGTGGAGCCACAACAACAAGTTCATCATCGGCACTGACGAGGACTTCTCCCCGGACCGGCTGAAGTTCGAGATCACCACCGGACCGAACGCCGGCTTCTACGGCGGGGGCCAGTTCGGCTGGACCGTCCCGATCAGCGATACCAATCCGTTCTCCGGCTCCACTGTCTGGGGCGGTACCGGGTGTGAGGAGGACGTCAACGGCAACGGCATTTCCGATCGGGTCGAGGTGCCAAGCCAGGCGAGCACGGGCGCTGACGCAGTGGTGTTCACTCGCGGCACTTGCTTTTTCTCCAAGAAGGTCGAGTCCGGCCAGCTCGCCGGGTACGACCAGGTGATCATCATGCAGAGCCATGGCGGTACACGGAATGGGCTGACCCCGAACGGCTTCACCTGCGGTGGGCAGGGCCACGCCTTCGACATCACTGCATCGGCGATCTGCATCGGCCACCGCGCCGGGCACCTGCTGTTCGACGACGTTCCTGGATACACGGGGGCGCCCGAGGGCTCCGACATGCCCGCCATCGGGACGCTCGGCGCATCCGTGAGCGCGACGACGACGTTCGACGGATGGGGCACAATCCACCTGCTCGACGGAGCGACCCTGGAAGAGGTCGACAACTATTCGATCCCCGAGGCAATCGATCCTGCATTCGCGAGCGGTTCCGGCACGATGTCGGTGCACGAGGTCGCCATGGACAAAGCGGTGGACCTCGCCTACTTGTCCTGGTACGACGCCGGCATCCGAGTGGTCAAGTTCGGGAGTTCGGGGATCGAGGAGGTTGGCCACTACATCGCCGAAGGGGGCAACGACTTCTGGGGGGTCGAGGCGCACCGACTTCCCGGCGACTCGACAGAGACGACCTACATCCTCGGCAGCGACCGCGACAGCGGCCTGTGGATCTTCCGGTACACGGGAGGCTGATGATCGGGAATCCGCGCGCATCCGATAACCCCGTGCTCGCCGGTCCAGCTGCGCCGTCCGAAACACCGGGCGTCCCGCCGCAACCGAACGCGGTGTCCGGGGAAGTAGCTAGGTGTCCACGTCCGCGAGTGTTGCCGTAAAAACGACCGAGACACGCAACCGCCCGCCTCAGATCACTCCGAGACGGGCGGCTGATGTTCGTTCTCATGAATCAGGGGTTCGGCCCTGCGCAAACGAGCCTGACGGTTTCACCTGGTGCGCCACTCGCATGGACGCCGAGCCCACTGTTGATGTAGCTGACCGCTTCACCAGCGCTGGCTCACGTGGTGAAGTCATTGAAGTCGACGACCTTGTCGGGTCGAGCGCCGCATTTCGCAGCATCAGCAGCGCCGCTCATGCCCGTGATCCCAAACAACACGTCCCCGATCACCGCAACCGCAATTCGATTCCCGGCGCTGGACTTGCGGCCGTTGACCCGTGCTCAGGATCGCCGAACGACCGTGCATACAGTGGTGTCGGGGACGAGGCATGACGTATCCACGAGTTCTACTGTTCGGCACAACCGCCATCGCATTGACGTTGTCTGCGTGCGGTTCGAGCCGCGCGATCGAACCGGTCGCTGGCGTCGCACCAGTTCCGTCCACGACGACATCCAGCACCCAGCCGTTAGCCCCCGACACCGTGATGCCGAGCACGCTCCAGGATGTGGCCGAGTCATCGTCATCGACGCAGCAGTGACGTCAACGACGCACTGGGCGCCGCCGACGATCACGTGGCCGACAACTCCGTTCACGCTTCCTCCCGACTACGGATCGGGATCGACGTGTCACAACACGCCCACGGCGCCGCGGGTCACCGCGCCACCCGACTCGGCGTTGCAGCCTGTCGCCTGGATCGTCAACGACGACGTCGAGCTCCGGTTCAGTCCGCCGGACGACTTCCGCCAGGATCCGAGGCCACAACCCCCCGTTGGCGACTGCGACCGCAGCAACGGTCTCTACCTCTTCGAACGATGGGCCGTTCTCGACGACCTTGACACCGCACAGATGGCGGGGCTGTCGGTGCAGGCCAACCCCGGCGACCAGTCGCCCCTGCTGAGCCGTCAAGAGTTCTCCGATTCGATCGTCACCGACGACCTCACCTGGTACCTGTACAACGGTGCCACGGTGCAACAAGACGACCAACCACCCGACATGGGTCTCGCTGTGCACGGCGGCCACCTCTTCATGATGTTTCGTCTCCAGACAGCAATGCGATCCATCGCGGAGCGACTCCAGATCGACCCATCGCGCTGACACCGAAGTCTCGGACCGACCGCTGGTCGCCCTGAGGCGCCGGAGGTTCGTTGACTCATGATCGGCCCCTTCGACGATCGGTCGCGTCGACACCCGAGCGATCATCCCAGGCCACGAAGCTCCTCCACGCGCCGCACGGCCGGCACGACGAGCGAACGGATCGCCCGGTCACGATTGCGGTCAGGCGGCGACCACCCGAGGTGGGTCATTCCGGGTCGAGGTCGGCAAGGATGACCGGAAGATTCTGTGCGTCGGCCAACAGTCGACGACGTCGACATGGCCGGAGCGCACGAGTAGAACCGGCCGACCGGCAAGCCCTCCACTCGTCGGACTCGAAGATCGGGAATGCCAGCCAACTCGCCTGCCCGTGGTGATCCAGCATCAGGCACTCTCTCGGTCGCGCGCAGTGATCCAATCGCAGCATCGAAGAACGGTTCACCGACGTCAGCCCCACCGTCCGCTCGATCGCGGCGGGTTCGTTCGATGAGATCGGTCTCGGCCAGCGGAGAGGGGATGTCGTTTCATGACGGACCGCTCACATCTTGGCGTCACCGTCGCGTAGACGGACAACGAATGGGGCACCGCCCGCACCGCTGGTCATGGCCGACTGCCGATCGTGCCGTGCCGTGCGAGATCGATTGGGCTCGGCGTCAGCGCTCGGCGAACCACTGTGCCAGGTGCATCATCACGTCCGGTGAGATACCCATGCCGAAATGCGTCGCGCTCACCTCGACGTTGAGCGCGAACGGGGTCACCTCATCGATGCATGCACGCCAGTCCACGATCCCGTCGTTCCTGCTGTAGATCGCCATGATCGGGCGGGGGAGTGCCCGGCCGGCGCGGTCGGCGATCAGGGTTTCGATGTGCTCGATCTGTTCCGCAGAGAACGCTCGGGACGCAGCACTCGCTCTCGGCCCGAACAAGGGTGTGCCGAACGTTGCGACCTGATGGACGAGGTCTGGGCGCTCCCGAGTGGCTTCACGCGCGACGACCCCACCGAGACTCCAACCAGCGAGGTTCGCCGGACGACCAGTGGCCTCGACCCGCCGCTCGAGGCGCAGCAGGAAGCGTTCGACGAGGCCGACGACATCGCCGGTGTTGCGGCCGAGACCCCATCCGTGCACGTCGTGGTTGCGCCCGTTGAGATACCGGCGGAGCGGGATCATGGAGCCGTCAGCGGCTCCGAAACCCGGCAGCATGAACATCGGGCGGCCGTTGCCACGCGGAGCAGTGAGCAGCCGAGGAGTGCTCAGTGGTGCGCGAGCGACATCGAAGACGACTCGGAGCTCGTTGAGTCGTTGACGAGTCGTCGGCGCAGAGAAGTCCGGAAAGGCGCCGGGCCGGGCGTGCGTCATCGCAGGACGAACTGCGGCTCGCCGACTTCGACTCGGCCGATTCGCGCGGCGTCGTGACCGGTGGCCGCGAGTGCGGCGAGCACCTCGTCGGTGGCCGTGGGCTCCACGCCGAAGACCAGACCGCCGGACGTCTGGGCATCTGCGACCAGGAGCTGCGACACCTCGTCGAGGTCTCCCGCGTCGAGCAGATCGAGGCCCCACGCCAGATTGCGGACGCTGCCGCCCGGCATCACACCGTCGGTTGCGAGTTCGATCGCCCCGCCGAGAAACGGGATCGAGGCGAACTCGACGGACACCCTGACGCCCGACTCGATCGCCATCCGCCCGAGGTGACCGAGCAAGCCGAATCCGGTGACGTCGGTGCATCCCGTCGCCCCGGCGTCGACGGCAATGCGACTGGCGACGTCGTTGAGCTTGGTCATCGAGGCAATCGCCGCGTCAGTGACTTCGCCAGAAGCGGCATCCTGCTTGATCGCTGTGGTGATGACCCCGATCCCGAGCGGCTTGGTGAGCACGAGATCTTGACCCGGGCGGAGCCCGGCGTTGGTGAGGATCCGATTCGGGTGGACCATCCCGGTGACCGCCATGCCGTACTTCGGCTCCGGGTCGTCGATCGTGTGCCCGCCCACGATCGCGAATCCGGCGGCAAGCGCTACATCCTGTCCGCCGGCGAGCACCTCGCCGAGCAACTCGGTCGGCAGCGCGTCGACGTTCCACCCGACGAGGTTCAGGGCGAACAGTGGGCGACCGCCCATCGCGTACACGTCCGACACGCTGTTGGCTGCGGCCACTCGGCCCCAGGTGCGTGCGTCGTCGACCACGGGCGTGATGAAGTCCGCGGTCGACACCAGGGCGCGCTCGTCGTCGAGCCGCCACACGGCGGCGTCGTCGCCGGTCTCCGTGCCGACCAACAATTCGTCGGGTCGATGTGCGTTGAGGCCGCGCACCACGTGCGCGAGTTCGCCCGGGGCGAGCTTGCAGCCTCAACCGGCGCCGTGGCTGAACTGGGTGAGGCGGTGGGTGTGGGGCTCGGTCATCATGCTCTCGGGCGGTGCTGCGTCGCGATGCGCGCCGCACGATCAGCTTAGGCCGCACGGTTTGTCCTGTTTCCTTGCGGTCGCAACTGGGTATGCCGGCTTCATGACCTCGATCCACGACACCACCACGTTCGATCTTGCTGGCGGTTACCAGATCCGCCGTTTGGGATATGGCGCGATGCAGCTCACCGGCGAGGGCGTGTGGGGAGAGCCAAAGGATCCCGACGAGGCCAAGCGCGTGCTTCGTGAAGCGGTCGAACTGGGCGTCAACTTCTTCGACACGGCCGACTCGTACGGACCCGATGTCAGCGAGCGGTTGATCGGAGAAGCGCTGGCTCCCTATGGCGACGACGTCGTCATCGCGACGAAGGCGGGACTCGTGCGACCCGGGCCAGGAGACTGGCGCCCGAACGGCCAGCCGGCGCACATCCGCGAAGCCTGTGAGGGCAGCCTTCGTCGTCTTCAACTGGATTGCATCCCGCTCTATCAGTTGCACCGCATCGACCCCGACGTGCCCGTCGCCGAATCGATCGGCGTCATGCTCGAACTCCGTGAGGAGGGCAAGATCGACCAGATCGGCGTGTCCGAGGTCAGCGTCGACGAGCTCCGTCAGGTGAGGGAGCTGTGTGACATCGCATCGGTCCAGAACCGGTTCAACATCGCCGATCAGTCCGAGTGGAACTCGGTCGTCGATGCGTGCGCCGAGGACGGGATTGCGTTCATCCCGTGGTTCCCGCTGGGCTCAGGTGATCTGGGAGAGATCGGCTCGGCGCTCGACGAGGTCGCTGCGGCGCACGACTCGGATCGATACGCGATCGCGCTCGCCTGGCTGCTCCACCGCGCCCCGAACATCGTGCCGATTCCCGGAACCAAGTCCGTCGATCACCTGGCGACCAACGCCGGAGCTGCCCACCTCGTCGACCGCATCACCGATGACGAGTGGGCCACGTTGGCGGAACCCGCCGATTGATCGGCCGGTCGCCCACGGTCGGTCAGCTCAGGCGGAGGCGACGGCGACGTACGTCCGCCGTGCGAACACCGCTGACACCGCTGCGATCGCGAGGAGCGCGAACGCCAAACCGAACTCGAGCGCACCGCTCCCGCCGTCGGGGTCGAGACCGGTCAGGATCTCGATCCACTCGCGGGTCACGAGTGTCAGCAGGAACAGTGCGAAGCCCACTCCCGCGGTGGTCGCCTGGTACCAGAAACGTGTGGGTAGGTCAGTGGTGATGCCGGGCGTCGCTTCGCGCCCTGTGTGACGTGCCATGGCTGCAACGTATCCCGGTCCACGGTTGCGGAGCCGAGTCGTGCGCGCTCGGATGCGAGTGAGAGCGGTATCAGTGCGAAGATGCCCACATGTCGACTGTCGATCCAGCGTTGCTCACACAGGTCCGTTTCAGATGCATCGGACCCACCCGCGGCGGCCGTGTCGTCGCCATCGCGGCCGACCCGGTGAAGCGGAACGTGTTCTACTTCGGGGCCGTCGCCGGTGGTGTCTGGAAATCTGACGACGCCGGGCAGTTCTGGGAGAACATCACCGACGGCTTCCTGAGCACGTCGTCGATCGGCGCGCTGGCCGTGGCTCCGTCGGACGGCAATGTGATCTATGCCGGAACCGGTGAGACGACGATCCGCCTTGACATCACCCACGGCGACGGCATGTACAAGTCGACCGATGCGGGCGCGACGTGGCGGCACATCGGCCTCACCGACACCCGCCACATCGGCGAGATCCGGGTGCATCCACACGACCCGGACCTCGTCTACGTGGCTGCGCTCGGTCACGCTTCGAAGGACAACGCCGAACGCGGGGTCTACCGATCACGAGACGGCGGCGACACGTGGGATCAGGTGCTTCACGTCAGCCTCGGGGCAGGAGCCGTCGACATCGCGCTCGACCCGAACAATCCGCGAATCCTGTTCGCGACGATCTGGCAGGCACGGCGCACGTTCTGGTCGATCGATTCGGGCGGCCCCGACAGCGGTCTGTGGAGGTCGATGGACGGCGGCGATACCTGGGAGAACATCAGCGAGCACCCCGGCCTGCCCGACGGAACACTCGGCAAGATCGGGGTGTCGGTGTCACCGGCGAAGTCGGGTCGCGTCTTCGCCCTGATCGAGGCCGAAGGCCGCAAGCGTGGGCTGTACCGCTCCGACGACCACGGCGCGACGTGGGAGAAGGTGTCGAGCAAGCCCGACCTGCAATGGCGTCCCTGGTACTACATGCACGTCATCGCCCACCCGACCCGGCCCGACACCGTCTACGTCATGAATATGAAGGCGTGGAAGTCGATCGACGGCGGCAAGACCTTCGAGGAATTCCACACGCCCCACGGCGACAACCACGCGCTCTGGATCGACCCGACCGACCCGGATCGCATGATCGGTTGCGACGACGGCGGAGCGTGGGTGTCGCTCAACGCCGGTGACTCGTGGTCGACGATCTACAACCAGCTGACTGCGCAGTTCTACCATGTCGCGGTTGACGACCAGTATCCGTACATGGTCTACGGCAGCCAGCAGGACAACTCGTCGATCGCGGTGCCGAGTCGCACCAACAAGGGTGCGATCAACTGGGGTGACTGCTACCCGCCCGGTACCGCCGAGAGTGGGTACGTGGCACCCAAGCCGGGCGACCCGAACATCGTGTTCGTCGGGGCGATCGGCAGTTCTCCGGGTGGTGGAGATTCACTCCAGCGCTACGACCACCGCACCAAGCAGATCCAGCTCGTGAGCGTCTGGCCCGAGGCCTACCATGACGGCAACACCGCCGAGGTCCGGTTCCAGTGGACGTATCCGATCGTGTTCTCCCCGCAGGACGCCGACACGATCTACGCGGCGGGGAACAAGGTGTTCCGGACGCGCGACGAAGGCCACAGCTGGAACGAGATCAGCCCCGACCTCACGTACGCCGACCCCGACACGATGGGCGTCTCGGGCCCCCTCACGATGGACACGGCCGGCGCCGAGATGTACGCCACGATCTTCTCGCTGATGGTGTCGGCCCATGAACAGGGCGTGCTGATGGCGGGTTCCGACGACGGTCGCGTTCACGTGTCGAAGAACGACGGTGGCGACTGGGCGGAGGTGACACCGCCCGACATGGAGAAGTTCACGCAGATCACGATGCTCGCCGAATCGCCGCACGTCGCCGGAACCGTCTACATGAGCGCAGCCCGTCACAAGACGGGCGACTACGGCGCGTACCTGTGGAAGACGACCGACCTCGGCGAGACATGGACTCGGATCGACGAGGGGATCCCCGAGAACGACTTCTGCCGGGTGATCCGAGAAGACCCGAATCGACAGGGTCTGCTGTACGTCGGCACCGAACGGGGCATCTTCGTCTCCTTCGACGACGGAGGTTGCTGGCAACCACTGCAGTGCAATCTGCCGGTGACACCGGTGTACGACCTGGTGGTCAAGGACACCGACCTCGTGGTCGCGACCCACGGCCGGTCGTTCTGGATCCTCGACGACCTGACGCAGATCCATCAGATCCACGACGATCTCGACGGCGCAGCGCGCCACCTGTTCAAGCCGCGTCCGACGGTTCGCACCCCACCCGATCTGTTCGGGTCGTTCTGGGGGACGCCGGGCGGCAAGAACTACCACGTCACGATCGGTCAGAACGCCACGTACTACATCGACGAACACGACACGGGCCACCAGACCAAGCGGATGCTCGATGCCGGCCAAGATCTCGATCGTGGCGTCCACATCACGTACCTGCTCGACGAAGCGGCCGGTGACGGCGCAACGCTGACGATCACCGGATCCGACGGTGAGGAGGTCGGATCGTTCTCGAGTGACATCCCCGCCGAGAAGAAGGACCGTGACGGGCTCTACATCACCGCCGACGCGGGAATGAACTCGTTCCAATGGCCGATGACCGGGCCCCGCGGCGAGAAGATGATCGACACCGAGTTCCATATGCGGCCCGACGGCCCGCTCGTGCCACCGGGCACCTACACCGCCACGCTCACCGTCGGGGACTGGTCGATGTCGCAGGACTTCGAGCTTGTCAAGGATCCGAGGGTCACGACCTCGGACGACGACCTCGTCGAGCAGTACGAGCT
>JBDSBE010000073.1:0-23619 GCA_039921745.1 Ilumatobacteraceae bacterium | reverse complement strand
CTCACGCGTTCGGACTTGCCGGGATGGTTGATCGAGGTGATGTCGGGAAGGCGTTGTGCGATTGGTCGCTGGTGGACGCGGCGGGTCGGGTGGTGCAGGCGTGGTCGAGCACGGTTCGTGACCGTCGTCGGGTCGACGGTTGACCCGATCGTCGACCGTTCGATGAGCAGATCGGGTCGTGGACCGATGAACCCTGAGCGGTGTGGCGGCGTCGGGCGGACGTGGTGTCGTCGTCGATGCACTCGTCTGTACGAGTCGCCTGCCCGTCCGTTTCCGAGCCACGCGAGCGCGGTGCGGAGCCTTGCCGTTCGGCCCGTCAGTGAACTCGGTGCAGGCGGGACGCGCGCCGCGCTCGTCAGGGTTCGAGTGCGTCAGTTGCTGTACTGGCTGAGGGTGCCGCCGTCCGCGGCGAGGCGCTCCAGCAGCGGCGACAGTTCCCAGTGGCGGCCGCCGACGGTGTCGCCGTAGTGCTTGATCCGCTCGACGATGCTCGACAGGCCGATCGAGTCGGCCCAGTGCATCGGGCCCCCGCGGTACACCGGCCAGCCGTACCCGTTGACCCACACCACGTCGATGTCGCTGCCGCGGATCGCGATGCCCTCCTCCAGGATCTTCGCCCCCTCGTTCACCATCGGGTACAGGCAGCGTTCGAGTACCTCCTGGTCGGTCACGTCGCGCTGCTCGTGGCCCTTGCCCGTCGCGAACTCCGTGATCATCTTCTCGACCTCGGGGTCGGGCGTCGCCGCCCGCGTCTCCGGATCGTACGTGTAGTAGCCGCGGCCGTTCTTCTGGCCCTTGCGGCCGCTCTCGTTCATGATGTCGCGAATCGAATCGCCGGTGGAGTTCTCGGCCTTCCAACCGATGTCGAGCCCGGCGAGGTCGCTCATCGCGAACGGACCCATCGGAAACCCGAACTCGAACAGCACCGAATCGACCTGGTTCGGCGTGGCGCCGTCGAGGATCATCCGGTCGGCCTCGACACGACGCTGGAACAGCATCCGGTTCCCGACGAAGCCGTGGCACACGCCGACGAGTGTCGCGATCTTCCCGATCCGCTTCGCCATTGCCATCGATGTGGCGATCACCGTGTCGCTCGTCTTGTCACCGCGCACGACTTCGAGCAGCTTCATGACGTTCGCAGGGGAGAAGAAGTGCAGACCGATGACGCTCTCGGGGCGCGAGGTCACGGACGCGATCTCGTTGACGTCGAGCGCCGATGTGTTCGATGCCATGATCGCCCCGGGCTTGCAGATCTGATCGAGCTCACGGAAGATCGACTGCTTCAGTTCCATGTCCTCGAACACCGCTTCGATCACGATGTCGCAGTCGGCGAAGTCGGCCTTGTCGGTCGAGCCGGTGATCAGCGCCATCCGCTCCTCGACCGATTCCGGCGTGCTCGTGCGCGACCGCTCGTAGTTCTTGCGCACGACTGCGAGGCCCTGGTCGAGGGCGGCCTGATCGCGTTCGACGATCGTGACGGGAATCCCGGCGTTGGCGAAGTTCATCGCGATCCCGCCGCCCATCGTGCCGGCTCCGAGCACGCCGCACCGAGCGATGTCGACCTGCGGGGTGTCCCGGTCGATCCCCGGCACCTTGTTGGCGGCCCGCTCGGCGAAGAAGTAATACCGCTGAGCCGCCGACTGCGGGCCGGTCATCAACTCGGTGAAGAGCTCACGCTCGACTTTGACGCCCTCGTCGAACGGTAGGTTGGCGGCAGCCTCGATACATCGGATGTTGTACTCGGGGGCGAGGAATCCACGTGTCTTGCGCGCGATCTGCTTGCGGAAGCCGTCGAACAGTGCCTGGTCACCTCGGGCTTCGAGGACCTTGTCGTTGCGGTCCCTGACCTTGGCGAGCGCCATCCCTTCGGCGACGGCTCGTTCGGCGAATGCGATCGCACCCGCTCGCAGCACGTCGAGGTCGCCGGTGACGAGTTCGTCGACGAGGCCGCATTCGACCGCCTCGTCGGTTCCGATGTGACGGCCCGAGGTCATCATCTCCAGGGCCTTCGCTACGCCGGTCAAGCGTGGGAGCCGCTGCGTGCCGCCGGCACCGGGGAGCAGCCCCAGATTCACCTCCGGGAGCCCGAACTTCGCCGAGTCGAGGGCCACCCGGTAGTGCGCACACAGCGCGACCTCGAGGCCGCCTCCGAGCGCGGTGCCGTGGATCGCGGCGATCACCGGGACGGGCGCGTTCTCCATCGCCTGCTGGACCGACGGCAGGCTCGCCGCCTCCGGAGCCCCACCGCCGAACTCGGAGATGTCGGCACCGGCGATGAACGTCCGGCCGTCACAGATGACCACGACAGCGGCCGCGCCCTCGTCGACAGCCCGGGTCATCCCGTCGTACAGACCCTGGCGAACGTGCCAGCTGAGCGCATTGACCGGCGGGTTGTCGACAACCACGAGTGCGATGTCGACGCCTCCCGACGTGACGGTCTCGAGGCGGACGGATTGGGACAGATCGGCCATGCCGACAGTCAAGCAGTTGGCGGTCGCGTCACCGAACCCCAGTTGCCGTTCTGGGCAGGATATGGACTGTCAGGGGCGTCCAAACCCTGCCCAGAACGAGAGCCGCAGAGGCGACCGTTGCGCACCGGCCCGGAGCCCGAACAGACTCGGCGCCTTCGGTCAGCCGGCCCCGCGACCGGGGCGGTCGGCGCCCCAGCGGGCGATGTCGGCGTCGAGGTCGAGCGGGACGTTGGACGGATCTGCGGCCTCGTAGAGGTCGAGGGGGACCTCCCACATCACCTCGAACTCGATGCCGTCGGGGTCTTGGCAGTACAGGCTGCGACTCATCCCGTGATTGTTCTCGCCGACGAACGCACCCATCTGCTGGAGGCGCACCTTGGCCTCGGCCAGATCGGCGAGCGTCGCCACCTCCCAGGAGATGTGGTACAGCCCGACACCGCCGCGCCCGTTGCCGCAACCGGTGGCCCGGAACAGGCCGAGGTCGTGATCGGTGGTCGAGTTCGGCGAACTCATGAACACGCCGCCGTCGAACGAGTTGACGACCTCCAGCCCGAGCGCCTCACCGTAAAAATCGGACGATCGCTCCGGATCGGAAACCCACAGCACCGCGTGTCGGATTCCGAGAGTCGCCATGCGTCGTGAAACACCTCACGCTCGCAACTATTCCTGCGGACCGTCGTCGTGGCCGCACCGACGGTCGAGATCCAGAGTCCTGCTTCATCGACCGGCTGCGTGCGATGCTGTCCGATGGCCGACATCGCCCAGTCGGATCGACGTCACGAGCGTCGGCCGATCACCCCGCCCATCTGGCTGGTGTTGGCGCGGGGCGTCGGATTCGGGGTGGTGGGCGGCGCCTTGTTCGGGTTGTTGATCGTCGGGTTCGTCGTGGTCGCCTTGAACCGCGATGCCGCCGACGTCCAGGCGTTCGCCTCCTCGGCGGTGTTCTTCGGGGTACTCGGCGTGCTGTTCGGCTCGCTCTGCGGCATCGTCGGCGGGCTGTTCGCTGCCGTCGGGATCATCCTCATGCGCATCGTGCGCACGGACGGAGCGACCGTTCGTCTGGTCGCCGCGCTCGCGGCTGCGGTCGGCGTCGCGATCGCGATCCGGCTCATGCTCCATCCCGGCCTGACGACGAACGGCGATGTCCCCCGGCGGGAGATCGTCGAACGCATGCTGTTCTTCTACGTCTACCCGTGTACGTCGGCGGTTCTGGCGGGCCTGTTCGCCGGTCCGCGACTTCTCGCACCCGTCGAACGGTGACGTCCTGACCGATGGCATCCCGGATCGATCGCGGGTGCGGCAACCGTCAGCCGGGCTCGCGCTCGGTCGGGGTGAGGGGGTACGGCACGCTCCGTCGGCGGATACCAACCGCTATTTGGTGTCTTTCCACGCGCCCTGATCGGCGCGCGGCTCCTTGGGGAGACCCAGGACCCGTTCGCCGATGATGTTGCGCTGGACCTGGCTCGTGCCGGCGTAGATCGTGCCGGGGCGGGCGATCATGAACGAGGCGATCCAGTTGGCCGGTGTGTTGTCCGTACCGATCGCCGGGGCACCCAGGCCACCCCGGGTCTCTTCGCCGAACCCGACCATCCCGTCGGCGCCGAGTAGATGCATCGCGGCCTCGGTGATCGCCTGGTGGTGCTCGCTCCAGAACAACTTGCCGATCGAGGACTCCGGCCCGGGATTCTGGCCGGTCAGGTAGCGGGTAAGCGCCTGCATCCCCCGGTACCGCATGATCTGCACGTTGGTGTGGAACCGGGCGATCTCCTGACGGACGTGCGGGTCATCGGCGAGGCCCCGCTCTCGAGCCAGTTCGACGAACTGGTCGAACTCCGCCCCGAACGCGAGCGAGGTGATCGTCGCCCCGACACCACGTTCGAATCCGAGCAGCGTGTTGCCGACGGCCCAGCCGTTGTTGACGTCGCCGAGCACGTTCTCCTTCGGGCAGCGGGCATCGCTGTAGAACACCTCGTTGAAGTGGTCGTGCCCGACCATGTTGGTGATCGGGCGGAGTTCGATGCCGGGCTGATCCATCGGTACGAGCATGAACGAGATCCCGGTGTGTTTCGGCTGATCGGGAGCGGTGCGGGCGAGCGTGAAGATCATGTTCGCCGTGTGGCCCTGCGACGTCCAGATCTTCTGACCGTTGATGACCCATTCGTCGCCGTCGAGTTCCGCGCGGCAGCCGACATTGGCGAGGTCGGATCCGGCGTCGGGTTCGCTGTACCCCTGGCACCACACGTCGTCGCCGTCGAGAATGCGCGGGATGTAGTGCGCCTTCTGCTCCGGCGTGCCCCACACGAGGATCGTGTTGCCGACCATCCCGATCGAGAATCCGTCGTTCGCCCCGGCCGTCGGAACGCCCCGCTTGGCGAACTCCTCGTTGAGGATCACCTGCTCGACCTGCGTCAGGCCGCCGCCGCCGTACTCCGCCGGCCAGTTCGGTGCGAGCAGATTGTTGGCGCGCAACGTTTTGCGCCAACCCTCCTGGAACTCGGTCGCATCGTCCGAGCTCAACGATCCGATCCCTGCCCACCCGTCGGGCAGGTGCTCGTCGAGGAAGGCAGTGATGGTCGACCGGTACTCTTCGGCTTCTGGCGCGTACGTCGGCTGCATGGCCCAACGGTACCGATGGGCACGCTGTCAGCTCGCAGCGGGCACGCTCAGCCGCCGTCCTACGGGCGGCAGTTCGACTGCCCGGTTCTGGCACCGACCGGTGCCGGGATCAGGTCATCAACCGACGGCCTGGAGATCGATGTCGAGCGGTGGGAGGTCCCAGTCGTTCGCCGGCGTGATCCGGCTCGCGGCTGCCGTGACGTTGCGAGCGACGAGGAGCGGGTCACCCGATGGTGGCAGGAGCCAAGCGTCGAACGCACCGTCGGCCCAGTGGGGGACACCGCGACAACGGACGCATCGATGAACCCGACCGGTCGAAGCATGCGTCCCCCTGGTTCGATCTCCGCCGCCGGACGGCCCCCGAATTCACGTGAGATGACGAGTGCCCCGGACGGTTCGCCGCTCTGCCAGGCGACCGTTCCGTCATCCACGTCGCTCGCGACGAGGGACACAGGCACCGAGTCGCCCGCTATACAGCACCAGCACCAGCGTTGCGGCCGGCCTGCCACGAACCCTCCGGGCTCCACGATGCGCTGCCGAACCGCACCGCGCCGGTTCGACTCACTGCGCCGTGCTGTCGCCTCGAGATCACGGATTCGTTCGCCAGGGCTGGCCGAACTCGAGGATCGTCTGCTCCGTCGACTCGAGCAGTGCGAGTGCCGACCGCACGACGTCGGCCTGGCGCTCACTGTCGCCCGGGGCTCCGAGTGGTCGCCCCATCGGATGCGCCGTGACGAGCGCACGGGCGACGCCCATGAGTGCGGGGATGTGGCCGAAGCTTTTGACGTACACGCCGACGGTCGGGATGCCCGCCGTTTCGATCGCTCGCTGGACGTGCCCGACCGACACGTGGCAGACCGGTCAAACGGGTACGAGCAGCACAGCGTCAACGGCCTCGTCGACCAGCTGCTGCGCCCATGCCGGCCCGACGTCGTTGCGAATCCTTCCCTGAGCTGCTGCGCCGACGAACGAATACGCAGTGGGAGCGAGCTCACCGATCACACCCTCCTGGGCGAGCGTGCGAAGATGCCCGAGCGGCAACGCCACCTGATGGTCGGCGTTCACCGCTGCGGTCGGATACCCGCCGTGTCGAACCCGAAGGCGGTTCGGAGGGGTATCGACCGGGATCGCGGACAGCGTCGGCGCCTCGCGGATGAACTCGCCGATCCTCGCTTCCGCCTCCGTTTGGGTCATGTCGGCAACCCCGAGTGGCTCGGGATCGTCGCCGTCGACGAAGTGTCCGCTCGACGTCAGCAGCGCAACCCGACACTTCGACAGGGGTCGGGCGAGCGTTGCGATCGGCACATCCTCGTGACGGTGCGGAAAGTCGGCCGGGTCGCCGAGGTGACCCGAGTAGGCGCGGACCTGCCACTGGTACAGCACCGCGTTGACGCGATCGGCGTTCCCGTCGTCGATCGTCGCAGATGTGGCCGCGAACAGTTCTTCCAGGAAGTCGCCGAACTCGGCGTCGTCGAGATCCTTGAGGAACTTCACATCCAGGTTGCTCCGTGTGCCGTAGGAGAAGCTGCGGCGCAGCTCGTCGGCGGTCTCGAGAGTCGCGTCCATCACGACATCCTGACACGGGTCGCCGTCACGACCAGGCGATCCGGCTCAGGGTTGTCGTCGTGCAGTAGAAGATGTCCTGATCGCCGCCTGCGGTCAGGAAGCCGCTGTCCGGGAACACGACCGGCTGCATCGAGGAGCGGACGTCGGCCTGCCACACGACCTCCATGGCGTCACCGGACGTGTCGACGCCCGCCAGACCGCCGTTGACCGAATCCCACGCCATCGCGATCTGCAGCTCGGCGACGTGGACGGGAGGTGCGATGATCACACCGCCCGGACGGCCGAACGGTTCGATCTCGGTGAGCACGGCATCATCGTCGAGGCCGGTGTCATGCATCGCGATCGTCGATGATCGCAGACCGCTCGACCGCAGGACGGATCGGGCACCGCCCCTCGCGGGGGCCGAAGCGCATACCGGGTGCCGAGGACCCATTCGGCTTTTGACGTGCCGCCCGAGGTGCCTACGGTCGGGTCATGGACATCGATGCCGAATCCGTCGACGCTGCGCTCACGACGACCCGTGCGGTCCGGTTGCGTCTCGACCTCGAACGCGAGGTCGACGACGAGATCATCTTCGACTGCATCGACATCGCCGAGCAGGCGCCGTCCGGGGGCAACCAGGGCAGTCGCCGCTGGGTGATCGTCCGTGACCCGGCGCTCAAGGCGAAGGTCGCCGAGCTGTACATGGCCACGGGCGGCGAGTTCATGATCGGCGCCCGCGACCGGATCGCCGGCACCGGGCACCCGCAGGAGAAGGTCATGGAGTCCGCGGCGTACCTCGCCGAGCACCTGGCGGAGGTTCCGGCGATCGTCATCCCCACGATCATCGGCGTGCACGACGGCAGTGGTCGCCCCGGTCTGTTCGATTCGGTGATCCAGTCGGTGTGGAGCTTCTGCGTGGCCTTGCGCGCTCGCGGACTCGGGACCGCCTGGACCACGGCCGTGCTCGGCAAGCGTGACGAGCTGGGCGAGCTGCTGGGAATCCCGGACGGCAACACCCAGATCGCCATGATCCCGGTTGCCTGGACGAAAGGCACAGAGTTCAAGCAGGCGCCGCGATATCCGGCTCGCGAGATCGCGTTCATCGATCGTTACGCGCACACCTGGGAGCGCGGGCCGAGCAACCCCCCGTGTGTGGCGGACGGCCCCGGCACGGTGGCGGAGATCGACATCGACGCGTCGCTCGACGACGTTTGGGCGCTGGTGACCGACATCGGATTCGGGGCTCAGTTCAGCGAGGAGTTCCTGGGCGCCCGTTGGGCCGATGGTGTCGACGGCCCGGAGCTCGGTGCCGAGTTCATCGGGAGCAATCGCCATCCGGCGATCGGGGAGTGGGAGGTGCCCTGCTTCGTCCACCGGTACCGGGAACGGGCCGAGTTCGGCTGGGTCACCTCGGACCCCCACAACCCAGGGGCGCGATGGTGCTTCGAACTGGCGGGGATCGCCGGGGCGACTCGCCTCCGGTACACGCTCAAGCTTGGTCCCGGCCCGTCGGGGCTGAACGCCGCGATCACAGCGATGCCCGACAAGGAACCTCGGATCATCGCCCGCCGGCTCGACGAACACCGGGCGAACATGCAGCGCGTGATCGAGGGTGTCAGGGCCGCCGCAGAGGGCCGGTCGGACGCCAACCGATCGTGACCCAGGAAGTCCTCGACGTCCTGCTCCGATGCGAGCGGGCGGTGTGGGATCGTTCGTGGGACTCGCCGCGATCGCCCTGCGCCGACGCGCGATCTGATCGGTCCGGGAGTGCCCGTGCCGTCGAGTGCCCTGTGCCGTTCGCTCGATCACGGGAACCCGCGCGACGCTTGCAAGACTCACGCCATGGCTGACGCGTTCATCATCGATGCCTGCCGAACCCCCCGTGGGATCGGCAAGCCGGGCAAGGGTGCCCTCACCCGACTCCATCCGCAGCATCTGGGACGAACCGTGCTCGAAGCGCTGGCACAGCGCAACGGGTTCGACACCGCCGACGTCGACGACGTGGTGTGGGGCACGAGTTCGCAGGTGTGCGAGCAGAGCGGCGATCTCGGTCGAATGTCGGCGCTCGATGCTGGCTACGACATCCGGGCGAGCGGCGTCACCCTGGACCGGTTCTGCGGCTCGGGGATCACCAGCGCCAACATCGCCGCCAACGCGATCATGGCCGGGATGGAAGATCTCGTTGTCTCCGGCGGGACCGAGATGATGTCACTGCCCAAGCAGGGTCTGCTGCCGATGGGTGCGAACAACCTGCACCTCCAGTCGATCCATCCGCAATCGCACCAGGGCGTCTGCGCCGATGCGATCGCGACGATCGAAGGGATCCCCAGGGCCGACCTCGATTTGCTTGCCGCCGAGTCGCAGGCCCGCGCCGAGCGGGCGATCTCCGAAGGTCGTTTCGATCGCAGCCTGATCCCCGTGCTCGACCCCGACGGCGGCGTCGCCCTCGACCGGGAGGAATTCCCACGCCCCGGCACCACCGTCGAATCGCTGGCACAACTCGCCCCGAGTTTCCCCGCCGTCGCCGACTACCGGCACACCGAGGACTCCAAGACGTTCAGGGAACTCATCAATCAGCGGTATCCAGACGTCGACATCCAGCACGTCCACCACGCCGGGAACTCCTCTGGCGTCGTCGACGGTTCGGCAGCGATCCTGTGGGCGAGCAAGGCGTACGCAACGGCGAACGGGCTGACCCCCCGCGCGAGGGTCGTGGCGACGGCGAACATGGGTGACTGCCCGACGCTGATGCTGAACGCACCCGTGCCTGCGGCACGCAAGGTCCTCGCCAAGGCCGGCCTGACGATCGACGACATCGACCTGTTCGAGATCAACGAGGCATTCGCCGTCGTGGCGGAAAAGTTCCAGCGTGACCTCGACCTCGACCGCGACAAGGTCAACGTCAACGGCGGCGCGATGGCGCTCGGCCATCCGATCGGTGCGACCGGCGCGATGCTGATCGGGACGGTGCTCGACGAACTCGAGCGGATCGACGGACAGTTCGGCCTGATCACGATGTGTGCCGGCGGCGGCATGGCCCCGGCGATCATCATCGAGCGAGTCTGATCGCCGATGTTCGAGGTTGATCTCGACATCGTGACGGGTGAGGGCACCATGAACACGTTCGTGGTGCACCCCGAGCAGGACGGACCGTTCCCCGTCGTGTTCTTCTACATGGACGCTCCTGGCAAGCGCGAGGAGCTCCACGACATGGCCCGGCGGATCGCGACCGTCGGCTACCACGTCGTGCTGCCGAACCTCTACTACCGCGAGACCGACTCGTTCGATCTGATCACGATGCCGAACGGCGAGACCCGCGAGCGGATGTTCGAGCTGATGTACGGGCTGACCGACGAGATGATCACGCGCGACACCGCCGCGCTGATCGAGATGGTCGACGATGACCCGAACGCCGATGAGGCCCGGATCGGGTGCGTCGGTTACTGCATGAGCGGGCCGTTCGCGTTCGCGATGGCCGGCGTGTACCCGGACCGGTTCCGGTGCGCGGCCTCGATCTACGGGGTGCGGCTGTTCGGCGAGCACTCACCGGCCCACCTCGCCCACCAGGTGACGGGCGAGCTCTACTTCGCGTGCGCCGAGACCGACGAGTATGCGCCGAAAGAGATGATCGACGGACTGATCGCGCATCTGGACACGATCGACGTCAACGCGACGGTCGAGTGGTACCCGGGCACCCACCACGGATTCGCGTTTCCGCAGCGGCCCGTCTACGACAAGCACGCCGCCGAACGACACTGGGAGCAACTGTTCGCCCTGTTCGACCGCAACCTCCGCCCAACGCCGATCTCGTGAGGATCTGGCGCACTCCGTGCGCCAGATCCTCACGAGATCGAGTGTTCGGACGGCTTCAGACGAGGGGGCGGCCTCGGCGGGAACGGACGGCGTTGCGGGCCGGGGTCCGGACCTTCTCCACCGCGAGATAGAAGACCGGGAACGCGATCAGCACCATGATCGTGGAGCTGACCAGGCCGCCGATCAGCGTGAAGCTGATCGATTGCCAGAACGGGTCGCTCAACGCCAGCGGGAGGAGCCCGACGACGGTCGTGATCGTGGTGGCGATGAGCGGCCTGAACCGCCGCTCCACCGCCTCGGCAATCGCCTCGCCGGGTCGCAACCCTCGACGTCGAGCCTGGTTGGCGGCGTCGACGAGCAGGATCGTGTTGTTGACGACCACACCGATCAGGGCGATGAACCCGACCGCAACGAAGAAGCTGATCGGGTTGCCGGTGAGGCTGAGCGCCGTGAACACGCCGAGGAAGCTGAACGGGATCGCCAGGAAGATCAGCAGCGGCTGGACGATCGATCGGAACTGGACGACCAGCAGGAGCAGCATCAGCACCAGCGCGATCATCAGCGCTCGGCCGAGCGATGCGAAGTCGTCCTGGTTGTCCGACTTCTGCCCGAAGTCGTAGCCGATCGCATCCGGCGCCAACCCGACCGACGTGAGTTCGTCGGCGCTGTAGAGGTCGTCGACGAGGGCTTCGGTCGCGTCGAGATTGTTCGTGAGGTCGTCGTTCGAATACGCCGCACGCACCTCGATCTGGCGGCGGCCGTCGAGTCGGTAGATCTGGCCGTCTGTCGACACGATCGCATCCACGATCGTGGTCGCCTCGCCGCTCGTCGTGTCGAGTTGTGCGCCCACGAGCTGCTCGCGCAGGTCGGCGGCCAGCTGCTGCCCGGCGGCGACCGAGGTGTCGTCCACCGAGATCTGCGTGGCGAACGGGAAGTCCTCGACCGGCGGACCGTTCTCGAGCATCGCCACGGACACGCGTGCGCCGGCCACGGGCGCGAACCGCTCCTCGAGCTGCTCGACGTATGTCCGGGCAGCCGTGTCGCGATCGTCGAACGGGGTGAGGTCGATCAGCGCCAGCACCTGCTGCTCGTCGCCGTCGATGTACTGGGACCGAACGAGGTCGTCCCCGACGGTCGCGAGGACGACTGCGTCGATCTCGTCGGCGATGGCCTGCGCGCCCTCGATCGTGGTGCCGGGGTCGAGGTCGGTGGTGACGAAGAGTGCATTGGCGTCATCGCTCGGGGGGAAGATGTTGAAACCCAGCGTGGCGGCGACCTGGAACGAACCGATCACGACGGCGATCGCGGCGGCGAACAGGCCGACGCCCACTCCGACACCTCGCAAGCCGTGACTCGACGGGTACTCGGCGAGGCGCCCGAGGCGATGGGCGAGCCACCGTTCACCCCGGATCACCGGATTGTCGGGAACCTTGCCTCGGAGGAGGAACGGCTTCGCGATCGCCGGGATGAACACGATCGAGAACAGGAACGACAGCAGCAGGGTCAAGATGACCGTCGCCGGAATCGCACGGATGAACTCGCCGAGCACACCACCGACGAACAGCATCGGTGCGAACACGAGCACCGTGGTGAGCGTCCCGGACAGCGATGCGGTGCCGACACGGTTGATCGCTGATCGCACCACACCGACGGGTTCATCCGACTCGTCGCGGTTGGAGTCGATCGACTCGGAGATGACGATCGCATCGTCGACCAGCAGACCGAGCGTCAGGATCAGTCCGAACAGCGTGATCGTGTTGAGCGAGTACCCGAGGAACCACAGCCCGCTGAGCGCCGCCATCATCACCGTTGCCATGAAGCCGGCGGTGATGATCGAGACCCGCCATCCGATCAGGAGCAGGCTGACGATCGCCACCGCGATCAGGCCCTGCAGGAGGTTGATCGTGAGCGAACTGATCTGGGTTCGGATGTCGTTCGCGAAGTCGGCGGTGACGGCTGCGCTGTACCCGTCGCCGAGCACGCGCTGGTCGTCGATCAGGCCGTTGATCTCGTCGGAGAAACCGAGCAGGTCGAGGTCGGAGTCGGCACTGCGGATCAGGCCGATCGCGATCGCCTCGTCGTAGCGGCCCGTTTCGGCGAACGCGACACGCACGAAGCGGGTGCGGCGGATCTCGCTCTCGCCCGTCGTGGCGTTGGTGCCCTCGGTGAGCAGATTGCGCACGTCGGCCCGTTCGACACCGTTGCCCGCCGCCAGATACGCCTGCAGAGCAGCCGCCTCCGCCTCGAGTTCTTCGGCGGTGGCATCGTCCGGCCCACTGACGGTCACGAGGAGGTCGTAGACCTCGAGGAACTTGGTCGCGTCGATCGGGCGTACGGTGATCGATGCCTCGGTCGGCAGCGCGACCGACGGGTTCGCGTTCGACAGGACGTCGGCCCCCTCGGGCGAGCTGAACGTGTCGTCGAATTCGACGACGACGACGTAGCCGTTGTCGCGCGAGAAGCTCTGCACCTCCGCGACTCCGTCGAGTTCCGAGTAGGCCTGCTCCAGCGGAACAGCCACGTCGGCATCCACCGCCTCGGCGTCATCGACGAAGTACGTACCGTCGACGACCACGACCGGCAGGTTGACCGGCGGGAAGCCCTCGCGGGCCAGTCCACCGGCGTAGGCCACCAGCCCGATCGCGAGGATGATCGCCCATGCGCCCATCGTGAGTTTCCAGTGGCGGGCGGAGCCGGTCGCGATCTTCGTGATCACCGAACGGTTTCGTACGGCATCCGATTCGCGGGTCGCCGTCGGATCGTCGTCCGCGTGAGCGTTGCCGTCCGCTGATTCGACGGTCGGGGAGGCGTCGGGGGACATGGTTCCCGACCGTACCGAAGTCGGCCGGGCGCGACGCGTCCTCGCGGACGGTCATCGGTCACCCGAGAGCAGGCCGCCGGCAGCCTGCAGCCAGCGGTTGAATCGGGGTGAGCGTCGACTCCTCAGGCGGACAAGCCGGCGTCGATGACGAGTTCCGTACCTGTGATGTAGCTCGACTCGTTGCTGGCGAGGAACAGCACGCCGTTCGCGATGTCGGTCGGGCGGCCCAACACGCCGGTCGGTACGGCGACCTCCGCCATCGCGGGGATGTCGAGCGGCTCCCCGTCCGCACGGAGGCCGCCAGGGATCACCGTCTCCCAGATCGGGGTGTCGATGATGCCGGGATGCACCGAGTTGACCCTGACCTGCCATCGATTCTGCGCGCATTCGAGGGCAACGCCCTTGGTGAGCAGCCGCACCCCGCCCTTCGTCGCGTTGTAGCCGGCGAGCCGGGCGCTGCCCTTCAGCCCGGCAACGGACGACATGTTGATGATCGATCCGCCTCCGGAGTCGCGCATCGCCGGAATGCTGTGCTTGATGCCGAGGAAGACGCCGTCGAGGTTGATCGCCTGCTGGCGTTGCCAGTCGGCGAGGGCCATCTCGATGATGCTGCATCCGATCCCGATGCCCGCATTGTTGACCAGCACGTCCAACCCTCCGTGGCGCTCGACGGTTCCGGCAACGACGGCGACCCATTCCTCCTCAGAGGTGACGTCGTGGTGGAGGAATTCGACAGTGCCGCCGTTCGACTCGATCTCGGTCGCGACCTCTTCGCCGAGCCCGTCCTGGATGTCGGTGACCACGACGGTCGCCCCCTCCTCGGCGAGCCGCATCGCACACGCCCGGCCGATGCCGGAGGCACCACCGGTGATGATCGCCACCTTCCCCGCAACTCGGTCGCCCATGTCGTCCCTTTCGTCGAGGTCGTCCCTTTTCGTCGAGGCGACCGTACCGGCCGGGGGTCGGTCGGCTCGGGTCGAGCCGCTCATAGAGAACTGGTCAGAGTGCGGCCACTCTCAGGTATCCGAACCCTGACCAGAACGTCGGGTGGGGCGGATCCACGGACGCCAATACGTGGCCGGTGGCGTGGCCCTGGTAGAACCGGTCGATGGGGACACTGGCAGATGACACGCGGTGGCTCGATGCCACGGCGCAGGCGGAGATGGTGGCGAATGGGGCGGTCTCTCCGGCCGAGCTGGTCCAGGCTGCGATCGAACGGATCGAAGCGCTCGACGGGCCGATCAACTCGGTCGTGATCCGGTGGTTCGACCACGCGAGGGACGTCGCCGCGTCGAGTGTGCTGCCCGGCGCGCCGTTCCGGGGCGTGCCGTTCCTGCTCAAGAATCTCTGGGCAGCGTACGAAGGCCAAACCCTCACCAACGGCAATATGGCGCTGAAGGAGGCTCAGCCGATCTCGCCGGCCGATACCACGCTGGTGTCACGGTTCCGCGACGCCGGCCTCGTCACGCTCGGGCGCACCAACAGCCCAGAACTCGGGAGTGTGCCCGTCACCGAGCCGCTCGCCTACGGCCCGACCCGGAGCCCGTGGGACACCGATCGCACCCCGGGTGGGTCGAGCGGTGGGGCGGCGGCCGCTGTCGCAGCCGGGCTGGTGCCGATCGCCCACGCGTCCGACGGTGCTGGGTCCATCCGGATCCCGGCGTCGTGCTGCGGTCTGATCGGCCTCAAGCCGTCCCAGGGGCGGATCACGGTCGGACCGTGGCGGAGCGAGTCGGGGTACGGCGTCGAGTTGTGCCTGAGCCGCTCGGTGCGCGACACGGCACGACTCCTCGACGCTGTTCGCGGGCCGGGCGTCGGTGATTCGGTCACCGCGCCGGCTCCCGGCCGGCCGTACGCAGACGAGGTCGGCGCAGAACCGGGCCGGCTCCGGATCGGTCTCCTCGACGTCCATCCGAGCGGTGGCCCGCTGCACGACGACTGCGTGGAGGCGGTCCGTTCGGCTGCAGCCTTGCTCGAGTCGCTGGGCCACCACGTCGAGCTGGGCTTCCCTGCCACGCTCGCCGATGCCTCGTTCACGCCACGCTTCATGGCGATCTGGGCGACGATGATGGCGTTCGGATTGGAGAGCTACGGCGCGTTGCTCGGGCGCGAACTGACGGCTGACGAGGTGGAGCCGGTCAACTGGGCCCAAGCCGAACTCGCATCCACGCTGAGCGCCGTCGACTTCGCACGTTCCTTGGCGGCGGTGGCCGATTACCGCCGCGCCACCCAACAGTGGTGGGAGGACGGGTGGGATCTCCTGTTGACCCCGACCCTCGCCGAGCCGCCGCTCGAAATCGGTGCGCTCGACCCGAAACCGAACGATCCGATGGCGGGCATGCGGCGATTTGCGGAGTTCGTCCCGTTCACGCCTCCGTTCAACGCCAGCGGCCAACCGGCCATCAACGTGCCGCTGCACTGGAACGAGGGCGGCCTGCCGATCGGGGTCCAACTCGTCGCCGCGTATGGACGCGAAGACATCCTCATCCGCGTCGCCGGCCAACTCGAGGCGGCACAGCCCTGGGCCCACCGCACCCCTCCGTGACCGACTCCGACCGCGATGACGTGACGGTCGACCAACTGCGCTGCTCGGCGAAGGCGTTCATCGCCGAGGCGATCGCCGACGGGGTCGCCTGCCCGGCGTTCGGCGTGATCATGCCGCCGGCGTTGTTCGAGCAAGCAAGGGCCTGGCAGCGTCACTGCGACGACCACGGTTTCTCCGGGATCGACTGGCCGTTGGCGTCGGGCGGGCACGGGCGGTCCGGCGCGCACGCCGCAGCCTGGAACGAGGAGTGCGCGCGGGCCGGGGTCGCCCCGTACATGAACTTCCAGGGCATCGTGCTGGCCGGTGGCGCCATCAGGCGATTCGGGACCGAGGAGCAGCAGAGCCGCTACCTCGCCCCCACCCTGCGCGCGGACATCGTGTGGTGTCAGCTGTTCAGCGAACCCGGATCCGGGTCTGATCTGGTCAGCCTGTCGACGCGTGCGGTGCCGACCGGCGACGGGTGGCTCGTGACCGGGCAGAAGCTCTGGTCGTCGACCGCCCAGCTCGCGCAGCGTGCGATCCTGCTGGCTCGGACGAACGACGACGACCCCGGTCACCGAGGCATCTCGTTCTTCCTGTTCGACATGGAGGGCCCGGGTGTGGACGTCAGGCCGCTGCGGCAGATGACCGGCGATTCGGAATTCTGCGAGGTGTTCCTCGACGAAGCGCCCATCGTCGCGGCCGACCTGCTCGGCCCACTCCACGGCGGGTGGACGGTGGCGACCTCTGTCCTGTCCGACGAGCGGGCCGAGGTCGGAGCCGCCGGCATCGGCCTCGAGCGACGCCTCGCTGGGCTGCCCGCCAATGGTCGGTTCGCGGCCGTCCAGGTCGAGGGCCGCGCGGTGGCGGGCCTGCTCGACCGCAGCAACGGTGATCCGAGCCTCGGCCCGTTGACGAAACTCGCCATGACCGAGCTCGACGGGCGCATCACGAGCGCCGTGCTCGATGCCCGGGGAGCCGACGGCATGCTCGTGGGCCCGGCAACGGAGCCGTTCCTCTACTCGCCCGGCATGCGCGTGGCCGGCGGGACGAGCGAGATTCAGCGCAACCTGATCGGTGAGCGTCTGCTGGGCTTGCCGCGGGAGCCGCGACTGACGACCTGACGTCGTTGGCGGCTCGCTTCGGCGCGATGTCCGGGCGGTGTTTATGGTCACGTGGATGTCGACGCCGGTGCCCGATCTCCTCACCGGCATGGCGACGACCCGCGCGATCAGACGGCTCGCCCCGGATCCGATCCCCGACGACGATCTGTCGTCGATCCTGTGGCACGCCACCCGGGCGCCGTCGGGGACGAACCGGCAACCGACACGCTTCCTCGTGCTCCGAGACGGCGCGACCGCGTCCGCTGCGAAGCAGCTGCTGGCCGACGCGTTCCAGGAGGGGTGGGCGAACAAGTCACGCGATGCGGGATACGAATCCGGCTCGGCCCTCGACCCGGACTCACCGAAGGGTCGCCAACGCGCAGCGATGGACTACTTCGTCGATCACTTCGCCGAGTTCCCGGTCGTGGTGCTCGCGTGTCTGGTGCGATATCGCGAGCCGGCGCCGACCGAGGGATCGTCGGTGTACCCCGCCTGCCAGAACCTCCTGCTGGCGGCGCGGGCGCTCGGGTACGGCGGTGTGCTCACCGGTTGGCACGCGTTCGTCGAAGACGAGCTGCGCGCACTGCTCGGCATCCCGGATCGCGTCGCGATCGCCGGCACGATTCCGTTGGGTCGCCCGCTCGGCAGCCACGGCCCGGTTCGGCGGCTCCCGCTCGGCGACGTCGTCTTCGACGGGGCATGGGGCGTGCGCGCCGAGTGGGCTCGTGATCCCGAAGGCACCCGTTTCGCCGGCCCACCACCGTCGGACATTCCGGTCGCCGGATAACTTCGCCGGATGGCCGCCCCCAGGACGTTTCGCCAGCACCGATTCCAGCCGACCCCGGGCGCGTGCGAGATCCTCCTCGTTCGCCACGGCGAATCCGAGCCGATGATCGAGGGTGCTGCGTTCGACCTCGTCGACGGCCACGGTGACCCGCGCCTCCACGCCGACGGTGTCGAGCAGGCCGAGCAGGTCGCCCACCGGTTGGCATCCACGGCGGAGGCGATCACGGCGATCTACGTCACCAAACTGACCCGCACGCACCAGACCGCCGCGCCGTTGGCGGATCTGCTCGGCCTGGAGCCCGTGATCGACCCCGATCTCCACGAGGTGTTCCTCGGCGACTGGGAGGGCGGTGAGTTCCGTCGGCGGGTCGCGGACGAGGATCCGATCGCCCAGCAGATGTACGACGAGCAGCGCTGGGACGTGATTCCGAACGGGGAGCCGGCCGTCGAATTCGAGCGGCGGGTGCGTCGTGGGCTCGAGCGGATTGCCACGGCTCATCCCGACGAACTCGTGGTCGTGGTCGCCCACGGCGGCGTGATCGGTCAGGCCATGAACATCGCGTCTGGTGCGACCGGATTCACGTTCAGCGGAGCAGCGAACGCATCGGTGACCCACCTCGTCATCGAGCCAGCTCGATGGCTCGTGCGGTGCTACAACGACACCGCGCACCTTTGGCCGACGTTCGGCGCCCAACCTCCCGGCGAATGACCGGTCAATGATCGGGTCAATGACCGGTGTGCGCCGGGCGTCAGCGGGCGGTCCCGACCTTGAGATCTTTGAAGGGCACCTGGGAGTCGATCGACGGTTCGCGCGGGAGGCCGAGCACGCGATCGCCGATGATGTTGCGCTGGATCTCGTCGGTGCCGCCGGCGATGCTTGACGAGAACGAACCGATCACGACCTGCTGGAGCGCAGCGGCCTGGTCGTCTGCCGGGTCCCACGCCTGGCTGCCCGGGCCGGCGATCTCCATCGCGATCTCGCGGAAGCGCCATGCGATCACCGAACCGGCGAGCTTGCCCAACGACCCGCCCGGTCCGGGCGCCTTGCCCGCCTTCATCTCCGCACGGGTCCGCATCGCGACGAGTGACTTGGTCGTCTCCATCGCATAGATCTTCATCAACTGGTCGCGCACGACGGGGTCGTCCGTCCGTCCGGCGGTGTGGGCCGCGGTGAGCAGCAACTCGTACATGGGCTGGCTGATCGATCCGGCACCCATCGAGCCGATCGCGACGCGCTCGTACATCAGCATCGCGGTGGCCTGCCGCCAACCGTTGTTGTATTCGCCGATCAGGTTGTCGACGGGAATCCGTGCGTCAGTGAAGAACACCTCGTTGAAGTGGCTGCCGCCGTCGATCTGGTGGATCGGACGGATCTCGACGCCCGGGGCCTTCAGGTCGACGACGAACATCGAGATCCCGGCGTGCTTGGGCTGGTCAGGGTCGGTGCGCGCGATCACGACGCCGTAGTCGCTCAGGTGCGCCAAGGTCGTCCAGACCTTTTGACCGTTGAGGATCCACTCGTCGCCGTCGCGGTCGGCGCGCATCTGGAGGCTGGCCACGTCGGAGCCGGCACCCGGCTCGGAAAACATCTGACACCACACGGTGCGACCGGCGATGTTGTCGGGGAGGTAGGTCCGCTTCTGATCCTCGGTCCCGAACTCGTCCAGGACCGGGAGGCACATCCCGTGACTGATCACCAGCTCACCGGTCATCTGGGGAAAGTCCTGCGACACCTTGCGCCAGATCCGCTCGTGTTCCGTGGTGAGGCCGGCTCCGCCGTATGCGGTGTCGTAGGCGAGTCCGGCGAGCCCGGCCTCGGCCAGCTTTCCCTGGAACTCGCGAGCGGCTTCCAGGTTCCGGCGGGCACCCGGCTTGGCGTGCTCGGTGAGGAAGGCCCTGCATCGGACGGCGAACTCGTCGGCTTCCTGGGCGGAGAGCGGCCCGCCGGTCGCGGTCGCCGTGTTCGCAGTCATCGCGTTCTCGGTCGGCGCAGTACTGGTCATGTCGTGCTCGTCTCGTTTCGGTCTGGGTGGGCTGTCGTCGCGTCGTGATCGTTGTGTTCGTTGTCTTCGTTGTCTTCGTACGGACTCTGACTGTATGGTGACATACAATCATGGTTGCCACAAACGCGACGCAGACCGGAGCCGGTCTCGAACACGAACTCGATGCGCCACCATGGCTTCGGGTCGACAGCACACTCATGGCCACGGCCAACGCGATCCGCAACGCTTACGACTCGCGACTCGCCGGCCTCGGGCTCACGCTCAGCCTCGCCAGCCTGCTCTCGTATGTCGCCGATTTCGGCCCCGTCAACCAGACGCGAGCTGCGGAGCATCTCGGCCAGGGGCGCGCCGTGACCGGGACCCAGATCGACCGGCTGGCGGCCGGCGGATGGGTCGAACGCCGTCCGGATTCGACCGACCGGCGAGTGTGGCTCGTGGCGATCACCCCGCTCGGTGCCGATCTCGCGACCGACATCGCCGATGTCGACCGCGTGCTGCGGGCCGAACTCCGCGCCGGGATCTCACGTGCCGACCGCCAGACACTCGCGGCGACGCTCGTTCGGCTTCAGCACAACCTGCGACCCTCGACCGACGAGGAGCGCCCATCGTGACCAACACATTCGTGACCAACACATTCGTGACCAACACAGGAGACACCACATGACCAACGCAGTGATCGTCGATGCCGTTCGGACCCCGGGCGGACGACGCAACGGGATGCTCAAGGACTGGCACGCCGCCGACCTTGCCGCACACGTGCTCAAGGCGCTGCAGCAGCGGACGGGGATCGATCCGGCGATCGTCGACGACGTGATCATGGGCTGTGTGATGCAGGTCGGGGAGCAGTCGCTGAACATCGGGCGCAACGCGGTGCTCGCAGCCGGTTGGCCAGAAACCGTGCCCGCCACGACCGTCGACCGCCAGTGCGGATCCAGCCAGCAGGCGATCCACTTCGCCGCGCAGGGAGTCATCGCCGGCGCCTACGACGTGGTCGTCGCGGCCGGTGTCGAGGTGATGACACGGACCCCGATGGGCGCCTCGATCGTGAAGGACATGGGGTTCCCGTTCCCACAGCCGATGCTCGACCGGTACGAATCGAGCGGTTTGCCCCCGCAGGGCATCGGTGCCGAGATGATCGCCGACGAATACGGTTTCAGCCGGGCCGACCTCGACGCGTTCGGAGCGGAGAGCCAGCGGCGCGCCGCCCAGGCCACCGCAGAGGGACGCTTCGACAACGAGATCGTCCCGGTCCCCGTCGTGATCGACGGCAAAACCGTGATGATGACCGCTGACGAAGGCATCCGCGAGGGCACGACGGCCCAGACGCTCGCCAACCTGAAGCCGGCGTTCAAGGAGGACGGCAAGGTTACGGCCGGCAACTCGTCGCAGATCAGCGATGGCGCCTCTGCCGTGCTGATCATGAGCGAGGAGAAGGCAGCCGAACTCGGCCTCACCGCCCGCGCCCGCTTCCACAGCTTCGCCGTCGCCGGCACCGATCCCGTGACGATGCTCAAGGGTCCGATCCCTGCGACCGAGAAGATCATGGCCCGGTCTGGTCTGACGCTCGACGACATCGATCTGTTCGAGGTCAACGAGGCATTCGCTTCGGTGGTGCTGGCGTGGCAGCAGGAGCACGGAACCGACCTCTCCAAGACCAACGTCAACGGCGGCGCGATCGCGCTCGGGCACCCACTCGGCAGCTCCGGGACGAAGCTGATGACCACCCTGCTCAATGAGCTCGAGCGGACCGACGGTCGCTACGGTCTGCAGACGATGTGCGAGGGCGGCGGCCTGGCCAACGCCACCATCATCGAGCGGATCTGAACCTCGCTCCCGTGGCCTCACCAGTCGCCAACCGTCTCCTTGAAAGGATCAACTGATGCCCAGAATGAATCTCGAAGGTTCCTCGTCGATCGTCACCGGAGGTGCCTCCGGAATCGGTGAGGCGTCCGCCCGCCAACTCGCCGATCTCGGCTCTCGGGTCGTGATCGCCGACCTCCAGGAAGACCGCGGCATGGCCGTTGCGAAGGAGATCGGCGGCCTGTTCGTGAAGTGTGATGTCTCGAGCGAGGAGGACGGGGCTGCCGCGGTCGCGGCTGCCTCGGAGATGGGTCCGCTACGGGCACTGGTCAACTCGGCCGGACTCGGGCGCGCCGCCCGCACCGTCGATCGCAACAACGATCCGATGCCGCAGGACACGTTCGACTTCGTGATCAGGATCAACCTGCTCGGGTCGTTCAACATGCTCCGCCAGTCGGCGGCGGCCATGGCCAAGACCGACCCGATCGACGATGACGGCAGCCGCGGCGCGATCGTCAACATGGCGTCGGCCGCCGCGTTCGACGGCCAGATCGGTCAAGCCGCGTACTCGGCGTCGAAGGGTGGCATCGTCGGCATGACGCTGCCGATCGCCCGCGACCTGTCGGCGGTCGGCATCCGGGTCAACACCATCGCACCCGGCCTGATCGACACGCCGATCTACGGCGAGGGCGAGGACTCTGACGCGTTCAAGGCCCACCTCGGTCAGTCGGTGCTGTTCCCCAAGCGGCTCGGATCGGCGGAGGAGTTGGCGTTCATGGTCGTCGACCTGATCACCAACCCGTACATGAACGCCGAGACGATCCGCGTCGACGGCGGCATCCGCATGCCACCGAAATGACCCGGTGACATGACGAATTGTGCCTGGCACAATTCGTCATGTCAGCCTTTGCTGCGGGTCTGGGGGTCGAGGGCGTCGCGGAGACCGTCACCGATCAGGTTGACGCTCATGACGGTGGCCGACAGCAGGAGCCCCGGGCCGGCGACGAGCCAGATGTTCAAATTGATACGATCCTTGGCCTCGTTGAGCAGGCGACCCCACGTCGGGAGCTCCAGCGGGAAGCCGAGACCCAGGAACGACACGGCCGACTCCGTCAGGATCGCGACCGCGATACCGAGCGACGCCGAAACGATGACGGGGCTCATCACGTTCGGGAGAATGTGCTGCATGATGATCCGACGCGATCGCGTGCCGATGCTCCTGCTCGCGAGGACGTACTCCTGCTCCTTGATCGTGAGCACCTCGCCCCGGACGATCCGGGCGGTCTGCATCCAGCTCGTGCCGCCGATGATGAAGATCATCAGCACGAAGATGCCGAGCCCGTCGCCGAGCGAGTCCTGGACCGGCTCTCGGAACAGCACGATCACGACGAGCAGCACCGGCAGGAGGGGCAGCGACAGGAACAGGTCGGTCAACTGCATGAGGATGCCGTCGAGCCGCCGGAAGTAGCCGGCCAACACACCGACGAGCACACCCACCACGATCGAGACCGCCATCGCGACGAACCCGACCAGCAACGAGATCCGCCCGCCGAGCAGCGCCCGCGCGAACGCATCCCGGCCGAGGTTGTCCGTGCCCCAGATGTGTGGCCAGCCAGCGGGCTTGTTGGCGTCGAGCACGACGGGCTTGGCCGTGTCGAACGGCAGCACGATCGGCCCGACGAAGCAGGCGACGATGATGATGGTGAGCATGATCATGCCGGCCAACGCACCCTTGTGTCGACGGAACTGGCGCCAAACGTCGGAGCGCATTGATCGGAACTCGCGCAGCTCGACGGGGACGGTCGCCTCGCCGGCCTCGTCGGGTTCCGGGACGTTGTCGACGGCGCCACCGCCCGAGTGCGGCACGTGACGCGACGTTCCGGCGCTGTCGGGGTTGACGATGTCGGTCATGGCGTGTCAGTCATAGCGGATCCGAGGGTCGAGGAAGCCGTACATGATGTCGGCGAAGATGTTGAACAGCACGGTGAGCACCGCGAAGATGAACACGAGCGACTGCACCATCGGGAGGTCGTTCTGGCCGATCGAGACGAGCAACAGCTGGCCGAGGCCGTTGATCCGGAAGATGTTCTCGGTGATGATCGCGCCGCCGAAGATGCCCGGGATCGAGAGTGCG
>JBDSBE010000072.1:0-32812 GCA_039921745.1 Ilumatobacteraceae bacterium | reverse complement strand
ACGGAGCCAGCGACCCGAAGGCCGGCGCTGCAGGGAGTTGCTTCGACCTCGTGAACAGTCCGGTACTCAACCATCGCGTGCCCCGCACGACCGGAGTGCTGGCCAACGAATGCAGCGACCTACTCGTGGACTTCTTCCGCGCCCGACGCCGCTGACGGTGTCGCGGACGCACGCTGGATCCCGACGCCGTCGACCGGCGTCGAGAATGGCGAGACGCGCGAGATGGCTCGACAGGACGTGGCCTTGTCGCGATTTTGGCTGCCATTCGCTCAGAATCGCGACATGGCTCGCCGCCGCCAGGTCCGCCACGAGCTCCCCCGAAGCGAGAAGGCTCGACAGGACGTGGCCTTGTCGCGATTTTGGTCGTCATTCGCTCAGAATCGCGACATGGCTCGCCGCCGCTTGCTCGGGCGGAGACCTTCAGTCGCCATCCGACTTCAGGAACGCCGCATATGACGCCTGCAACTGCGCAGTCACCGGGCCTCGCATGCCGTCACCGACCACGCGACCGTCCACCGCAACGATCGGGCGGACACCTGCGGTTGTGCTCGTCATGAGCACCTCCTCGGCCGACGCCAACTCGTCCACGGTCCACACCCGCTCCTCGACCGGCACCCCGTCACGCCGGGCGAGTTCGAGGACGACCCCTCGCGTGACACCGGCAAGGATCCGGTGATCGGTCGGCGCGGTGACGAGTGTGTGCCCGAAGACTGCGAAGACGTTCGTGTGCGACCCTTCGGTCACCAGGCCTCCACGATGCAAGATCACGTCGTCCGCGCCGGCATCGATCGCAGCCTGCTGGGCGAGAACGTTCGGCAGGAGACCAGTCGTCTTCACGTCGACTCGACCCCACCGGATGTCTTCCACCGTGATCGCACGGGCCCCATTCGACGCAGCGCCGGCCAGCGACGGGATCGCCTGCGCACGCATCAGCACCGTCGGCACCGCTCCCACCGGGAACGAATGGGATCTCGGGGCGACGCCGCGGGTGACCTGGACGTACACCGACGCGGTCGGCTCGCCATCGAGGTGGTTCCGTTGGATCAACTCGTCGTGGACAGGCCGAAGGGCAGTTGCATCGAACTCGATCCGCAACTCGTCGAGGCCGCCCTGCAAACGTGCGAGGTGGCGGTCGAGCGCGATGCACCGGCCGTGCACGACCAGCGTCACCTCGTAGCACGCATCGGCGAAGAGGAAACCCCTGTCGTCCACCGACACCATCGCCGAAGCGGTCGGCACGAACTCACCGTTCAAATAGACGACCGAATCACATGCAGCGACCTCCGACGTCATCGCCACCCCCGACACACACCTGCACACCCCGACACCACAACCCCCTTGCCCGACACGACGACCAAATCACGTGCAGCGATCTCATCCAACGTCATCGCCACCCCCGACACACACCTGCCAACCCCAACACCACAACCTCCTCGCCCGACACGACAACCAAATCACGTGCAGCGATCTCCAACGTCATCGCCACACCCGACACACACCTGCCAACCCCAACACCACAACCCCTTGCCCGACACGACAACCAAATCACGTGCAGCGATCTCCGACATCATCGCCCACACTCCACGCAACCCTGGGCCCCATCACTGGAGCCTCGTCGACCGAGGACAACCGGGTCGCACAATACATTGACATCATCATGGCAACACCGAACGCTCCCGTCGAAGACCGAGCACGCCGGAGCGCAAAACTCGGGCCACACGAACACATCGACATCATCATGGCAACACCGCACGCTCCCGTCGAAGGCCGAGCACGCCGGAGCGCAAGACTCGGGCAATGAGCGACGACTGGGAACACATCCGTTACGAGCAGCCCGCCGACCGGGTGGCGCGGATCGTTCTCGCTCGTTCGCAGACCGCCAACGCGCAGGACTATCAGATGCTCAGCGAACTCAACGAGGCATTCGATCGAGCCGCCCGCGACGCAGACGTGCGGGTGATCATCCTCGCCGCCGACGGCAATCATTTCTCGTCCGGCCACGACCTACGGGCCGGCACCGACATGGCCGACATCGACCCGATCGGCACCTGGTGCTGCTTCGACGCGGAAGGCGCCGAGGGTTACATGGCGACCGAAGCGGAGATGTACGTCGGACTCTGCTGGCGGTGGCGCAATCTCCCCAAGCCGACGATCGCCCAAGTGCAAGGCAAGGTGATCGCCGGGGGGCTGATGCTCGTCTGGCCGATGGACCTCGTCGTGTGCAGCGAGGACGCCACGTTCTCCGACCCGGTCGTCGCGTTCGGTGTCAACGGCCACGAGTACTTCACGCACCCGTACGAAGCTGGGGCACGGCTCGCCAAGGAGATGCTGTTCACGGGTCGGGCGATCACCGCCGACGAGGCGTACCGCCACGGCATGGTGAACAAGGTCGTCAGCCGCGACGATCTCGAGTCGGAGACGCTTGCGATGGCGGTGCACATTGCGCGACGCCCGTTGATCGGCCTGACCCTCGCCAAACAGAGCGTCAACAACACCCTCGACGCGATGGGGATGTGGACGTCGATCCAGTCGGCGTTCGGCCTGCACCACGTCGGCCACAACCACAACCTCCGTCTGCACGACAGCCTCGTCGACCCCGCCGGCCTCCAGGTCATCCGCGACGAAGCCTGACGAGCAAGCCCGGCGCAACGCTACGGTCCCGGCCGCGCCGTGTCGGCGATTTGCGCCTGTATCCGACCAAATTTGCGACACGGCACAGGGCTGGTGGTCTGGGTGCCGAGTGGTTCGGCAGGACTCGATCGCACTTGGTTCCGCGCGCCGCGAACATCACGCCTGCCCCGTGCCGCTGATCTGCGGCTGTTGACACTCATGTCGCGGGACATCGTTGACAGTTTCGTGCTGGTGGCCCTTGGGGTGTGGGAGGGATGGTATTTGTGGGTGCGGTCGATGGTGAGGGCAGGCGACGTGGTCGTCGAAGAAGATGATCGCGTCGCGTCTGGCGTAGCGGCGTCCGACGTTGATCAGGCGGGGTCACCGAAGCTGCGACGGAGCGAGTCCAGTGCAGTCCGCGCCGTCGTGAGTTCATCCGTCGTGAGCGGGTTGTGTTCGAAGACCCGCTGATTCAGGAGGACGGTGCAGTCCTCGACGAGTTCCCGACCGGCCCGGGTGACCTCGGCGAGCACGCCGCGCCCGTCGTCGGGATTGGCCCGGCGCACGACGAGGCCGGCATCCTGCAGCCGCTGCACCGCATTCGTGACGCTGGCCGGATGCACCTGCAGCCGCTCCCCGATCTTGCCGACCGGAAGCACTCCCTCCCGGGTGAACGCCAGCAGTCGCAGCACCTCGAACCGCGAGAAGGTGAGACCGTGCGGTTTGAGGATCGCCTCGATGTCAGCCAGGAAGAGCTGCTGCACCCGCATGATCGACGTGACGAGCGCCATGCCGTCCGCGGCCTCCGTCCAGCCAGACGCAACCCAGTTGCGATGCGCCAACTCGATTGGATCGCGGGTCGTGGTGTCCACCGCATGGACTTTACTTGGACATCAAACTACTCTGTCAACATGACCCAGCCGAACAACCGCGAACTGTGGCAGGAGGCGTTCGACGCGTCACGCCTCCGCGATGCCGACTTCCAGACGATGTCCGGCATCCCGCTCCAGCCCGTCTACGGCCCAGACGACGGTGATTTCCCCGGCCAGTACCCGTACACCCGCGGCCCGTACGCGTCGATGTATCGCTCCAAGCTGTGGACGATGCGGATGTTCGCCGGCTTCGGCACCGCCGACGACACCAACTGGCGTTTCAAGGAGATCATCAAGTCGGGCGGCGACGGGCTGTCGACGGCCTTCGACATGCCAACGCTGCTCGGCCTCGACAGCGACGACCCGATGTCGCTCGGCGAGGTCGGTCGATGCGGCGTCGCGATCGACACGATCGCCGACATGGCCGACCTCTACCGCGACATCGACCTCGGCGAGATCACCACCTCGATGACGATCAACTCGCCCGCGGCGGTGATCTTCGCGATGTTCATCGCGCAGGCCGAGCAGGCCGGCACCCCCCGCTCGGAACTCGGCGGCACCCTCCAGAACGACATCCTCAAGGAGTACCAGGCCCAGAAGGAGTTCGTCTTCCCACCACGGCAATCGATGCGGCTCGTGCGCGACACGATCGACTTCACCGCCGCCGAGATGCCGCGGTGGCACTCGATCTCGATCTCCGGCTACCACATCCGCGAAGCCGGCTCGACGGCCGCCGAAGAACTCGCCTTCACGCTCGCCAACGGCTTCGCGTACGTCGAACTCGCCACCCAGGCCGGGCTCGATGTCGACGCGTTCGCGCCTCGCCTCAGCTTCTTCTTCAACGCCCACATCGACTTCTTCGAGGAGATCGCCAAGTACCGCGCCGCCCGCCGGATCTGGGCACGATGGATGAAGGAACGGTACGGCGCGACGTCGGAGCGTTCGATGCAACTCCGCTTCCACTGCCAGACGGCGGGAGTGTCGCTCACGGCGCAGCAACCCGAGGTCAACATCGTGCGCACCGCGATCGAAGCACTCGCCGGCGTGCTCGGCGGCGCCCAGTCGCTCCACACGAACTCGATGGACGAAGCGCTCGCGCTCCCTACCGAAAAGGCCGCACGCATCGCGCTGCGAACGCAGCAGGTGCTCGCGGCGGAGACGAACGTCGCCCACGTCGCCGACCCGCTCGGTGGTTCGTACTTCGTCGAGTCGCTGACCGACGAGATGGAACGCCAGGCCGAGGAGATGTTCACCTACCTCGACGAACTCGGCGACGGCTCGATGCTCGAGGGCGCCATCCAGGGCATCGAGGAGAACTGGTTCCAGGGCCGCATCGCCGACTCGGCGTACGAGCTCGAGCGCAAGCTCAACGACGGGCGTCGCATCACGGTCGGCGTCAACGCCTACACCGACGGCAACGACGAAGCCCAGATCGATCTGCTGCGCATCAGCAGCGAAGACGAGTCACGTCAGCGCAAGCGACTCGAACAGGTTCGCCAGGATCGCGATCAGTCGGCCGTCGACGCGGCACTCGCACGAGTTGCCGCCGACGCTGCCGATCCGGCGGTCAACCTGATGCCGGCTCTGATCGAAGCAGTGAAGGTCTACGCCAGCCTGGGTGAGATCATGCGGACCATGGAGAGCGAGTTCGGGCGCCACGTCGAAGTGCCGGTGATCTGATGAGCGGCGAACGGATCCTCATCGCCAAGGTCGGCCTCGACGGCCATGACCGCGGCATCAAGGTCGTCGCCCGGATACTGCGCGACGCCGGCTTCGAGGTCATCTACACGGGGCTGTTCCAAACACCCGAGACGGTCGCCGCCGCGGCGGTCGACGAGGACGTCGACGCAATCGGCCTGTCGATGCTGTCGGGGGCTCACATGACCCTCGCCCCGCTCGTCGTCGAGGAGATCCGCAAGCGCGGCAGCGACATCCCGGTCATCCTCGGCGGGATCGTGCCCGATCACGACCTCGAAGAACTCAAGGGCCTCGGCATCACCACAGTGCTCACCCCCGGTTCCACCGCCGAGGAAATCGCCAGAAAGGTCCGCGCGGCTCTCGAGCCGACCCCCGCCTGACCCGCGTGGTCCGTCACCACCGTTGCGTCGGTGGCGTCCCTCGTGATGAAAGGGCGGCGGCACTCCGGCGCCTCTGTCCGACGCCAGGACCGCGAGCGATCACCTCAGCGGACCTGCATCCTCGCGGTCAGGCGTAGGCGTACGACGTGTACATGTCCTTGTCGCGGTCGTAGTCGAAGCGGCGGGTGAGGCCCAATGACTCGATCGTCGCGATCTGATGATCGAGATGCTCGTTCGTCACGATCACCGGCCGCTCGATCGACCAGTCGTCCCGTAACCAGGCGATCACCGCCTCGAGCACGTCGCGCTCGAATCCGTCCGCCCACGTCGACACGCGAACCCAGAACGCAACCGTGGCGTCGATCGACGACAGGTCGGTGCCGTCGTGGGACGTGACCTCGGCGGTTCGGTACATGCGATCGTCGTTCGGCAGCAGATAGATGCAACCGAGGATCTGGGTCTGGTCCGCGTTGATGACGGTGTACGTGTACCGGGTCCCGTTGCGGTGTTCGCTCTCCATCTTCTCGAGATCGTCGAGGTTGTCCTCGACGGAGAAGTCCTCCGGCGGATACGGAGGATCCTGCTCCCAGTGGTACAGAAACTCGCGACTGGACATCACGGCGTCGTGGTCGAGCACCACGTCGGACGACACGAGCGGCCGAACGATGAACCCGTCCGTCGCAAACCCGTCCGCCGGTTCGATCCCCTGCTCCCGAAAACTCATGACGAATTGTGCCTGGCACAATTCGTCATGGGGTGTTGGCGAGCAGGAATTGCTTGATGGTCGCGTCGATCTCGACGAGGGGCTCGCCTTCCTTCCACTCCTCCACGAGGGTCGCGTTCGGGGCGAGGTCTGCGAGTTCGCGCGACGTCGACTGCGGGTGATACAGGTCGTTCCCCATCGCCACGAGCATGGGCGTTTCGTAGCCTGCGACCTGCTTGCGACTCGCGGTGAGAACGAACTCGCCGTCCCACATGTTGCTGCGGAACGACTCCCACGTATCGGTCTCGACGTCGGCGTGCTGCGGTCTGATGGTCTCCGCCCACTGATCGAACATCTCGTACATCGCCGACCGGTTGTCGTCGATGCCGACCGGTTGGAGGAGCACGGCCGATGCGAACCGGTCGGGCGCCGTGTTCAACAAGTTCATGATGTACGGCCCGCCGATGCACATCCCGACCACGTGACACCGATCGACCCCGAGATGGTCGAGCAGCGCGAGTTGATCAGCGGTGTACGTGTCCCACCCGTCGTCGGCGGACACCGGCGCCTGCGATCGACCGGCGTTGCGCTGGTCCATCCCGATCAGTTGGTACTCGTCCGCGAGTCGCTCCCGTGGATTCCACGGCATGCCGTTCCACAAATCGTTGGCCGACCGCATCCCACCCGGAGCGATGAGGAGCACGGGAAACCCGTCACCCTCCAGGTCATAGTGGATCGACGCTGCACCGTGCCAGAACTGGGCCATCTCCACTGTCTAGCGGCGTGCGTCGATCCTGGTCCCACCCGCCGACCACGCGGGGGAGCCGGTCGACCTCTAGGTTTGCGCGCATGAGCGCAATCCCCACGGCATGGACCGTGACGGCGCAGAACCTGCCCGATCACGTCGACAACCCGATCCACACCGACGCCGGCGCGCAAGCGCAGGGCTTCCCGTCGGCGTTGGTCGCCGGCGTGACAACCTACGCGTACCTCACCCATCCGCTGGTGGAAGCGTGGGGGATCGACTGGTTGACGCGCGGTGGCGGCGAGGTCAGGTTCAAGGCGCCCGTCTTCGCGAATGCGATCGTCGAATGCACACCGTCACCGACGCCCGACGGCACGATGGTCGAGGCGATCTGCCCGGCCGAGGAGCGCAACCCGCGGGTCACCTTCGCCGCAATCCGCGACGCGGGCCCGCCACCGGCGATACGGGAGGGAGACGCCCTGCCGAGCAGGCAGTTCACACTCGGCGTCGACTTCTCGGCTCACTACGGCCGACGCGCCGGGGACGACCTCGCGATCTATGACGAGGAGCAGATCATGCACCCCGTCATCTGGCCCGCGATCGGTAACCGCATCATGTCGACCGACCTCGTGACCGGCGCGTGGATCCACACCCGTAGCATCATCCGCCACCACGCCCCGGCTCCGATCGGTGCGACGGTCGACGTGCACGCCACCGTCGTCGAGCGGTTCCAACGAGGTGGCACTCGCGCGATCATCGACGTGCTCGTCGAGCTCGACGGCACCCCGCTCGCCAGCATCGAACACGAAGCGATCCTGTATCTCTCCACCGCCTGAACAACAGGAAACGGGACCGCTCGAGCAGCGCACAGTCACCAGCACGGCGCGACCGAACGGTCCTGTCTACGGTTCGGTCATGAGCGATGAGATCCGGCCGTTCACGATCGACGTACCCGACGGTGTGCTCGACGACCTGCGCACCCGTCTGAGGAACACGCGCTGGCCCGATCGGGAGCTGGTCGACGACTGGAGCCAAGGCGTTCCGCTCGACTACATCCGCGAACTCTGCTCCTACTGGGCCGACGAGTACGACTGGCGAGCACGCGAGGCGGCGCTCAACCGATTCGATCAGGTCATCACCGAGATCGACGGGGTCGACATCCACGCTGTTCACCAACGGTCGTCCAACCCCGATGCGATCCCGCTCCTTCTCACCCATGGGTGGCCGGGATCGATCGTCGAGTTCCACAAGGTGATCGAGCCACTCACCGAACCGCAGCTCCACGGCGGCGACACCGGCGACGCGTTCCATGTCATCGCGCCCTCGCTGCCCGGCTATGCGTTCTCCGGCAAACCGACCGAGACCGGCTGGGGCGTCGACCGGATCGGTGACGCCTGGGTGCGCCTGATGGACCGACTCGGATATCCGTCGTTCGTCGCCCAGGGCGGCGACTGGGGCTCTGCGATCACAGCGTCGATCGGCGCGCGCCACCCCGACCGGTGCACAGCCATCCACGTCACCCTCGCGATGGGTTCGACACCGAAGGGCGAGCCATCCGGCCCCGACGAGACCCACGCCCTCGAACGGATCCGCCACTACATCGACTGGGATTCGGGATACTCGACCCAGCAGAAATCACGACCCCAGACGCTCGGGTACGGCCTCACCGACTCCCCCGCCGGGCAGGCCGCATGGATCGTCGAGAAGTTCTGGGCCTGGACCGACTGCGACGACCATCCCGAGCACGCCCTCACCCGAGACGAGATGCTCGACGACGTGACGATCTACTGGGTCACCGGGACGGCGACGTCGTCGGCACGGCTCTACTGGGAGAGCTTCGGGCGAGCCACCGACCGGACTCCGGTGACCGCTCCGACCGGATTCGCGGTCTACCCGGCCGAGATCGTGCCGCCCGTTCGGGCATGGATCGCGGAGCGATTCCCCAACGTCGTGCACTGGTCGGAGCAGGAACGCGGCGGGCATTTCGCCGCACTCGAGGTGCCCGATCTGTTCGTCGCGGACGTGCGAACCTGCTTCCGCCAGTTCCGCTGAGGCTGGCGCGTGAGGACCCGAACCCTGTCGCGGCTTTGGGTCAGGAGCGCCTCTGGATCGCGACACGGCCAACGTGAGCGTCAGCGATGCTCGCCCGATCGACGGTCAGGCGTGCGACTTGCGATCCCGATCGCGTCGCAGGACGCTCATCGTGATCGCGTCGTGGAACTCTTCTTTCCAGAACAGTGCGTCACGCAGCACACCCTCCGGGAGGAAGCCGACCTTTTCGTAGACGGCGAGGCCACGAGGGTTGAAGTCGTAGACCTCGAGCGAGATGCGATTGACCGCGGGCTCGTCGATTTCGTCGAACACGTAGTCGACGATCAACTGTGTCGCCTCGGTGCCGATGCCGCGGTCCCGGGCGTTCGCCGAGAGTGCGATTCGGAAGCTGCACGAGCGGTTGTCGGGATCCCACTCGTTGATCACGACCTCGCCGAGCCATTCGCCGGTCTCTGCGTCGACGGCTGCCATGTCGAGCCGATCCGGTTGATCGACGCGCGAGGTGCACCACTGCTCGATCTGACTGTGCGTGAACTCGCCGTGCGACCCCGTGAAGTAGGTGATCTCGACGTCGTGCGCGTCGGACCACATGTGCTCGGTGTCGCTGGCAGCGATCGGTCGGAGCGTGATTCGCTCTCCGTTGATCGTCGGCTTGTCGGCAAATCGGGCCATGACGAGGAAGGGTATACGGGGGGATCGGTCGTGCCGAGCTGCCGGAGATCTCTGACTACGGTCACAGAGCATGGACGACGGGGTCGTGGCAGTGGTGCGTCACTTCAATCGTGCGCACACGAAACGCGTAGGCGCACTCGCAGAATCCTTCCTCGACACGGACCGCCCGTACGGGCCGTCACGTGTGCTGTTCGAGATCGGACCGCACGGGACGACCACCCGCGACCTGCGGCGCCGACTGGCACTCGACTCCGGATACCTGAGCCGCATGATCCATCGCCTCGAACGCGAGGGGTTGGTCGCGACGTCGGTCGACCCTCACGATCGGCGACGGCGGATCGTCGGGCTCACCGTCGCCGGCACAGCCGCTTGGCACGATCTCGACGATCGATCGAATGCCCTCGTCACCTCACTCCTCGCCGACCTCACCGACTCGCAGCGCGACCGCTTGGCCGACGCCCTGCGCACCGCCGATCGACTCCTGGCGTCGGCCGACATGACCGTCGATGTCGTCGACCCGACATCGAACGCCGCGGTCACAGCGATGACGACCTACTTCGCCGAACTCGACGAGCGGTTCGGCGGCGGCTTCAACCCTGGTGAAACACTTGTTGTCGATGCCCCCGCCATGGCGGCCCCGTCCGGAACGTTCCTCGTGGCCTCCATCGGCGGGCGGGTCGCCGCGTGCGGCGGGGTGCAGCGACACGACCACCGCACCGGTGAGATCAAGCGGATGTGGGTCGACCCTCACTGGAGAGGCGTCGGTCTCGGACGGCGGATGCTGGACCGGCTCGAGGTGGCGACAGCATCGCTCGGTTACTCGCGAGTCGTGCTCGACACGAACGAGACGCTCGACGAGGCGATCGCCATGTATCAGCGTGCCGGCTACCAGTCGACCGACCGCTACAACGACAACCCATACGCCCACCAATGGTTCGAGAAAGACCTCTGACGAACCGTTCGCCCGATCCGGACTCGCTGCGAGCGCAACCTGCCCGCCGCGCCGCAGGCTCGGCGGCTCGGCTACTGCCCGCCTCACGGTCAGGACGATCGCCGGTTCCCGGACGATGACGCCCGGGAATGATCTTGACGTGGGAAGCACCGTGATCGCACAGATCGCTCCGAGCGCAACCTGTCCGCTGCGACGACGACCTGGGCGGGGCGCGTCAGTGACGACCGAGCGACCAGTGTCTCGTCCGCCAACCGGCGATGCTCACGCGCCACGACCCGGAACGCCTCATCATCCGCACGACCCGCCGCAGTTGCGAGCCGGTTCCCCTGCAGAACGACAGCATCGACGGTGGCGCGAACCATCGCCGAGGTCGCACGACACATCGGCAGCGGGACCACCCTCTGGGTGGTTCGATCAGGTGGAGGCCGAGCGTCTGCCCACCACGCCCGGTCACCGGGTCAGTGACTCCCACGCAGCCAGCGTCTCGTCCGCCATCCGGCGATGCTCACGCGCCACGGCCCGGAACCCCTCATCGTCCGTACGACCGCCGATCGCAGCCGCTGCGAACCGGTTCCCCTTGAAGTACGGCACCATCGCCGCCGGCGAGAAGAACCTCCCGAGGTCGTCCGGCACGTCGGCGACAGGGCCACCCTCCGGTGGTTCGATCGGGTCGAGGCCGAGCCCTTCGAGCGCTGCGAACACCTCGTCGTCCGTGGTGCGGTCGGCGAAGTCGCGACCGACGTAGCGGTAGACCTCGCTGCCATCGGGGTCGAGCACGAGCATGGCCGGTCGCGCGAGATTGCGCTCGTCGTTCGGGTCGGAGAGACCCAGTGGTTCGATGATCCGGCTGCGATCCGGATCGGAGACGTAGAGCACATTCGGAGTCGGCCAACGATCGAACATGCCGGCTTGGCGGACGTCGTCGTCGATGCTGACGGCAATCACCTCGCCGCCGGCGCCGTGGATCTGCTCAGAGTGGGAAGCCAGCCGCACGAGCTGGGCACAGCAGTACGGTCACCAATCACCACGGTAGGTCATCAGGATGACCGCTTTCCCACCTCGGCGAAGGCTCATGATGGCTTCCGGCGTGCCCGATGGATCGGTCGTCATGCGCGAACGGTACCGGCCGACGCGGTTCGCGCCGCGATCGAGCGCGACTACGGTTCGGGAATGGCTTTGATCTCCGTCGCCGAACTCGCCGAACGGCTCGACGACACCGACGTGGTGATCTGCGACGTCCGGTTCCACCTCGACGACCACGATCAAGGTCGACGCGAGTACGACGTCGCCCACGTTCCAGGTGCCCGGTTCGTCGACCTCCACACCGAGTTGGCCGGGCGCGATGGTGGAGGACGACACCCGCTCCCGACCGTCGAAGAGTTCACAGCGCTGCTCGGGCGCCTCGGTGTCGGGCCGGGTTCGTTCGTGGTGGCGTACGACAGTGCCGGTGGAGCGATCGCATCGAGGCTGTGGTGGATGCTGCGATCGATCGGGCACGGCCGAGTGACCGTGCTGGACGGCGGCTATCAAGCGTGGGTCGCTGCCGGTCAGCCCGTGACCGACGCGGTCACGGAGATCACGGCCGCGCAGTACCCGCCGGCGCCGGACTGGACCGGGGTGGTCGACGCCGATGCTGTCGCCCAGAGTGTCGAGTTCGGCGGAACGGTCGTCGACGCACGGTCGCCTGACCGGTACCGAGGCGACCAGGAGCCGATCGACGCCCGAGCCGGTCACATCCCGGGTGCGATCAACAAGTTTCACGGTGACACGATCGGAGCGGACGGCCTCCATCTGTCGACTGCGGAGCTGGTCGGGCAGTTCGCCGGGCTCGGCATGAACGCGATCGTCTACTGCGGGAGCGGTGTCACGGCATGTCACGACCTGATGGTCATGTCGACCATCGGCCTCCCCGGTGGCCGCCTGTACCCGGGCTCGTGGAGCGAGTGGTCCGCCGACCCCGACCGCCCCATCGCAACCTGCGACACCCCCTGACCGCCCCCGAGCCATACGCGATTTTGGGCTCATCGCCCCCAAAAACGCGACACGGTCGGTGCTTGTGGCTTCGTGACCACGCCATGTCGCGACCTTGAGCGTCAACGCACCAAAAACGCGACATGGTCGCCGTCCTCGCGCACTCGGGTCGATCAGACCGCCTCGGCCTCATGCCATGTCGCGGTCTTGAGCGTCATCGCCCCACAAACGCGACACCGTTGCCGTCATCGTCCACTCCGGTCGACCAGACCTCCTCGGCACCACGCCATGTCGCGGTCCTAAGCGTCATCGCCCAAGAACGCGACACGGTTGCTGTCCTCGTGCACTTAGGTCGATCAGACCGCCCCAAAAACGCAACACGGTCAATGCGTCGGACACAACGATCGACCAAACCCGCCTCGGCACCACGCCATGTCGCGGTCCTGAGCACCATCGCCCCAAAATCGCGACACGGTCAATGCGTCCGTGCACAACGACTCACCTCGGAATCGCGCCATGTCGCGACCTTGAGCACCATCGACCCAAAAACGCGACCCGGTTGCCGTCATCGTCCACTCGGGTCGATCAGACCGCCTCGACACCACGCCATGTCGCGACCTTGAGCGTCATCGCCCCAAAAACGCGACACGGTCAATGCGTCGGTGCACTCGGGTCGACAAACCCACCTCGGCACCACGCCACGTCGCGATCCGAGCACCATCGCCTCAGAAAACGCGACACGGCCCACGTCGGAATCGATGCGCCGACCTCATCGCGGGCTATCACTTCACGGCTGTCTTCTTTTCGGCTGCAGTCTTCTTCGCTGCCGCGTACCTCGCCGCTGCTTTGCTCGCCACAGTCTTCCCACGCCGACGACCACTCCGCCAGTGTCATCTTGGCCTCGCTCTACTTGCTGCAGGTCCTCTGGCTGGCGTCTACTACGCCGCTGCCTTGCTCGCCGCGGTCTGCTACGCCGACGCTTCGCCGGATGCTTGCTGACTTCGCTCTACTTTGCTGCCGTTCTCCTGGCTGGCGTGTACTTCGGCGCTACCTTGATCGCCGCGGTCTGCTTCGCCGGTGTCATCCTTGGGTGCGGTTTGCTTCGCTGCGGTTCCTCGCCGTCGACCACTTCGCCGCCGGTGTCATCGTGGCTGCCGACTTTTTCGCTGCGGTCTTCTTCGCTGCCGTCCTACAGCTGCCGCCTACGTCGTCGCTGATCTGCTCGCCGTCGACTACTCCTCTGGCGACCACTTCGCTGGATCATCTTGGCTTCGCTCTACCTTGCTGTCGGTCTCTGGCTGGCGTCTACTTCGCCGCTGCCTTGCTCGCCGCGATCTGCTACGCCGACGACCACTTCGCCGCCGGTGTCATCTTGGCTCCCGTCTGCTTCGCTGCGGCCGCCCTCTTGGCGGCCGACTACTTCGCTGCGGTCTTCCTCGCCGACTTCTTCCTCGCCGTCGTCCTCTTGGCGGCCGACTTCTTCGATGCGGAGTTCCTCGCCGTCGTTTTCTTCGCCGTCGTTCTCTTCGCCGTCGTTTGCTTCGCCAATGTCTTCCTCGCCGCTGGCCGCGTTGGTGCCGGCTCTGCGACGGCCGACTTCTTCGCCGTCGTGTTCCTCGCTGCCGTCTTACTCCCCGTCGACTTCTTCGCTGCCGACTTCTTCGCCGTGGTCCTCTTCGCGGCCGACTTGACTGCCACCGCCTTCTTCGCTGCGGTCTTCTTCGCTGCCGAAATTTCTGGTGTGGTCGGTTTCGCCGCGGTCTTCTTCGCCTTCTTCGCTGCGGTCTTCCTCGCCGTCGATTTCTTCGCTGCAGACTTCTTCGAGGCGGACGGCTTTGTGACAGAGCGCTTCGTGGCGGAGCGATCTGTTTTGGAGCGCTTCGCCGGTGGCGGCGTGGGGGTTGACTCGGCTGCAATCGTCGGGGTCCGTTTTGTCGCCGACGGCGCAACGGGCTTCGGCTTCGGCATGGCGCCGCGCCGGCCGGCCGCTCGCGGTTGACTCACGGCGTAGGTGGCACCGGAGGCCTCGAACAAGCGGTCGATCTCATCGACGTGGAGGTCGACGAGATCCCACAGATCCGGCACGAGTTCGCGATCGGCGACCAGACCGAAGTCGAGCCGGTCTTCGTACGAATGCACGGTGATATTCAGTCCGACGCCGTTACTGATCGTCGACACCGGGATGTAGTTGTCCAGCTTGGCGCCGGCGAAGAACAGCGCCTCCCGAGGCCCAGGCACATTCGAGATCACCACGTTGACCGGCAGATTGACGCGATCGGACAATCGCGCCATCAGCCGCACGGCGGCCCCGGCGATCACCGGCGACGTCACATCGGTCGCCTCGGTCAACGCCGTGGCCGGAACGAGATCGAGTTGGCGCTTCGCAACGTCCATCGCCGCCCGACAGCGCGCCACCCGCTCGATCGGGTCGTCGCAATCCGTCGGGAGTTCGGCCACGATCGACGAGACGCGGTTCGTCCACGGGTCCTCTTCGGTACCGGTGCGGATCGACACCGGGACCATTGCCCGCAGCGGCTGCTCGGGCAGCGCGTCATGGCGGATCAGGTACTCGCGCAGCGCGCCAGCACAGATCGCCATCACGATGTCGTTGACCGTGCCGCCCGTTGCGTCCTTCAGCGCCTTGATGTTCGACAGCGCGGTCGAGCGCATTGCGAAACGACGGTGCGGTCCGACACTCCGGTTCCACGGCGTCGGCGGGGCCGGAGTGATCGGCAAGGTGATCTTGCGCAGCTGCTCGGAGACCGCCTCGGCCTCCTCGCCCCGCCCGACCGTCGTGGCGATCAGATCACGCGACCGGGCGACGACACCGCTCAGACTGTTGAGGCCGGCAGCGTCGGCCATGTTGCGCACGACCTTGAGCGAGAGGCGCGTCGCTTTCACGGGGTTCGCCACCAGATTCCCGACGGTGAGCTTGAGCAGCTCGCGATCGGTCGGCAGGACCTCACCCTGCCAGGCGACGGGCTCCCACGGCCACGGCGTGTCCCTCGTCTCATCGGTGAAGAGCTTGAGCATGAGCACCCCGGCCGCACCGTCGACGGTCGCATGGTGGAACTTCGTGAGCATCGCCCACCTGCCATCACCCAAACCCTCGATGACGTACACCTCCCAGAGCGGGTGGGTCCGGTCCATCGGGCGACCGATGATGCGGCTGACCTGCTCCGCGAGCTGGTCGGCGGCGCCGGGTGGAGCAAGCCCGATCTGGCGGACGTGGAAGTCGAGATCGAAGTCGGGGTCGTCGACCCAGTACGGATGATCGAGCCCGAACGGCACCTCGACCACCCGACGGCGCAGCGGCTCGACATGGCCGATCAAGGAACCGAACCGAGCGTAGACCGCTGCATACGGATCGAAATCGGGAGTCGGTCGTTCGTACACGGCCAGCCCGTTCACGTGCCCGTACGTGTTCGCCGTCTCCATGTACAGGAACGATGCGTCGAGCCCCGTGAGTTGCTTCATGCAGCGAGTCTGCCACGTCACCCATAACCCGTGTCAGACGACCAGACCCGCCGGAGGCGGCGAACGCGATCGCCACCGAGGCCGACATGCGGCAAGATGGACGGCGTGAAGGTCGACGTCAGTACCACGATCGTGATCGAGCGGCCGATCGCCGAGGTCTCCGCCTTCGCAGGCGACCCGTCGAACGCCCCGACGTGGTATCGCCGGATCGACCAGGCCGACTGGGTCACCGAACCGCCGATCAGCCTCGGATCGCGCATCGACTTTCGGGCGCGCTTTCTCGGCCGGCAACTCGAGTACACCTACGAGGTCACCGAATACACACCGGGCGAGCAGGTGTCGATGCGAACGACGGACGGCTCGTTCCCGATGGCCACGACGTATCGGTGGAGGCCGGTCGGAGATCGTGCCACGCACATGGTGCTGCACAACTGGGGCGAGCCGGCCGGGTTCTCCCGACTCGTCGCGCCGTTGATCGGACGGATGATGCGCCGAGCAATGAACCAGGACCTCGGCGATCTCAAGCACCTGCTCGAATCCCGCTCCTGACGGCCCGGCGGTGAACTGACAGACTGTCGCCGTGAAGATTCCCGGCCGTGTCGAGACCGTCGAACAACTCGAGGTGCTGTATCGCGAGCCGTCCGAACGAGCCCTCGACAAAGAGCGAGCGGCGATCGACGACGGGATGGCTGCGCTCATCGACCACAGCCCATTCCTGGTGCTCGCCACGTCCAACGGGGCGGGCTCGCTCGATGCCTCACCGCGTGGCGGCCCGCCGGGGTTCGTGCGGCGGCTCGACGATCGACACATCGCAATTCCCGACCTCAACGGCAACAACCGACTCGACAGCTACCGCAATCTGATCGCGCATCCCTGGGCCGGCGTGTTGATGATCGTGCCCGGCAAGGACGAGACGCTCCGCATCAACGGTCCGGCCGTGATCACCGTCGACCGCGACATCCTCGACGGATTCACGAAAGAGCTCCGACCGCCGAAGGCGGCGATCGTCGTCGAGACCGCCGAGATCTACGGCCACTGTGCCAAGGCCTTCCGACGCGGCAAGATGTGGGACCCCGATGCGTGGGCCGTCAACGCCGACGCACCGGACCTCGCGGCAATGTACGCGTGTTCCTGGAGCCTCGATGAAGACGAGATGCGAGGTCTGCTCGACCGCCTGTACGACAGCGACCTCGCCGCCGATTGACCGTTGCGGGAGTGCGCTCGGCGTCAGATGCCGTACGCGCCGACCGCACCGGGACGCACCCTCATCGAGGCGGATCGCCGGGACGTCCAACCGTCGCAGGTGCGACGAGCGCGCGATTGCTTCGAGTGGACCGGCGGCGACTCAGACCGGGTGTTGATCGGCATCACGCCGGTCTCCCACATCCAGTCCGTCGCGGACACGCTCACCCGACCACCGAATGCGCGAGTGCCTTTGGCCGGCTCGACGTCCAGGTCGAGGTCGGCCACCATCCTCAGCTGTCGTCTGCTCAGACGTGATCTCGTTCGGCATCATTCCAGAATCAGAACGCGCGCATCGCCGGCGGTTCGCACAGTGCGCTGAGATCAGGACGCTGCACGCTCTCGCCGATCAGAGCTCGCAGACACCGACTGCGCATGGTCGTGCACGACGAGTTCGAACACCGGCGTGCGACGTCCGATCGGAGCACGGCGGTAGCGAGGCGCGAGCGCTGTTGGCCGGTCAGCTGTCGTCTGCTCGGACCGTGATCTCGTTCGGTGTGATGCCGGTCTCCCAGATCCCGCGCGCTGAGGTCAGGGACGCAACGCGCGTCTCGCCGATCAGATCTCGGGGACCGACTGTACATGGTCGGCGTGATGCATGCGCCTGGTTCGAATACGGGCGTGCGGCGCCCGAACGCCCACGGCGCGAGCGCGGTCAGCTGTCGTAGACCCAGACCGGGGTTTCGATCGGCATGATGCCGGTCTCCCAGATCCAGTCCATCGCCGGCACGCTCACCCGGACACAGCCGTGCGACGCCGGATAGTCAGGGACGTTGTTCGAACCGTGGACGGCGATGCCGCCGGTGAAGTACTTCGGCCGATAGATGCTGCCGAGGTCTCCGTCCCACCAGCCCTCTTCACGTTCCCGGTACACGTTGTGCAAGCCGTTGCGGGTGATCGAGTCGCCCTTCTGGACTTCACCGTCGGTGTTTTGATCGACTTCCTCGTACGGGATCTCGCTGCCCGAAGAAGCGTTCAACAGCCACTCGGTCCGGCCGTCGATCACCAGCATCAGAACCTGCTTGCCCTTGTCGATCTCGACGAGCGTGCCGGCCTCGGCGCGACCGTGCGGCCGTTCGGTCAATGCCGTCATCGCCGCAGCCGTGTCGTCGCCGAGCACGCCGTCGGTCGACAGGCCGTAGAACTTCTGGAATGCCATCACGGCCTGTGAAGTGGTGAGGTTGTAGTTGCCGTCAGCCGCGTCGAGCCAGAAACCGAGATCGAGTAGACGCTGCTCCGCTCGGAGTGTGTCGTCGCCGTTCCTCTGCCCGACGCCGACGATCGGCGGGTCAGCCGGCGGGACCGGAATGATGTTGACCGGGATCGTGGTCGGGATCGGTAGCGGGGGCGCCGTCGGGCGAGGAGCCGGAACGGTCGAAACCGTCGGCGGCTCGGTCGTGATCACCTCGGTGGAATCGGCGACGTCGACCGGCGGCGCCGTCGTCGTCGTGACAACCCGGACCGCTTGCGGGGTGGTACTGGCAATCGACGTCGATGCGCACGCGGGCAACACCATGGCGGCTGCCGCCGCTGCGAGATAGCCGAACCGTGCCTGCATCACGTGATCCCACGCTAGCGACCGAGGCATCGGGAGCCCGGTCACGTTGAGTGAAACTTGCCGATCTGGTGGTCTTTCTTGTTCACATCGGCTCAATCAGTGCCCGGTTCGCGTCCGTGCGCACCGAGATCCGGAAGTCCCAACTCGTCGAACCGCGTCGCCGACCGTCGAATCGCGTCGGCCGTGAAACCGGTCGCCAGCGCGCGCAGGTCGGTTGACGCGGGGCTCCCGACGAGTCCCAGCGACCTGACGAGCGCATCGACGACCGACTCGGCGTCGACTCCCACCCGCGAGAGATCCTCCAGCGTGACGGCTCCGTGACGTTTGGCGAGCCGAGCGCCGTCAGCGCCGAGCACCAGCGGCACGTGCCAGTACTCCGGCGGCGACGCGCCGAGCAGTCGGTAGAGGAGCACCTGGCGGGGCGTCGACGACAACAGGTCGTCACCACGCACCACTTGATCGACCCCTTGGGCGATGTCATCGACGACCACAGCGAGGTTGTACGCCGGCACGCCGTCCGCGCGGGCCAGGACGACATCATCGACGGCACCGTCGAACCGACCGACGACCCGGTCGTCGATCGAGATGACTTGACCATCGGTCCGCAGGCGCAGCGCCGGCGTTCGGCCGCTCGCCGCCCGATCCGCGCGCTCGGCCCGGCTGAGATCACGACATGTGCCCGGATATGCACCATCGGGCAGGTGGTCGTGTGGGGCGGAGGCAGCGGCGTCGATCTCCCGTCGGATCTCCCGCCGGGTGCAGAAGCACTCGTAGACGTAGCCGGCCGATCGGAGGCGCTCGATCTCGGTTCTATACCGGTCGAACCGATCGCTCTGACGCACCACCTCACCGTCCCAGTCGAGCCCGATCGCAGCGAGGTCGGCCAACTGGCGGCGCTCGTGTTCGGCCGATGACGTGACCCGATCGAGATCTTCCATCCGCACGATGAAGTCACGACCCGTGCTGCGCGCAGCGAGCCATGCCACCAGCGCCGTGCGAAGGTTGCCGACGTGCAGATCACCGGTCGGAGATGGTGCGAATCGGCCCGCCATCACGCCAGTCTGGTTGGCGGTGACCGTGCGATGCACGACGAAGCCCAACCGGTCCGCCGCTCCACTGAGTCACACCATCGTCGGTGCGACCCGGCGCAAGCGGTCGGCGTCGCCCACTCGAGCGACGTTCGGAATCGTCGAGACCACCGTTGAACGGACTCGCCGGCAGGTCGGTGCAAACCGAGGGGTCGGCGACCTTCACCAGCGCCTCGTGCAGTCGCGACTGAGAGCAAGCGAGCGCGCGGTCGACGTGCGAAAGCGTTGGGTGCCGGGCATTCTGGAGGAGGTGACTTCCCGTCGCGACACCACCAGTGGTCCCACCGGGCCGCCCACGGCCCCGCCGGCCCGGCAGCTCGGTCGACGCGAACGGATGGCCATGATCATCGAACGGGACGGCGACGAGTGCGTGTGGTGCCGTCGACCGCTCGAAGTCGGGCTCGTCGCCGCGACGACCGAACACCTCGTCCCACGGATCAAGGGTGGGCCGAGCTGGGTCGAAAACGAGTTGGCGGCGTGCCGGCGGTGCAACGGCCAACGCGGTCACCGCACCCCGGCGTCATGGTTCGACGAGTGCGAAGGCCGCGGTTGGCACCCCAATCGCGTCACGATCGTTCGAGCGCTCCAGGCGTTGCGAGCAGCGATCGCCGAACGTGGCGGTCAGCGGCGCGCCCGGCCGTACATCGAATCCCAGCTCCGCCGCCTCGACCCGTCGGGATGACCGCGGCGGGCCCGCACACCGCCGAGTGCGCCGGTGTTGTCCGGCAGCTGACCTCTAACATGCCTCGAGATGGAGTGCCACGCGTGCGGTAGGAGCGTCGAAGCAGACGACCGGTTCTGCAATGGCTGCGGGGCGTCTCTGCACGGAGTCACCAACTCGACGCAGCTCGTCGACGCCGTCGTCGACGACGAATCAAACGATCGAGACGAATCGAGCGACCGAGACGAATCCGACGACGCAGGTGCAGCGTCCACGAGCGCTCCGGGGCCCGAGCACACCGAACTGATCCCTGCAATCGTCGAGGAACCGCACCCCGACCGCGGCGAACAGGCGTCGTCTCCGATCGAAGAGCAGCGCACGGAGCTGATTCCGGTCACCGACGACGAGGAGTGGGAGGACGAGCCCGCCTGGGCCCGCACCGGCCAGCTGACCGAGACGCTCGCCGCCGGCGACCAGCCGTCGGTCCAGCCGCGTGCGACCGAATTGCTCGCCACCGAGCCCATCAGCGACACGTGGATGGAGTCGGTCCCGTCCGACATCGACCCACCGATCGCGACGCCGTACGACTTCGCCGAGCGCGAGCCGGTTGCGATCACCGGGCAGATCGACGCCCAACCGGCGATGACCCAGCAGATGCCGACGCTCGTCGCGCCAGCCCATGCCGAACCCAGGACCGGCTTCCGATTCGGGCTCACCTTGTTCATCTCGATCATCGCCGCCGTCATCGCGCTGGGCGCGCTGTTCGCGAACATCGTGGTCATCACGAGCGACGTCGCGCTGATCGCCACGCCCGACACACCCGACACGTTCCGGACCGGCGCGTGGATCGCCGACGACCTCGCGGGCAACATCTCGATCGCCGGGCTCGTGGCCGTGGTGCTGCTCGTGATGGGCGGAGTCGCAGCCGGGTTCGGGTGGCGCTGGGGTTCGGGTCTCGCCGGCGGCGCCGGGCTCGCGATGGCAGGTATCGCCGCCTTGACACTCGGACTCGCCCAGTTCCCCATCGACGTCGCCCACCAGTTCGCGCGAATCCCGCCAGCGGGCGACCCCTTCGTGCTCACGGTCACTCGCGACCTCGGGTACTGGCTGCTCCTGGTCGCCGGCGCCCTCGGAGTGGTGCTGTTCTTCTCGTCGATCGACGATGCCGTCGGTGACCGCCGGGCCGGCCTCAACCCGTGGATCGCCGCGCTCGGTGCGCTCGCGATCGTGGTGGCCGTCGCCGGACCGCTGATTCCCGAGAACCAGGCGCTGTTCAGCGACAACTGGTACCTGGTCGACAGCCCCGGTGAGCCGTCGGCGTACCTCCTCGTCGGCAGACTGGTCCAGCTCGGGCTGCTCCTGCTCGGAGGTGTGATCGGGTTCCTCTCGGTGCGCCGGTGGGGTCTCGGGGTGGCCGTCGGCGCGTCGCTGCCGGCGGTGTGGTTGACGCTGAGCACGCTGCTCGATCTCACCGACTCCCCCGTCGGCCCCGGCTTCCGGAACCCCGGCGCGAACGACATGCACGTCCACGGCGTGACGATCATCGGGATGAGCGCCGTCGTCGCGATGCTCATACTCGGCGCAGTCGGCGCCTACGACCAAGGCAACCGCAACCACCGTTGACCGAGAACGCCGGCGGGGATTCGACCCCTTCGGTCACCGCGTGACGTCGTCGTCCAGCCGGAGACCTGATGGCGCAGCACGTGGCGCCGGGTTTCCGAAAGCCGGGCACGACGGGTGAGTCGTCCACACGCGCTCGCCGCCGCCGACCGACGCAACCGCACCCGCCGGTCAGCCGGATGACCAGACCGCGTCCGAGCCGACCTGAGGGCAGAGATGGGTCTGACCCCCTCTCGGTGGGTCGTCTTTGCGAGACTGGGCCGGTGAGTGAGCCGCAGATCGAATTCCGAAGTGACAACGCCGCCGGGGTGGCGCCAGAAATCGTCCAGGCGGTGGCCGACGCGAACGTCGGCTCTGCGATCGCATACGGGGCCGACGACGTCACCGAACAGTTGCAGGCGGTGGTGCGGGACGTGTTCGAGCACAAGACCGCACAGGTCTTCCCGGTCACCAGCGGCACCGCCGCGAACGCGCTCGCACTGACCGCGATGTGCCCGCCCTGGGGCGCGGTGCTGTGTCACGACACGGCGCACATCCTCAAGAGCGAGGGTGGAGCGACCTCGATGCTCGGCGGTGGCGCGGTCATGACCGGCATCGGCGGCGACGACTTCAGGGTGTCGCCCGACGCTCTCCGCGGTGCGCTCGCCTCGACGCGGTGGGGTGACCCGCACCATTCGCAGCCGTCGGTGCTCTCGCTCACCTCGCCGACCGACATGGGCACGATCTACTCGGTCGCCGAGGTGACCGAGTTGGCGGCGATCGCCGCCGAGAGCAACCTCAAGATGCACCTCGACGGGGCCCGGATCGCGAACGCAATCGTCGCGCTCGGCTGCTCGCCGGCCGAGTTGACGTGGAAGGCCGGAGTCGACGCAGTGTCGCTCGGATGCACGAAGAACGGAGCGCTGTCGTCGGAAGCGATCGTCGTGTTCGACGACGCCGCCGCCGACGAGCTGGTGTACCGCACGAAGCGTTCGGGGCACGTCACGTCGAAGATGCGCTTCCAGTCGGCCCAGGTCATCGCCTACCTCACGAACGACCTGTGGCTGCGACTGGCCGCCAACTCAAACACGCAGATGAAACGACTCGCAGCGGGCCTCGAGCCGTTGGGTGTCCGATTCGTGAACCGTCCCGACGTCAACATGCTGTTCGTCGAAGTCGGCGACGAGGCAGCAGCGGCGATGGCCGATGCCGGCCTGCTGTTCTACGCGATGGGAGCCGGAGTGATCCGCCTCGTGACGAGCTGGCAGACGACCGAAGCCGACATCGACCGCGCCCTCGACATCACCGCCGCCGCCGTCGGCTGACGGCCGCCTCATCGGCTACCGAGCTCGCTGGCCGCCGGTCGGCAGACAGTGACGAGCTGCCCGACGACCGAAGTCGACATCGCTCGCCTCTCGCTTCACTCCCGCTCTCATCGGCTGACCGGTGCCGCGGCAACTCGCTGAACTCGCTGGTCGCGCGACGAGCCGACGCGTGACGAGCTGGCATCGGCCGCTCTTCGCATCAGCGCCGACCGTCGATCGCTGCATCGCTGTCGGACCGCTTGAACCGCTGTTCGCAGCTCTGGCCGCGGGAGCCGACCGAGCGTAGGGTCGTGGCATGGAACCGGGGACGATGTACGGCGAAGGGGCACGGGCGCTCCAGGACCAGTTCGACTCTCGGCGATTGGCCGACCGGTTGGCCGACATCACCATTCATGATGCACTGACCGACGACGACATCACACTCGTTCAGGCACAGTCGACCGTGTGGATCGCAACGGTCGACGCCGACGGCTGGCCGGACGTCTCGTACAAGGGCGGCGACGTCGGATTCGTCGCGGTGACCGGGCCGGACGAACTCCAGATCCCGAGCTACGACGGCAACGGAATGATGCGCACCATGGGCAACATCGCCGACACGGGCAAGGTCGCGCTGCTGTTCATCGACACCGCGCAGCCGTGGCGGATGCGAGTGCACGGCACCGCTCGGGTCGCGACGGCTCCCGCCGATCTGTCTCGGTTTCATGGCGCTCAGGCACTCATCGTCGTCACGATCGGGCGGGTCTTCCCGAACTGCGGCCGGTACATCCACCGTGGCGGCGAGATCTCACCGAATGTCCCGGTGCCGGGAACGGCTGCGCCGATTCCGGAGTGGAAGCGGATCAGGGTGTTCGCTGACGTGCTCCCGGCCGGCGATCCCGCCCTCGAGTCCGACGGCGACACGAGCCACTGACTGCATTCGACACCACGTCGACGGCGATCCGTCGGCGTTTGGCATCCGCGTCGATGGGCATGATCGGGCCATGGGAATTCTGTTCGTCATCCTGCTGGTCGTCATCGCCATCGCCGTCGTCATCGCGATCGTCAAGGCCGTGATCTGGCTCGCAGTGGTCGCCCTGGTCGTCGCAGCTGCGCTCGTCGCGTGGCGCAAGGTGAGCAAACCGGCCATCGGCTCGAACACCTGACCCGCGGGCACTCTCGCCCAGTGGGCCGTCAGTCGGCGAACCAGGCGTTGATGTCGACGATCACATGCGCGTCGACGAGTGAGAACACACACACCTCACCCGCCGCCGACACCGGCGACACCACCGCGTTCGCGACCGTCTGCGACGCACCGAAGTTCACACTCGACGAACCCGGCAACACGCCACACGGGAACACCGTCACGAACCCAGCCGCCACCGGATCCGTCACCGTCACATTCAACGACACCGCACCAACACCCGACCCCGGCACCACACCCGACGCCGACACATCCAACACCAACACCCGACCAGCACCCAACCGCTGACCAGCAACCACACCCGACACACCCGCACCAACCGCACCACGCGAATCCACCAACCGCCGCGGCCCCACCCCGTTGAAGCCGGGAGTCGAGACTGCAGCCGGGCTCGGCGCAGACGGAACAGTCGTGGTCGTCGGTGTTGGGGTCGTTGTCGAGGTCGTCGTCGTCGTGGGGCCAGGTTGTGCGCCGGGGATCGTCGTAGTCGTGGCAGAGGCGCCGGCCGATCGGCAGGCGTAGATTTCGACATCGTCGACGAACCATCCCGAGTCGCCGACGGCTTCGTCGCTGCCGACACGGAACCGGAACCAGACGTCACGTCCTGACAGTGACCCCAGGTTGATCCGGCTCTGCTGATACCCGGGGCTGTTGCGACCGAACGAAGCCCGCCCGCCGAGCGGGTTCCCGAAGCCGGTGACGATGTTCGCGTTGTAACCGTTCACGGTGCCGGGCAACGCGCCAGCGTCCTGCCATGGCCCAGCCGGGCCGCCCACGCTGTACTCCACGAGGCCACCGTCGTACGACTCGGTGCCGCCGAACTCGAACCCGAACGAGTGGTCGAAACGCAGATACGCCGGCGCGCTCGGGATCGTGACCGGCAGGGCCGACACGAGGCTGGCGTCGCTGACCGACGACCGATCAGGCGCGAACGCCGAACGAGTCCCGCTCTGCGACGAGCCGGTGATGAAGCGCCAGGCGGCGGCCGACGACGTCGACTGCGAGATCCAGTTTGCGGTGTTGCTCTCCATGTCGTCCGCGAAGACCGTCTCGGTCGTTGCGGGCGTGTCGCAGCGAGCCACCCTCAGCCGCGCTCCGGCGGTGACGGGCGGCAGGTTCATCTCGGTTGCCGTCACGGCGGCGGTGACCTGCTGGCAGTCGCTCGTCGTGGCCAAACCGTCGGCGGTCAGGTTGGTGCATGCCTGCTGCAGCGCGTGATAGAGGTCGAGGTAGTCGGAACCCGGGCCCAACAGCGACGTGAGTGCCTCGTAGTAGATGCGGGCGGTCGTGACCGCTCCGATGGGCCGCACCACGACACCGTTGAACGTTCCGCCGTCGACCATCAGCACGGCCGCACGGTTGTTGACACCGCTGTTGATGTGGACGCCGTAGTTGTCGCTCTCCGAACCCCAGTACTGCGGGCTCGTCATCTTGTCCGGATCGCGGAAGCGGCCGGGGTTCGCCATGTCTCGAATCGCGCCGATCGGCAACTGCTCACCGAGGAGCCAGCGGTCGGTCGGCGAATCGATGCCACCCACGCTGCTGCGCTGGTCAGCCAACTCACCCATGACGTCGGCAATCGACTCGTTGATCGCTCCGGACTCGGAGTAGTAGAGGAGCTGCGCCGTGTGCTGGATCACGCCGTGCGTGAGCTCGTGCACGACCACGTCGTCGGCTGTCGCGAAGCCGGAGCCGTAGACCATCTGCGATCCGGTCCAGAAGGCGTTCCGGAAGGGGCACGTGCCGGTGGTCGGGCAGTAGTCGGTCGTGGAGACGAGCGGCATGCCGGCCCCGTCGATGCTGTCGCGTCCGAACAGTTGGGCGTAGAAGTCGTAGGCGACCCCGCTCAGGTCGTAAGCGATGTCGACGTCCGACCCGGCGCCGGCGGCTGGGCCGCCCTCGCTGCGGACCGGAGACGTGCACGTGAACGTCGAGCTCCGGGCTCCGCTGCGTGTGCAGACCCGACGGTTGCGGGCGTCGGTGCGCTGTGTGAACGACAGGGCGATCGCTTCGGATTCGGCGTCGACCAGCACGAACCGGTCGACTGCGAATCCGTCGTCGATGACGTCGACGCGCCACACGACACGGGTTCCGAGCGGATCGCTGACCCCGATCAGCGCAGGGTCGTAGATCAGGAGCTCCGGCGTCGATGCACTGAGCGCGTTCCGATCGACTCGTTCGGCGCGAGCGGTCGCCTCGACGGCGAGCACTGCAGCGCGGTCGGCGCTCACGCTGTTCGTGACGGCACCGATTTCTGTGTCGGACAGTTCGCCTGCCACGGACATCACCGATCCGTCGGCGCCGACCCTGACGTTGAGCCCGCCGCCGAGCACTGGTACACCGTCGACGACCTGCTCGAACCGTCTCGACTGGCCACCGTTGCCCGCTGCAGACATCTCGCCGGCGTCAAGGCGACTCGACCCGTTGTCGAGCCCGAACGCCGGGGCGACCCGATCGACGAAGGACCTCGCGATCGACGAGTGGTTCCGACCGGACGGCGGTGTCAGCGGCCGGCCGGGGCGACCTCCAACGAGGGTGGCGTCGCCACCCTCACCGATGGCACGATCGGCTGCGGACAAACCGACAGCGCGCAGGTCGTCGTCGACGTCGCCGGCGTTGCCTACAGCAGCCTCGGGTCGCGAATCGGGTCGCGCCGCGACCGCGGATCCGGCGACAGCCACCGTGAACACCAGGCTCATGGCGATGGTGCGCGACAGTGAATGGCGTGGTCTCGATGTGGTCGATCGCATGACAGATGGGATTCGGCACCGAAGCGCAACGAGGTGAGCAACGGCGTGGATCTTGAAGGGATCCTGAGTTCCGGACGACACCACGTGGGCGTTGCTTCGCGCCAGGATCGGGGCCGCTGTGATCGCCACCCACCGCTCGCTCTCGAGCCCCGGATGCGACGTGGCCGGGAGCGACGTACCGGTGGCTCACCAGCGCATCCGGGCGCCATCGGAAGTCCCGTCCCCCTTCACTCGCCATCGAAGCCATGCCCATCGAACAACCCTGAGCGACCCACCGCAGTATGTGGACCGGTATTCGTCGAGGCGCTGTCGCTGGTGCGGTCGGGCGACGAACACCTGCTGGCCGCAGGTTCGGCAGGATGCTGTCGGGTGCAGCGTGTGTCCGGTGGCCGGCACCGCGCCCGCGTCGGGCGATCAGCCGCCCGAGGACCGAGAGACGAAAGCGGGCTTCCCTCGATCCGATCACGATGTGGTTCCGCGCTGTCGCCGGTCTGGAATCCCGTCACTCGACACCCCGCCTGGTGACCATCGAGCACGCTCGGACGAGTTCGACCTCACCGCAACCAGCCGTGGCTTCGACTCGCCGTCGGCTCGACGATCTCCGTCACTCGCTCTGAGACCGAACCGTGACGCTGACCGTTCCAAGGCGATCCGACGTCCGCCCCGATCGGCCGCCGACCGACCCACGCGCTACAACACGGGAGTGACCTCGCCGCTGCTTCCCGTCGCCGACCGCTGGTTCGAGCGCTTGTCCGTCGATGACTCGATCACGCTCATGTGGGAGCCGCACGTCGTGTCGTTGATGCGCTGCAACATCTGGCATGTGCGTGGACGCGACCGTGATCTCGTGATCGACACCGGGATGGGTGTCGCAAGTCTCGTCGACGCCGCGACCGACTTGTTCGACCGGCCGATCACTGCGGTTGCGACGCACGGCCACGCCGACCACATCGGCGGGCACCACGAGTTCGCCGACGTCGTCGCGCATGACCTCGAAGCGGCGCAGTTGGAGGCGCCGAGTCTGAACTCGCTCGATCCGGATCTGGTGTGGGGTGACGGCGTGGTCGACGGGCTGAGGGCGATGGGCTACGAGATGGCCGAGCGCTACTTCGTCACAGCGTTGCCGCCGGGGGTGACATTCGAGTCGTACGCGCAACGGGCCGCGACGGTCACCCGTCGGGTCGACGACGGTGACCTTCTCGACACCGGCGATCGGCAGTTCGAAGTGATCCATCTGCCAGGGCACTCACCCGGGTCGATCGGCCTGTGGGAGCAGGGCACCGGGACATTGTTCTCAGGCGATGCGATCTACGACGGCCCGCTCCTCGACCAGCTTCCCGGCTCGGACGTCGACGACTACTGCACGACGATGGAGCGACTGATGGCGCTGCGCGTGATCGTCGTCCACGGAGGCCACGAACCGAGCTTCGACCGAGCCCGCCTCCACGAACTCGCCCGCACCTACCTCGCAGCACACGGCCGCTGAACGGCCCGGTGGCGCCACCGCGACACGGCCCACCCCGCTGACCGTCCGCCGCACAGTTCACGGCACCGAGTCGCGCTTTTGGGCTCCTGACACTCAAACGCGCGACATGGCGTTGCCCGCGTCGTCGACCGCCGAGCGGATCACGGCACCGCGTCGCGCTTTTCAAGCTTGTGAGCCTCAAAACCGCGACACGGCGTCGGCGCTCAGCGCTAGCCCGAGATGCCGATCTCGATTGCGGCGCGGACGACCAGGATCGTGACGAAACCGGCGGCGAGCACGAACAGGAACACCCAGTGCGCGAGCGGTCTGTTCGTCCGGGTTGCGTTGTCGACGAGGGCGACAACCGGGAGCACGAGCAGGGTCGTCGCGTGGAGGACGCCAAACAGCAGCAACAAGCCTCCGATCCGAACCGACGCGCCGGCCAGCTGGTCGGCAAGCCGGTCGTCGATCAGGCCGTCAGCGAATTCGAACTTCGTGCTGATCAGGATGTAACCCGCACCGACGAGGTAGTAGGCGACATCGAGCAGACGGAGCAAGCCCGACGCGGTGGTCGAACCCGCCGGCCACAGATCCGACGCGTAGCCTCGACCGAAGCGGCGGATCGCCGGGCCGAGCACGACCAGCAGCGTCACGAGGGCGATCGCCTCGAGCGCCTCCATCAGCGGACGGTTCACGAATCGCCCGAACTGACCCGCTTCGATCGCCAGCGCGCCAACCGTCACCAGCGCGCCGGCGGTTGCGAGGACAGTGACGATCGTGCCTCGGACCCTGCGACGATGCTCGCGGTTTTCGTCGATCGAGTGGACGACCCGAGCCCACAGGTCGCGGCTCGGTTCGACGCGATCGGCACTCCGGAACGCCTCGATCAGCCGCTGCTCCATCGTCATCGCGCCGCCTCCATTGCCGATTCCAGCGAGGCGAGCGCGCGCCGACAGTGGGTCTTGACCGAGTTCTTCGAGATGCCGAGCGTCTCGGCGGTCTCCGATTCGGTGTACTCGAGGTAGTACCGCAGCACGACGCAGGTTCGTTGGCGGTCGGGCAGCAGGCGGACTGCGGCGAGGACGAACTGGTCCTGCTCGTCGGCGACGGCGTCGTCCTCCGGGGTCGAGACGATCTGCGGGCTCGGTTCGGTTGCGGCCCGGTGGCGCAACGACATGAGCCCGCGCCGATTGTGGTCGCGGGCGAGGTTGATCACGATCGATCGAAGGAAGGCCGGTGTCCGGCTGAGGTCGCGGATCGAGCCGGCCGATCGATGGAGCCGGATGAACGCCTCCTGCACGAGATCTTCGGCCGCGGCCTGATCGTCGCAGAAGATGCGTGCGAGCCGGACGAGCGATCGGCCCTCGGTTGCGAAGAGCTCGGAGACGAGCGCGTCGGGGTCGATCGGTTCGGCCGTCACGGCGGCGGCGAGGAGCCCGCCGGTGCTCACGGCACTCCGGCGGTGGTCGAGTCGCTGCAGGGGGCGACGATTGCTCGCCACCCCCTGCCGCTCGCCACCGTGAAACTCATGTCAGATCGACGCACGCCAATCGGATCGACGTCATCGCCGGGTAGTGGATCACCAGCGACTGAGCCTCGGGCCGGGCCCGGAATGCATGCGTTGCGGATCCGACGCCTTGGCCCGTGTCGTCGGTCATGAAACCCGGCCACATCTCGTTGAACCGGTCGACCGGTCCGAGGACGTCCTCCTGGTAGTGACTGCCTCCGGGCGGCGACCACGAGCACAGCTGGTTGTGGACGTGCGTCGGGTAGAAGGTGCCCGGCTCGAGGCCCTTCACCTTGACGTAGACGGTGGTCTCGTTGGCGGTGCGGAACATGATCGCCCCGCCCTTGACGTCGTAGTGCACGGCATCGCCGGCTTTGGTCAGGTTCTGGAATCGGCCGTTGGTGATCTCGACCGAGTTGTCGGCGTGGTTCCCGGCGACGGCCGGCGACGCGACCGCCACGAGCCCTGCGGTTGCCACGAGGATGGGGATGAGCGATTTCATGGTCGCCCTTTCTGTCTGGATGTCCGAAGGTTCGGACGGGTCTCCGGTGTCGGACCGGTGCCGTGGCGAGCGTGCGACCGGTTGTGTGTGCGGATTGTCGTGAGGTCGGTTCGATCGTGCGGTGGTCAGGCGGCGCGACGGCCGGCGACCTCGTCGTCGAGACGCCGGTTCAGTGTGAAGACCCGGCCGATCATGGGCAGGCTCAGCACGTTCAGACCGTGGAGGAGCCCCATCAGCAGGATCATCCCGCCGAGTCGCATGACCGACGCCTGGACCTGGTCGGCGTTGACCTGATCGGCCCACCCGGTGTCGGGCTCCCACTTGATGACGAACAGGATGTAGGCGCCGAAGATCATGTAGTACGCGAAATCCATGAGCACGAGATAGCTCTTGCCGGTGCGCGGGTTGGCCTGGAACACGTCGGCGGCGTACGCCTTGCCGAACCGTTTGATCAACGGACCGAGCGTGCCGATCACCGCGAACATCACGCCGACGAAGATCAACTCGAGTATCCACCAGTCCATGTCAACTCCCTTCGATCTGCCGTGCGGCCCACGGCGAGGACAACCAGACGGACGTGCCACATGCCGATCCGGGTGACACCGATCGCGACAAATCGTGGATGCCCGTCGATCCCAGGTTCCTCCCAGCGCTCATCGGCGTCAAGGACTCGCTGCGTGAGCTACTTCGTTTGTCGGCAGCGGCGTTCGGCTCGGCAGAGCCGGCGACCTAGGGTCGGTCCGTGCCGTATCGACACGTCGAGCTGTACCGGTGGGCCGATCACGTCGACGACGAGCACCTGAATCGCGTGGCCGAGGCCTTCGACGGGCTGGGCAACCGTGTGCCAGGGGTTCGGAGCGTGACCCACGGCATCGACATCGGTTTGTCCGGCGGGGGGTACGACTACCTCGTCGTCATCGATGTCGATTCGGTGCTGGCGTGGCGTGCGTTGCGTGATCATCCGGCCTACGTGCTGCTGGTGGAGGAGCTGTTCACCGGTCACGTGGTCGATCGCGTGGACGGTCAGTTCCGGGTCGAGCGGGCATCGTCCGGTCTGGGTGAGATCGACATGGACGAGCTCTCCGACGACGAACTGATGGCCCAAGCCCGTCGCGCCGCCCAAGCCAGCATGGACGCGCTCATGGCCGAACCCGACGACATCATCTGATCCCGCGAGAAGCCGGCGGTCCAGCTCGGCCCGACGCGACAGAACCCCACCAATGCAAGGGTCTCTTTGTGCGCGAGGGGACCTTGAACTCCGATCCGGCGGGTTTTCTACAGTCCGGAGAGTCTCAGGAAATGCCAGTTGAGCTGGGGTTTCGCGAATCGGTGTGTCAGACAGTGTCAGCCACTTCTCGCTCGCTTCTAACCGTCCGTTCGAAGTTTCGTTCGAAGTTTCGCTCCAGACTCGACATGACGACTCGCCGTCAACGCGCTCCTTCGTTCGTGATATTCGAGATCAAGATCCGTGCCGACTCCTGTGCGAGGGGGTGTGCCGGCGGCAGCGGTCAGGCATGGACGATGGTCGGGTCGTGGTTGCAGACGCTGGGTGTTCGTGGGCGGACTCAGGCCCCGAGCCTCTGCAGATCCAGGGGAGCTTCGTTCATCCCAACACGTCGCTGATGGCGTCATTGATGAGTTTCGGGTGGCTCAGAGCAAGATGATGATCGCCACCTTCTACTGTTCGAAGCTCGACGTGTTGGAGGCTGGCGGCAAGTTCGGAGATGAGGCGAATCGGCGCAACTCGATCGGCGGATCCATGGATGGCGATCGTCGGCCCGGTCATCGCCGAAACGTCCCGAT
>JBDSBE010000071.1:0-65507 GCA_039921745.1 Ilumatobacteraceae bacterium | reverse complement strand
CAAGTCGGAGATCACGTACCTCGACGGCGGCAACGGCGTCCTGCGCTACCGCGGCTACCCGATCGAGCAGCTCGCCGAGAAGTCGACCTACCTCGAAGTCGCGTACCTGCTGATCCACGGCGACCTACCGTCGGCCGAGCAACTCGACCAGTGGCGCAACGACGTCACCCACCACACGTTCATCCACGAGAACATGCGCAAGCGGTTCGTCGACGGTTTCCACTACGACGCCCACCCGATGGGCATGTTCGTCTCGGCCGTTGCCGCGCTCGGCACGTTCTACGAGGGCGCCAAGGACATCCACGATCCCGACAGCCGCCAGCGCCAGATCGTCCGCCTGATCGGCAAGACCCCGACGCTCGCGGCGATGGCCTACCGCTTCTCGGTCGGCCTCCCGTTCAACTACCCGAACAATGATCTGTCGTACCCGGCGAACTTCCTCAACATGATGTGGAAGATCGGGCCCGACTACGAGGTCGACCCACGTCTCGAACGAGCGATGGACGTGCTGTTCATCCTCCACGCCGACCACGAGCAGAACTGCGGGACGACTGCGATGCGCGTCGTCGGTTCCAGCCATGCCGACCCCTACTCGTCGGCCGCCGCAGCCGCCAGCGCGCTGTACGGCCCACTCCACGGTGGGGCGAACGAGGCCGTCGTCCGCATGCTCGGTGAGATCGGCTCAAAGGACGACGTGCCGGCCTTCATCGACTCGGTGAAGAACGGCGACGGGCGCCTGATGGGCTTCGGCCACCGCGTCTACAAGAACTACGACCCGCGGGCGACGATCATCAAGCAGGCTGCGTACGACGTGTTCGAGGTGACGGGGAAGAATCCCCTGCTCGACATCGCACTCGCACTGGAAGAGGTCGCTCTCGAGGACTCGTACTTCGTGGACCGCAAGCTCTACCCCAATGTCGACTTCTACTCGGGGTTGATCTATCAGGCGCTCGGATTCCCGGTCGACATGTTCACGGTCCTGTTCGCGATTCCGCGCACGGTCGGCTGGCTCGCCCACTGGCAGGAGCTGCTGACCGATCCCGCTCAGAAGATCTCCCGCCCACGTCAGTGGTACGTAGGGCCCGACGAGCGTGACTACGTGAACATGGACGACCGCTGATCACCGATTGACGCCCCGGCCGGCGGGGACGGCGGTCGGGCGAACGCTCAGAACCAGGCGTCGAGCACGTCGAGCGCTGCATCGGCCGTGGACCGGAGCGCATCGGGTGACACCACGAACACGGGCGCCGGCTTGATCTGACGTCGAACTGCGGTCGGAGCCTTGGGGACCGGCGGCTGACCCACCGCCACGACGTCCGCAGTCGGAGGAACCGGCGGCTGACCGACCGCCACGACGTCCGCAGTCGGAGGAACCGGCGGCTGCCCGACCGCGACGACGTCCGCAGTCGGAGGAACCGGCGGCTGACCCACCGCGACGACGTCCGGAGTCGGAGGAACCGGCGGCTGACCGACGGCGACGACAACCGTGGTCGGGGGAACCGGCGGTTGTCCGACCGCCACCACTGCGCCGTCGACCTGACCGGTTTCCGGTGCCGGCTCGTCGGCGAAGACCGACGCCGGGGCCAGCAGGACGGAAACGATTGCGAACGCCGCCAGGCCGGTCGAGCGAATGGTGGTGATCTGCCGCCGTGTCATAGAATACATCGTAAGAAACGAACCGGGGCCGTGTCTCCCCGAAATTCAAGGAAACCTGCGGTTTCTTCTCAAGAACCACCGACCCCAACCACGCAGAGGTCACCAGAGGGGGTGGATTGACCACAGAACGTGAAACATGCTGTTGGGCTACCTTCGTCCCGATTCCAGCTCCTACGATCGCCGACGATGGACTTCACGTGGACCGACGACCAGATCGCGCTGCGTGAGCAGGCTCGCGAGGTGGCCCGATCGGCGGCCGAACGCTACGGCCGCCACAACGATTCGTGGATCAACGGCTTCTCCAAGGAGTTCGCGATCGAGCTCGCCGCCCTCGGCTGGATCGGGCTCACCTGGCCGACCGAGTTCGGTGGCGGGGGGCGCCCCCCGATCGATCGTCTGATCATCGGCGAGGAACTGATCGCAGCCGGTGCGCCGATCGCCGCGATGTGGTTCGCAGACCGCCAGATGGGGCCCTCCCTGATCTCGTACGGGCGACCCGACCAGCAAGAAGAATTCCTGCCCGGCATGCTCTCCGGCGAGACCACCTGGTGCATCGGCATGTCAGAACCGAATGCCGGCAGCGACCTGGCGAGCCTGAAAACTCAAGCCATTCGAGACGGTGACGAATACGTCATCAACGGCCAGAAGATCTGGACGAGCTTCGGCCTGGTCGCCGACTACTGCTACGTCATCTGTCGCACGGCGACGGACGGGCCACCGCATCAGGGCATCAGCGAGATCATCGTCCCGATGTCGACGCCCGGGGTGGAGGCGCGCCCGATCAAAGACATGACGACCAACGAGCACTTCTCCGAGGTGTTCTTCACCGACGTGCGCGTGCCCGTCACGAACCTCGTCGGAATCGAGGGCAACGCATTCAAGCAGACGATGACCCAGCTCGAACACGAACGCGGCGGGATCGATCGCTTGGTCAGCAACGAAGCGCTCTACCGGATGGCCGTCGATCGGGCCGACACGTCCGACCCACTCGTGCGCCAAGAGATCGCGTCGCTCGAGACCGGCTACCGCCTGGGCAAGATCCTCGTGACCCGCGAGGTGTTGAAGCAAGCCCCGAAGGGCTTCTCTGCGGCCACAAAGTGTTTCTGTACCGAGCACGAGATCCGCGTCGCCGAGTTCGTGGCCCGCACCTACGGCGCCGAGGCAACACTGTGGAACGACGTCGTGCACGGCCTGCTGTACGCGCCGGGATACACGATCATGGGCGGGACCTCGAACATCATGCGCAACATCCTCGGTGAGCGCGTGCTCGGGCTACCCCGCGAACCACGCTGACCTCGCACCAGATCAGACGGTGATCAGCGCCACGGCGATCGCGGCGACGCCCATCCCCGTGATCTGCCAGCGCGAGGCGCGCTCGTGGTCGAGGAGCGCGGCGAACGCCACGGTGCTGGCCGGGTAGAGCGCGACCAGCACGGCGACGACCGTGAGCAGGCCGTCTCGAGCCGCGATCAGGTACAGACCGTTGGCCACCAGGATCAACACGCCGATCGCGGCTCCGGGTAGCGCCACCGCTGGACGGAGCGGCGGCATCCCACCGCGGCGATGGGCGACCACGAATGCGGCGACGAGCAGTGGGGTGGCACCGATCCGCGACATCAGGAGCGGCCAGGTACCGGCATCGTCACCGGTTCGGGAGTAGGCGACGAACAGCAACCCGAACCCCGAGCCGACGGCGACCGCGAGCAGCAGGATGCCGGCGTCGAGGCGCTGGTGGCCGACGCCGACGATGCCGCCGATCAGCGCGACGGCGACGACGGCGAGGACGATCCCACCCGACGTCACGGTGCTCGGTCGCTCGCCCAGCGCGACCCCGATCGCGACCGGCACGATCGCCGCCACGATGCCGGTCACGGGCGCCACCACGGTCATGTTGCCGTGCGACAGCGCCGCGTACAGTCCGAGCACGCCGGCGCTCCCGGCGACACCGCCAACGATCCCCCACCACACGGCGCGACCCGACGGGCCGGTCGGCTCGATCACGGGCACCAGGGCGACAGTGATCAGCAGCACGGTCAACTCGGCTGCGAGAGCAACAACGACCGGCGGCCAGCGACGACTCACACGACCGCCCAGGTAGTCGGACACCCCGTACACGATCGCCGAACCGAGGGCGAGCACGATGGGCATCCCGTCGGTGTAGCACCACGCTCCGAGCAGGGACGTGGTCGACCGGGCCGCACGGGTTGTCACGCGGTCGTCACTGGGGCGGGGAACCAGCCACGGGTGCGAGAGCGTCACAGTGGCATGAGACGCAGCAACGTGAACAGGACAGTGGCCGCCCTGGTGGCCGTGGGGATGGCGCTCACCGCGTGTGCGGGCGACGACGACTCGTCGCCCGGCACCGTCGAGGGCACCGTCGAGGGCACGGGAGGACTCTTCGTCCCCAGCGGCCCGGAGGAGGTCGACGACGCAGGCACGGCAACCGATTCGGACACCGAGTTCGCGGTCGACGCATCCGAGGACATAGAGATGTCCTCCACCGCCGAAGGGGGCCTGGCCACCTCCGACGCCACATCGGGGAACCGGACGGCCGCCGAGGACGCATCCGACCGGGCGAGGGTCGCCGTCACGCCGCAAACCGCGAACTCATCCGACGCGGAAGGCGGCCTGTTCGGCGCGCAGGAGCCGCCACCACCGGAGATCGATCGCCAGGACGGCAACACGTTCGAGGACGACGGGTACCGGGATTTCGTGGAGGCTGCGACGGATCCGCTTTCCACGTTCGCACTCGACGTCGACACCGGTTCGTACTCGGTCGCCCGCCGCTGGCTCGACGAGAACACTCTGCCGCCACGGGAGTCGGTGCGTCCCGAGGAATACGTCAACGCGTTCCGGTACGACTACGACGAGCCGCGGAGTGGGCTGGAGCTGACGATCGACGGTGGCCCCTCGCCGTTCGACGCCGACAACCTCCTCGTCCGGATCGGCGTGCAGGGCGAGGTCGTCGACGATCGCGATCGGGGTCCGGCGGTGCTGACATTCGTCGTGGACACCTCGGGGTCGATGGACCGCGACGACCGGCTGGGCCTCGTCAAAGCGTCGCTCTCGATCCTGGTCGACGAACTGGACGACGACGACACGGTCGCGATTGTCACCTACGACGACAACTCCGGTGTGGTGCTCGAACCGACCCGGGTGCGCGACCGCGACGACATCCTGGACGCAATCGACCGGCTCCGGCCGGGCGGTTCGACCAATCTCGAGGCCGGCCTCCGGGAGGGGTACGCGCTCGCCGGCGATGCGTACCGATCGGACGGCATCAATCGGGTCGTGCTCGCATCCGACGGCGTCGCCAACGTCGGCGTCACCGATCCCGATCAGCTCGCTCGGATGATCCGCGACGACGCCGATCGAGGCATCAACCTCGTCACCGTCGGGTTCGGGATGGGCAACTTCAACGACGTCACGATGGAGCAGCTCGCTGATCAGGGCGACGGCTTCTACGCCTATGTCGACACGGAGGACGAGGCTGAGCGCCTGTTCGAGGACGAACTGACCTCGACGCTGCTCACGATCGCGAAAGACGCCAAGATCCAGGTCGAGTTCGACCCGGCGGTGGTGCGCTCGTACCGTCTGATCGGTTTCGAGAATCGTGGCGTCCTGGACTCGGAGTTCCGCAACGATGCAATCGATGCGGGCGAACTCGGAGCCGGACATCAGGTGACGGCGCTGTACGAGATCGAGCTCGAACGTGGGGCCGGCGTCGAAGACCGAGGCGACATCGGCGAGGTCTTCCTCCGGTGGGAGGATCCGGACGATGGCGAGGTGATCGAGATCGACGATGACATCGACCTCCGTGACATCGACAGGAACTGGTTGGACACCCGCTCCGACTTTCAGCTCGCGACCGTGGTCGCGGTGTTCGCGGAGCTCCTGCGTGACGATCCCCACGCAGACGACGTCGAGATCCGTGATCTGATCGACGAGGTCGATCGGCTCGTCGACGAACTCGACGACCCGGCCGTCGACCAGCTCGCCGCCATGGTCCATCGCGCCGCCGACCTCCGCTGACCCTCGCCCGACCCGCGTGGGTCGGTACGGTCGATGGGATGGAACTCGTTCGATTCGGCCGGACCGGCCTTCGCGTCTCACCGCTGTGCCTCGGCACGATGACGTTCGGATACCAGTGCGACGACGACACCTCGTTCGGGATCATGGACGCCGCGTTCGACGCCGGGATCACGTTCTTCGACACCGCCGACGTGTATCCGCTCGGTGGCCCGGTCGAGACGGTCGGTCGGACCGAGGAGCTGATCGGCCAGTGGATGCAGCGGGGCACCCGCAGCCGGGAAGAAATCGTGCTGGCCACCAAGTGCTTCGGACGCAGTGGTGCCCAGACGTGGGACCAGGGCAACAACCGCAAGAACATCATGCGCGCGATCGATGCCTCGCTGGAGCGGCTCGGCACCGACTACGTCGACCTCTACCAGATCCACTTCTACGACCCGAACGTGCACATCGACGAGACGCTGCGAGCCATGGACGACCTGGTGCGGTCGGGCAAGGTCCGGTACGTCGGCTGTTCGAACACGATGGCGTATCAGCTCGCCCGGGCCGTCGGGCGCAGCGAGCTGCACGGGCTCGTCCGGTTCGAGAGCGTGCAGCCGCGCTACAACATGCTGTTCCGGGAGAACGAGCGCGAACTGCTCCCGTTCTGTGCCGAGGAGGACATCGCCGTCATCCCGTACAACCCGCTCGCCGGGGGAATGCTCACCGGCAAGCACCGGTCGGGCACCCCGACGGAGGGCACGCGCTTCACCTTGGGCAAGTCGCAGGAGCTCTACCGTGATCGGTACTGGCACGACCGCATGTTCGAATCGGTCGAGGAGATCCGAGCGGTGGCAGAGGACGCCGGAACCCCGTTGACCACGCTCGCACTGCAGTGGGTGCTCGCCAATCCCACGATCACGGCGCCGATCGTCGGGGCGAGTCGACCCGACCAGCTCGCGGCGTCGGTTGCGGCCGTCGAGAACCCGATCGCGGACGACGTCAAACAGCGACTCGACGAGATCACCGCCGAATACCGCCAAGGCGACCACGACCGCTGACCCCCTCTCGTTCCGGGCAGGGTTTGGACTGCTCAGGCCGTCCGCACCCTGCCCAGAACGAGAGGTGCGAGGGTGAACGTGGCGGGGATCGGGTAGACCTGCCGGCGTGACCGCTCCCCGATCCGATGCCCTCGTCATGTTCGGTCTGACCGGCGACCTGGGCCACAAGAAGCTCCTGCCGGCGATCTACGACCTGGCGGTGGACGGTCGACTGGACATCCCGGTCATCGGCGTCGGACGCAGCGAGCACAGTGACGCCGACCTGCGGTCGATGCTCGACGAAGCCCTCGCCGACTACGAGCCGGCCGGCGGCGATCCGATCGACGCCGCCGTCGTCTCGTCGATCGACTTGACCTACCTGCGGGGTGACTCGACCGAGACCGATGTCTACGACGCGCTCGCCGAGCGGCTCGACGGCTGTCGCGATCCGCTGCTCTACGCCGCCCTGCCGCCGTCGATCTTCGGGTCGGTCGCGCGCGGCATCGCCGCGAGTTCCCTGCCACCCACGACCCGCCTCGTCGTCGAGAAACCGTTCGGCGACAGCGCGGAGTCAGCGAGGGATCTGTACGACGAGATCACGGCCGAGCTCCCTGCGGACCAGCTCTTCATCGTCGATCACTTTCTCGCCAAGGCTGCGATCGAGAACATCCTGACGGTTCGCACCGTCAACCCGCTGTTGGACGCGGTGCTCGACGCCGACCACGTGGATGCGGTCGACGTGGTGATGAGCGAGACCGGCGGCGTCGACGGACGCGGCTCGTTCTATGAAGGCGTCGGGGCGATCAAGGACGTCGTGCAGAACCACATGCTCCAGCTGCTCGCCATGGCGACGATGGAGCCGCCCGCCGACGATTCGGACGACGCACTGCACCACGCCCGCTCAGCGCTGCTGGAGCAGATCGCGCCAGTCGGGCTCGGTGACGTCGTGCTCGGTCAGTACGACGGGTATCGCGAGCTCGGCGATGTGGCGGACGACTCCACCGTCGAGACGTTCGTGTCGCTCGGGCTGACCATCGACGACCCCCGGTGGAAGGGTGTGCCCATCACGCTGCGAACGGGCAAGCAGTTGGCCACCGACCTCACCGAGGTGGTGTTCCATCTCAAGAACGTCGGCCCACACTCGACCCGCAACGGCAACCGCGTGCGTTTCACCGTCAAGCCGAGCCCGTCGGTCTCGTTCGATCTCGACGTCATCGACCCCGAGTCCCACGGTCACCGCCCGACGACCGTGTTCGCGTGCGGGCCGGTCGATCACGGATCACTCGGCGATTACGCCGTCATGTTCGACAATGCGATGAGTGGCGACGACCATCACTTCGCCCAGATCGACGGAATCATCGCTGCGTGGCGAATTCTCGAACCGCTCCTCACCGCCGATCTCGCGCTCGACACATACACACCCGGTTCCGACGGCCCGACGTGAGGGTCGAACTGGAGCGATTCGCCGTGATCGGCGACATGGGAACGCTCGCGCTCGTCAGTGACGCCGGGTCAGTGGAGTGGTTCTGTTGGCCACGGTTCGACTCGCCGTCGCTGTTCGGGCGACTCCTCGACGACGACGGCGGGCACTGGACGATCGCCCCGACGGCGACGGTCGGGGCCCGCCGACAGGTCTACCTGTCGGCTACCAACGTGATCGTCACCCGTCTGCACACCGACTCCGGCGTCGTCGAGATCGAGGATCTGATGGCCGTCGGCAATGGCGTACGGACCCTCGTCCGACGCGCCAGATGCCGACGCGGGTCGGTCTCGATGCGCAGCGTCATGACCGTTCGGCCCGACTACGGCCGTCGTGATGCGGTGGTCGACGTCGGCGGTGGTCCGTCCGGAACGATCACGATCGACATCGGCGACCCCGACCCGCTGCACCTTGCGACGTCGGTCCCCATGACGGCCGACAACGCCACGATCACAGCCGAGTTCGACCTCGACGAGGGCGAGTCGGCGTGGTTCGCGCTGGGGGCCGCAGCGGTCGACGCCGACGACGTCGATCGGGCGGTCACGACAACGGTCGCTTACTGGCACGAGTGGACCGCCAGATCGACCTACCGCGGGCGCTGGCGCGAAGCCGTCGAGCGATCCGCGCTGACCCTCAAGCTCCTGACCCACGCCGACACCGGAGGTCTCATCGCAGCCGGCACGACCAGCGTGCCCGAAGTGCTGGGCGGTGAGCGGAACTGGGACTACCGGTTCGTCTGGATTCGGGACGCGGCGTTCACGCTGTACGCCCTACTGGAACTCGGGTACGCCGAGGAGGCTTCGGCATTCGTGGGCTGGCTCACGAAGCGACTCGAGGCGTCGGCGGCGAGATGCGCCGATGCAGACAGCACCAATCCCCCGCTGTCGCCGCTCTACGACCTGGACGGCAACGACGACATCGACGAGATCATCCTCGACCACTGGAGCGGCTACGCCGACAGTTCGCCCGTTCGCGTCGGGAACGCCGCGAGCCGCCAGATGCAGCTCGACATCTACGGCGAGTTGATCGACTCCCTCTACATCGCCGACAAGAAGAGCGACGGCGTCTCGATCGACACCTGGAACCACATCTGCACGATCGTCGACTGGGTGATCGAGCACTGGGAGCACCCCGATGACGGGATGTGGGAGGCGCGCAGCGGCCCGCAGCGCTACACCAGCTCGCTCATGCTGTGCTGGGTCGCCGTCGAACGGGCGATGCGGATGGCGCGCCGACGCGGCCGGCCCGCCGACGTCGATCGGTGGCAGGGCGCCCGCGACGAGATGCATCGCACCCTGATGGAACGTGGGTGCAACGACGGCGTGTTCACGCAGATCCTCGACGGGGACACGCTCGACTCGTCGATCCTGCTCGCCCCGCTCGTCAAGGTGATCTCCCCGACCGATCCGATGTGGCTTCGCACGCTCGACGCGATCGGCGACCGGCTCGCCCGTGGGCCGCTCGTCGACCGCTACGACGTCAGTGTGAGCGAGGACGGACTCGAGGGCCAGGAGGGCTCGTTCACGATCTGCTCGTTCTGGTACGTCGAGGCGCTCGCCATGGCCGGGCGCACCGACGAAGCCCGCGATCTGTTCGATCGGTTGCTGTCGTACGCCACCCCGACGGGCCTGTTCAGCGAGGAGATCGGACCAGACGGCCGCTTGCTCGGAAACTTCCCCCAGGCGTTCACCCACCTCGCGCTCATCAGCGCCGCAGTCCGTCTGGACGAAGGCCTCGCCCGCTGACTGATTCGGCCTGCTCCGTCGCTGACGCGCTGCGATCGCCCAGTGGACCATGGGCGTTCGGCGACGACGATCGATGAAGGGGTTAGGACGAAATCGGGATCGGAACGGGGCGATGACCGGGCCGCAGGCGCGGGGCGACTCGTGTGCCGACGGCGATTCGTTCGAGGTGCGAGCGAGTCGAGCGTAGCTCACCACCCGAATCCAGCTGGAGGGTGTAGCACCAGGCCGACCCTCTGAACTCCGCCGATCGGATCAGGGCGTCACCGGCGTCGGTGGGCTCGAACGTGACGTCGTCGGGCCTCACCATCACCGTGGTTCCTGCGGGGAGGTCGTCGCCGGTCAGCGCAGGGGGTTCGGTACCGGCGATGAGAAAGCTCGCCTCGCCCATGAAGGCGGCGACGAACCGGCTCGTCGGAGCGTGGAACACGCGCTCGGGTGTGTCGATCTGGGCGATGCGGCCAGCCTGCATGACGGCGACCCGATCACCGATCGCGAGCGACTCGTTCTGATCGTGCGTGACGAACACTGCGGGCGTGCGGGTCGTGCGAAGGATCGAGGCCACGTCGTCACGAACCCGCGCCCGCAGGTTCGGATCGAGACTTGCGAACGGCTCGTCGAGGAGCAGCAGCGTCGGGCGTGGGGCGAGTGCCCGGGCGAGCGCGACACGTTGACGTTCACCGCCCGACAACTCGTGGGGGTACCGGCGCCCATACCCGCGCAGACCGACGAGCTCGAGCATCTCGGCGACCCGACCGCCGCGATCGCCGTCGCGCACTCCGAACCCGACGTTGTCGTCGACGGTGAGGTGTGGGAACAGTGCATGTTCCTGGAACACGAGGCCGACGCCGCGCCGCTCGGGCGCGACGGCCACCCCGTGGCCGTCGACCGTCTGCCCGCCGAGCTCGATCGTCCCCGACTCGGGAGGCTGGAGGCCTGCGATCATCCGGAGCAGGGTCGACTTGCCACACCCGCTGGGCCCGACGAGCGCGAGCAATTCGTGTTCCCCCAACTGCAGTGACACGTCGTCGACGGCGACGACGTCGTCGAACCTCTTGCTCACACCGTCCAGCACCAACGCACTCATCGCGGCGACCCTTCCAGGCGGCGCGACAGCAGATACACGGGCAGCAGCGCGACGACGATGATCGACAGCGCGGGCAGGGCAGCCTGCTCGTACCTCGATTCGGACGCAAGGTTGTACACCCAGACTGGCAGGGTGTCGAAACCGAACGGTCGGAGCAGGAGCACGATCGGAAGTTCCTTCAAGGCATCCACGCCGACGAGGACCGCTGCGGTGAACAGTGATGCGCGAGCGAGCGGCACGTGGACGCGTCGTGCTGTCTCGATCGGGGGTGCGCCGAGCGTGCGCGCCGACGCCGTCATCTCTTCGGGAACCTGGCCGACGCCCGATTCGACAGCGCTGAGTCCTGGGGCCAGGAAGCGGACCGTATACGCGTAGACCAGCACGAGCAACGATCCGGTCGCCACGAATCCCGGCAGGCCGAGCCCGATCCGGCCGAGCGCCCGATCGACGGCCACCGTCGCCAGCAGCACACCGATCCCGACGACTGGCCCCGGCACCGCGTAGCCGACTGCGATCGCCCGGCTCGCCAGCTGCGTCGTCCGACGACCACCGAACCGTCGTGCGTTGGCGACGACGAATGCAACCAACGTGCAGATCACGACCGTCACCACCACGAGTTGCACGCTGTGCCACAGGTACCCGGGATACTGATCGAGGAGCGGTGTCCCACGATTTCCGGTCTGCTCCCGAATCGCCCACACCGACAGTTGGATGACCGGCCCCACGAACGCACCGAGCACGATGCCTGCGCACGTCGATGTCGCCAGCACCGCTCGCCACCCCGTCAGGACGCGCCGGTCGAGACCCGATGCGGCTCCGCCCGACTGTCCGAACTTCGCGCGCCCCCGTGCGACGCGCTCCATCCCGATCGCCATGAGCGCAAACGCCAGCACCAGTGTCGCGATCTCGCTCGCGGCGTCGCGGTCGTAGGTGCCACGCCAGATCCGGAACACCCCGACCGACACCGTGTCGACACCGAAGTACTGCACCGTCGCGAAGTCCGTCAGGGTCTCCATCATCACGACCGCGCCCCCGGCTGCGATTGCCGGCCGAACGAGCGGGAGCACGACCCGTCGCGCCGCCTCCGACGGCCCGGCCCCGAGCGTCCGAGCCGCCTGGTATGCGCCGGCCGCCTGATCGCGGAGCGCCGCCCGCGTGAGCAGGTACACGTACGGATAGAGCACCAGTGTGAAGGCGACGATCGCGCCACCGAGCGACTCGACGGCCGGAAACCATGCGTCCTGCCCGAAGGCCGAACGCCAGGCGTCTTGGACCGGCCCGGTCCGTCCGAGCGTGGAGAGCGTGAGGAAGCCGAGGATGTAGCTCGGCATCGCGAACGGCAAGATGAGCATCCACCCGAACGTGCCCGAACCCGGGAATCGGTAGGCGCTCACCAGCCAGGCCAGGCCGGCGCCGAGCACGATCGAGCCGACCGCGACGCCGACCAGCAGCACGGCGGTCGTCACGAGTTCGCCCGGCAGGCGGGTGCTCCACTGTTGCGCCCAGACGTCACGGCTCGGGCTGAGCACGCTGGTCGCCAGCATGCCGACCGGCACCACGACGAGGGTCGCGGCGACGATGGCCGACGCCGACCAACCCCATGTCGATGAGGGTCGCCACGAGGTGCTGGTCACGATGGTCCTGACCGGCTCAGCGGTAGCCGGCTTCGTCCATCAGCCGGACGGCGTCACCGTTGAGCGCCCCGAACACAGACGCTTGCAGTGGGTCGCGTGTGAAGTCGGTGCCGAACTCCTCCGCAATCAGCGGTTCGGGTGGAACGCTCGGGTTGGCCGGGTACTCGTGATTGGCGTCGACCAGGATGCCCTGCCCGTCGGTGGCGAGCCACTCGAGGAACTGACGGGCCTGCTCGGGGTGCTTCGAGTATTTGGTGATGCCACCGCCGGAGATGTTGACGTGGACGCCACGGCCGTCCTGTTCGGCCCAGACGAGGCCGACCGGGAAGGAAGGATCTTCCTCGAGCTTGCGACCGAGGTAGTAGTGGTTCACGATGCCGACGTCGCAGAGCCCGTCCGCGATCGACTCGAGGATGATCACGTCGTTGTTCAGGATCTCCGCATTGTTCGCCCAGCCCGTCACGATCCGCAGCGCCTCGGCGTCGCCGTCCTCGGCGATCAGGCTCGCGACCAGCGACTGCTGATACACGTTCGACGAGTCACGCATGCAGACCCGTCCCTTCCACTCCGGGTCGGCGAGGTCGGCGTAGTGGGTCGGGACGTCGGCGACGTCCATCCGGTCCGTGTTGTAGACGATCGTGCGCGCCCGCAGCGTCAGCCCGTACCAGAGATGGTCGGGATCGCTCAGCTCCGGCGGGATTGCCCCGTCGAGCACCGGTGAGTCGAGCGGCTGGAACAGGCCCTGCTCGGCTGCCGCCGCCAGGTTGCCGGCATCGACGGTGATGTAGGCGTCAGCCTCGGTGTCGGCTCCTTCTGCTGCGATTTTCTCGCGGAGTTCGCTGTCGTTGCCCGTGAGGAACTCGACCTTGATCCCGGTGTCGTCCGAGAACTGATCGAACGCGGTCTCGATGCCGTAATGCCGGCCGCTGTACACCCGCAGACTGTCGCCGCCACCAGCGCACGCGCTGGTGGCGGTTGCGAGTCCGATCGCGACCGCGAGCACGCGAACCGCAGATCGGCGGGGTGATGTGGTCATGATCTTGCTCCGAGGGGTTCGGTACGATCGGTCGGGATTGAAGGCGGTGGGCGTGAAGGCGGTGGGCGTGAAGGCGACCTTGTCGCCACGTGTTCAGCAAGCCTAACAAGTGCTCCGAAACTAACCACGTCCCCACCCCGGCCGCGATCGTCACCACGTAGGCGACCTCTCGGATCAGCGCGCTGTCGAACAGTGGCCAGAACGTGAAGTGGGTGATGTAGATCCACATGCTGGATGCCGCCAGCAGGCCGGCGAGGCGGATCAGTCGCTTCGGGATCGGGACATGATGAAGCCAGATCAGCCCGATCAGCGCAACGGCGATCAGCCAGTCGCGGCGATCGATCCGGAAGAACCCGGGCACGACGGCAAGGCACACCACGGTCGTCGCAGCCTGCTGCCACCATGTTCGCGACTGCCGGATCAACCAACCGAGTACGAAGAACCACGCCACTCCGTGGGTCCGGAACCGCAGGTTGTACCAGTCGCCGTCTTGCGCCCACTCCATCCGCAGCAGCAGCGTTGCGAACAGCAGACCCAGCGGGGCGAGGTACGTGAACCGCCGCTCGACGCGACGGACACCAGGAATCGCCAGCAGCAGCGTCGAGAGCACGACGAGATGCACGAACACCTCGATGAACCAGAAGTGCCAGTGATCGCCGTCGTGCGAGCGCGGGCCGATGTAGTTGTTGACGAGCAGCAACGTGCCGAGTCCGTAGGCCCCGGTGGCGACGATGCCAACGCCGACCCAGATCATCGTCGGCACCGCGGCCCGTGCTGCGGTGCGCAACCCGGCGGCCATGCGCTCACGCGGCGACTCGATCGGCCCCAGGAACCGCGCCAGGTTGTATCCGGCAACCGCGAGCATGATGTGGGCGCCGCCGGGCATGTGCCACAGATGCATGTGGGTGGCGACGACGAGGCAGATCCCGACCGCCCGGAGGAGAATCGTCGTGTCGATCCGGCCGACGTGGGCAATGCGGCCGTGGCGGCTGGGCCGGGCGAACGAATCGAGCTCGGCGACCGGTGTCAGGTGCCAGTCGGGCGGGAGGGTGCCGAGCGAGGCTTCCAGCCGGATCGAACACTCGACGTAGCTCAGCGAGTCTCCGCCCAACGTGACGAACGTGTCGGTCGGTGCCACCGCACGATCACCGAGCACCGCCGAGAATGCCCGCGCCACCTGACCGTCGGACCCCAGATCAAGCCGGCTGCCATCGTGGCGGGCGTCGCCGGGTCGGTCCGTCACCGACTGCATCACCGCCGCGTAGTCGATCTTGCCGGCCGTCGTACGCGGGAGGGCCGTCGCCGCGCCGACCGACAGGCGCGAAGCCGGCAGACCACACATCGGCGCGAGGTGCCGGGCGACGACATCGACCCCGGATTCCGGTGCGAGCACCACGAGCCGTTCGTCGTCACCGGCCACGGCGATGTCGGCGATCCCGGTGACGCGCCGCATTTCGCCTTCGATCCGGTCGAGGTCGATCCGGACGCCGAACGGCTTCACGAATCGTGACCGGCGCCCGACGATCTCGTACACCTCGTCGACCGCGTGCACGCGGGCGAGATCGCCGGTCGCGAGTTCGTCGACGACGTGGCCCAGCGCCAGGTCGGCCGAGTCGACCGCGTAGCCCATCATCACGTTGTCGCCGCGGTAGATCAGCTCGCCGACCCCGTCGGGTTGATCGTCGACGGGGCGCAGTTCGAACGTCCCTCCACCGATGGGTGCTCCGATCGCGCCCGGGTACCGGGCGATGAGGTGCGACGGCAGGCACGCCATGCGCGCCGTCGCCTCGGTCTGGCCGTACATCACCACGAAATCGGCGTCCCACGAATGTGCCCGCCGTACCCACCGGGTCACGGACTCGGGGGCCAACCTGCCTCCGGCCTGCGTCAGGAGACGCAGGGACGGCGTCCTGATCCGCTCGGGGCCGGCGCGGTCGAGGAGGTCGAACGTGTGGGGAACGCCGGCGATCGTCGTGATGTCGTTGGCGTGCGCGAGCTCCCGGAAACACGGGTCGACGATCGACGCCCCCGTCAACACCACGGTGGCGCCCACCGCCAGGTGGGAGTGCAGCACCGACAGGCCGTAGCAGTAGTGAAGCGGCAGTGACGTGATCGCACGATCGTGCTCGTCGAGCGCGAGCGAGTCGGCGATCGCACTTGCGTTCGCGATCAGGTTCCGGTGGGACAGCCGGACGAGCTTGGGGCATCCGGTCGAACCCGAGGTGCTCAGGAGGAGCGCCAGGTCCGGGTGGACGTCCCGGTGGACGTCGTGGTGGCTGCGCTGCGTCCATGTCGTGTCCAGATCGTCGCCGACGACCCGGACGATGGCCGCCTGCCACGCTCGTGCCAGCCCATCGACGTGGTCGTTGGCGAGGAGTGGGACGTGGCCACTCTGGACGAGTGCGAGATAGGTGACGACGTACTCGATCGACGGCTCCCCGGAGAGCACGACGATCGAGCGGGCGTCGAGGTCGAGTTCAGCGGCTCGACGCTCGACCCGGGCGCGGAGTGCGTCGTAGGACAGCTGCCCTTGGCGATCGACGAGTGCGGTCGCCGTGCCCGTCTGTCGAGCGTCGAGCAGCGCGCTCGACAGCGTCGGCGAAGCGAGGGGGGTGCGCATCGGAGAGGATGTTAGGCACACCTAACATCTATTTCAACCCATCGGTCGCGGCGACGACTGCAACAGATCCCGGAATTCGGGCCGATCACGCAGCGCTGTCGGAACGACGCGAATCCGACCAGCTCGCCCGACCGGGATAGCTCGAACCGACCGGTCTCCTCGTTCTCTCGACCGTGAGCTGGTCACCGTCATCTCCCACCGCAACCTGTGTCATCTCGCCAGTCAACCGAGTCGATCACCGGTCGCGGAATCCCTTGCCCTCCAAGATCTTGTCCGCGTACGTGTCGATCCGCGACTCACGGGTCGCCGATTGCTTCGCACCTGAGATGTACAGGTTGTACTCCCGCTGACGGCCTGGGGTCAGGGCCTCGAACGCGGCCTGCATCGCAGGGTCGCCGTCGAGGCGTTGCCGGAGTTCGTCCGCGAGGACCAGCTCGGGTGGAGGACCGACCTCCAGGCCGGCGTCCTCGACCTCGATCGCCTCGGCGACGTACGCACCCACCGTTTTTGCCCGTGCCGCAACGTCGGCGACCGAGGTGAACTCGAGCCGACGGGCTGATCGGGAGTTCGGGCCCTGATCCACGAGGACCGACTCGGGGTCCTTCAACAGCGCACCTTTGAAGAACATCAGGGCCAGAAAGTCGTTCATCTCCTGCATGATCGCGATGTTCCGGCCCTCGTGGGAGTAGCACGGCTTGTTCCACTTGATCTCCTCGGTCAAGCCGCAGGCGAGCAGGACCGAACGCAGTGCGGCGACTTCGTCGGGCCACTTGTCGGTCCGTCGGATGTAGGCGTCGATGTCGGGATTCATCACAGCTCCGATCTGCGGACGGTCGACGAAGACGGTCGCCCAGCTCCGCCAGAGTATCGCTCAGCGCCGATCGGGCGCATCTGGCGCAGAGCGGTCGCTATGTGAATCACCAGGGTCCGCGCCGCTGCACCTCGGGTGACCGCCACACGTGTGTGGCGGTGGTCAGAAGAGCCGGATCGAGACGGTCCGGACGACGGTGCTGGTGTTGCCGGCCGCGTCGGTGATCGTGGTCGCCGGAAGGTAGGAGAATGTACCGGCGGTCGTCTGCTGACCGACCTGGTTGCAGTCGCCACTGCAGACGCCGACCGTGACGGTGATCGTGCGGCCGGGCCGATCCGCTGAGCCTCACGTGCGAATTCCACGAAGCGCGGTATCGCCGGGTCGAGCGAGACGCCGATGCTGATCGTCGCTACGACTCCTCTTTCACCAGTCGGCGTGCAGCACTCGATCGGTGAGGATCGGGGCGTGCAGTCGCATCAAGAAGTTCTCGGCGGTGCGTGCACACGCTCGTCGGCATACGCCTGCCCTGTGTCAGATCGCCGATGACGGTCAGGCGTCGTGCGTGCCGACGTCGCCACCGTCGACCATCCGACCGATCTCGTCGTCGTCGAAGCCGGCTTCCGCGAGAATCGCGAGGGTGTGCTCACCGACACCGGGCGCCGACCGGCGAGGTGCGGTGTCGACATCCCGGATCCGCATCGGGGCGCGCACCGTGCGGTATGCACCGAGCTGCGGATGGGTGATCGTCGGGAAGAGACCGATCGCCTCGGCCTGGGCGTCCTTGGTGACCTCGTGGAGGCCCAGCACCGGCCCCCAGATCAGGCCGCGCTCGTCGAAAACGGGTCCCCATTCGTCGCGGCTTCGAACGCTCAACGCCATGTCGATCACGTCGACGATCTCTGCCATGTGGTCGAACCGGCCCTTGATGTCCTGCAGACGGTCGTCGTCGAGCAGATGCTCGAGGCCCAACGCCGAACAGAACCGTGGCCATGCCGCCGTCTCGGGCATGTTGAACACGACCCAGTTTCCGTCGCCACACGGATAGCGGTTGGCCGTCGGCACGATCTGTTCGTGACGCGACCGCCGCCGCACCGGCGCCTGATCGACTGCCGTGACTCCGAAGTCGTTGGCGAGCGTCCACACCGCGGTCTCGTAGAGCGACGTCTCGATCGCCTGCCCCCGGCCAGTCCGTTCCGTCAGACGCAGCGCCGCCAGAATGCCGCTGACCAGGGCCAATCCTGCCGCATGGTCACCTTGGGCCGGCCGCGCCATCGCGACCTCCCCGGCAGGACCGTCGCGCATCGAGTCGTACAATCCGGAGCGGCCGAAGAACGCGGTGACGTCGTAGCCCGGCCGCGAAGCCTCGGGTCCGTCGGTGCCGTAGCCGGTGAGCGTGGCGTGCACGAGCGTGGGGTTCGTCTCCCAGAGCTGCTCCGGCGACAGGCCGAATCGGTCCTGGCGGCGTTGGAGCAGATTGCACACGAACACGTCGGCCGTCGCGCACAGCCGGTGCACCACCACTCGACCCGCTGTCGATCCGAGGTCGACGGCGATCGAGCGTTTGCCCCGGTTGTCGACATCGAATCCGAAGTCGTATCCCCGCAGAGGCCCGTCGATCTTCGCCGGTCGGCTCGATCCGCGCACCGGGTCTCCGGTCAGCGGCTCGATCTTGACGACGTCGGCGCCGAGATCGGCGAGGATCGCCGCGGCGCTCGGGGCCGCCATCCAACTGTCGACCTCGATCACCGTGATGTCGTCGAGTGGGAGCGTCACGCGATGCATCCTCTCAGGTCGGCCGCTCGCTCGGGAAACGACGTTCTGCGCAAGACGCGTTCGTCGAGGTCTGAATCGCGGCGAGGTGGGTCGGCTTCGCAATGGCCGGCGTGGCATTGGCGATCCTGTCCTGTTCGGCCCCGGAACCGGGCGCACCGCCGACACCGACGAACGGGACCTGGAACTCGGTCGCTGGCTGCGCCAGCGGTCGGCGCCAGAGACCGACGTCAGCGATCGACGTGACAGAAGCCGGCTGTAACGAGGCGGCGGGCCAGGATCACCTGACTGTCGGTGTCGAGGCCGTCGAGGTCCCCCACGGTGCAGCGGCGCTCGCGATCGAGTTGTTCGAACGCGCGGCGGCACGACGTCGGAGCACTCAGGCGGCAGTCGCCCGCACTGATCTCGACACGCTCGCCAGCCAGTTCGGCGAACGCCCAGCGGTCGTCAGTCGCGACCAGCGCCGTCTCGGCTCGAATCGCTGACGTCTCGACGGCTGCCCGGAGCGCTCCTGCGCGCGGCGGCCTGCCGGCAGGACGCGCCGTCTCGGCGTTCGCGATCTCGGCCGGGTCGGCTGACCGGAGATGGGTGGCGACCTCGGAGAGGACGGCGCCGATCGACATGGGGAGGTCGGCGGACGCCGACCGGTATCGAAGCGGAAGCGGGTCGTCGAGCACCGGCGGCCCGGACTGCATGAATCGCTCGATGACGGCCCGATAGGTCACGCGGAGCACGCCGATCGTGAGGTGCAGCGACGGTTCGACCGTCGACGCCGCGGAGTGTTCGGTCCCGGCCGGGATGTAGACGGTGTCGCCGGGCCGGAGTTCGACATCACCGAGCCCGGCGATCGACCACGACTTCGATCCTTCGACCTGGAGGACGAACACATCGTGGTTGTCGGTGTGCCGAGCGAGGCCGACGGAGTCGGCGGGGGTCAGGTAGGAGTTCGCCTGGATCGGATGTGAGATCTCGTCCGCAAGCTGTTCCGCGAAGCGACGGACCGACGGGTGCGTCCGATGCAGCGACTGGGCGACGATCGTCGCACCACCTCGGAACATGTCGGCGACTTTCCCGGGGTCGATCACATCACGGAAGTCGGAGCCTCCGAGGCGGACCCGGCTGGTGTATCGCTCACCGGGAATCGGGTCGCCCCGCTGCACCAATCGGATGAGCGGGCGGCGGACGCCGCCGGCGAGCATGTCGTCGAGTGCTGCGACGCTCCAGATGTCGTCGAATGCTCCGCTCGACCGGACGAGCGGTCGGCGACCCCAGCACTCCGTTTCGAATTCCTCTACGTCACCGACGCAGCGCGACAAAGCACCACCGGCGGGTTCGGCCGGTGGCGCTTCGGGCGTCATTGCGTCGTCGACGATGAGTTCAGGACTCGTCGCCGGTGTCCTGGGAGTGCTCGCCCGTGGCGTCCTTGTTGTCGTCGTCCTCGGTCGGCTCGTCACCCGTGTCCTGGGAGTGCTCGCCCGGGGCGTCCTTGTTCTCGTCGTCCTCGGTGGGGCCTGACGTGATGTCGCTGTCGGAGATGGATGCATTGTCATTGGTCATGCCGATCGGATACCCCTCCGAACCCAAAACGATGCATCGCCCACCCCCCAACTCTCGTTCTGGGCAGGGTTTGGATTGTTCTGGCCGTCCAAACCCTGCCCAGAACAAAAGATGGGCGGGTCAGGCGCTGATGGTGTGGGTAGTTCCTCCGCCGATTCGTCCCATTGCACAACACCGAGGTGGAGCATCATGTCCAAGCAGCCGTCGCAATCACGCAAGCCCCGCACGAAGCAGTCGTCGAAGACACCACCCCAACCGGCCAAACAATCAGCCCAGAAGTCAGCCCAGAAGTCAGCCCAGAAGTCAGCGAGTAAATCGGCGAAGCAATCGGCTGCGAAGCCGGCGCAGAGCATTCGAGAGGGTGCGCTCGATGACGAACGTCCGGCCGGAGGGGAGACCCACCAGCGTGTGCAGGCGAACGGAACGCCGTTGACGACGCAGCAGGGCGTGATCATCGCCGACGACCAGAACACGCTGACCGCCGGCGATCGCGGGCCACAGCTGCTCGAAGACTTTGTGATGCGCGAGAAGATCTTCCACTTCGATCACGAGCGGATCCCGGAGCGAGTCGTCCACGCCCGCGGCTACGGGGTCAAGGGCTACTTCGAGAATTACGAGTCGCTCGCCGACATCACGAGCGCTGACCTGTTCCAACGCGCCGGAGAGCGCACGGAAGTCTTCGCTCGCTTCTCCACCGTTGCCGGCAGCGCCGGTTCGCCCGACCTCGCCCGGGACGTGCGTGGATTCGCCGTCAAGTTCTACACGCAGGAGGGCAACTGGGATCTCGTCGGTAACAACATTCCGGTCTTCTTCATCCAGGACGCCATGAAGTTTCCCGACCTCGTCCACGCGGCGAAGGCGGAACCCGATCGTGGTTTCCCGCAGGCGCAGACCGCGCACGACAACTTCTGGGACTTCATCTCCCTGATGCCGGAATCGATGCACATGGTGATGTGGATCATGTCCGACCGGGCGATTCCACGATCGCTGCGTTTCATGGAGGGTTTCGGCGTCCACACCTTCCGATTCGTCGACGACGACGGTGCGAGCACCTACGTGAAATTCCACTGGAAGCCGATTCTCGGCATGCAATCGGTGATGTGGGACGAGGCGGTCAAGATCAACGGCGCCGATCCCGACTTCCACCGTCGGGACATGTGGAACACGATCGACCAGGGGCACCCGGCCGAATGGGAGCTGTGCGTCCAACTCTTCGATGACGAGTTCGCCGACTCGTTCGAATTCGACATTCTCGACGCGACCAAGTTGATTCCAGAGGAACTGATCCCCGTGCGGCGGATCGGCCGAATGGTCCTCGAGCAGAACGTCGACAACTTCTTCGCCGAGACCGAGCAGGTGGCGTTCTGCACGCAGAACGTCGTGCGTGGCGTCGACTTCACGAACGATCCTCTGCTCCAGGGCCGCAACTTCTCGTACCTCGACACCCAGTTGAAGCGGCTCGGCTCACCGAACTTCACGCAGATCCCGGTCAACGCGCCGCGGTGCCCGGTCGCCCACTTCCAGCGTGACGGCCACATGGCAGTGACGCCACCGCCTCCCGGGCGAGTGAACTACGAACCGAACTCGTGGTCCGACGGTGGGCCCCGCGAGGATCCCGAGCGCGGCTACCGGTCCCACGAGTCGCCGGTCGAGGGTGACACGCGCCGGATTCGCCCGGCCTCGTTCGCCGACCACTTCAGTCAGGCGCGTCAGTTCTTCATGAGCCAGCAGCCGCTCGAACAGCAGCACATCGTCGACTCGCTCGTGTTCGAACTGTCCAAGGTCAAGATGCCGGCGATCCGCGCGCGCATGATCGGCCAACTCCGCAACATCGACGACGACCTCGCGACGGACGTCGCCACGGGCCTCGGTCTGGATTCGATTCCCGACCGGGTCGACGCTGCGGCACCGACCGTCGAGCTCGACGCCTCACCGGCGCTGAGCATCCTCGGCAACCCGGCCGGAACGTTCGCCGGGCGTCGGTTCGGCGTGCTCGTCTGCGACGGCGCCGACGCCAAGACCGTTCGCGCGCTGCGCCGTGCCGTGGACCAGAGTCAGGCATCGATCGCATTCATCGCCCCGACGATCGACGGCATCCACGACAGCGACGGCGCGCCGATCGACATCGACGAAGCAGTGGCCGGCGGACCGTCCGTCCTGTTCGACGCCGTCGCGATCGTGCTCACCGACGAGGGCGCACAGCAACTCGCCGGTGAACCGGCGGCTCGCGATTTCGTGACGGACGCACACGTCCACCACAAGTTCGTGGGCGTCGGCCCGTCCGCTTCAGTGCTGCTCGACGCAGCCGGTGTGACCGAGTCGATGCGAGACGGCGGCTATCTGGACCTCGGGGCCACGAACAAGAGCGCAGCAGCACTCCTCGAGGCCTGTCGCGACCTCCGATTCTGGGATCGAACGGCATGAACGACCGGCCCACCCCGAACGAGCGCCCGACGACCGCGATGACTCAGACCGACGACGACGACGCCGGCCGTCTGATCGCGATCTACCTGAACGACCATCGCGCCGGCTCGGCCGGGGGCCAGGCGCTGGCCGAGCGGTGTGCGGGCTCGAACCAGGACAACGACCTCGGGCGATACCTCGTCGAGGAGTTCCTGCCGCAATTGCAGGAAGAGCGACGGCTCGTCCAGCGCGTCCGAGCACGCCTCGACGTTCGCGACAATCCGGTCAAGCAGTTCGCCGCCCGTGCGGCGGAACTGCTCGGGCGCGCGAAGACGAACGGACAACTGCGCGGGTACAGCCCGCTCAGTCGAATCGTCGAGCTGGAGGCGCTGATCGCCGCCGTTTCGACGAAGCGGCAGCTGTGGCGGCTCCTCGGGTCGCTCACGACCGTCGACGACAGCGTGTTCGAGGCCCGCCTCCGAGACGCGGACACCCAGCGGGAACGCCTCGAGGAGTTCCATCGTGCATTCGCCGTCGAGCTGTTCGGGGGCGTCGTCGCAGACGACCCGGAAACCGAGCCCACTTCGACGTGATCGCAGTCGGTCAGCGAGTCGCCGGAGCGCTGACCGGGACCCGGACGTTGCACCAGCTCCCCGACGGCTCCCAGTCGATCGATCCGCTCGCCGCAAACGCGGACAGCCACCCGATCATCGGCCACGAACCCCAGGTGTCGTAGAAGGTCGTTGCGTTCCGGCAGATCGCATGGAGATGCTCGACCGGTGGCGAGCTCACGGGATGGAACTGATGGAACGCCTGCGGCCGGGGCGAGAACCAGATCGGTACGTCGGCGCGATCAGCGCGGCGGGCGAAGTCGGTGTCCTCTCCCCCGTAACCCTCGTAGCGCTCGTCGAAACCGCCGATCCGAACCCACGACGATCGGTCGACCGCGAACGACAGTGACCAGAACAGCTCGATCCGGTCAGTGCGATGCAGTCTCATCTGCGGCGTCGGACGCCCCGTCTGGTAGGTCGCGACCCGGGCGAGCACGGTCGGGTCGATCGATCTCGGCGCGTGATGGGGCAGATAGCCGACCGGCCCTGCGTGCACCCCGGCATGGTCGGACACGAGGTCGGCGTACTGACCGGTGAGTTCGGGATCGGCGATGCAATCGACGTCGAGGAACACGGTGACGTCGGCGTCGGCGTGCGCATACCCGACGTTGCGAGCCAACGCGAGTGGGAGATCGGTCGTGTCGGACGGGATCGTGACCACGTCGACATCGAGCCCGTCGGGGATCACCGACCGGGGGTCAGGGCCTCCGAGGTCGACGATGACATATCGATCGGGTCGGCGCTGCTGATTCGCGATCGACAGCGCCTGCTGACGAAGGTGATCGCGGCGGTCTCGGGCGATCGTCACCACGGCGACACCGACCGGACGGTGTGCACTCATGTGAGGTGACGGCGGATCGACGCCGCCGCGACCGCTGCGCCGTCGACGTCCGACGCGAACCGTTCCCAACGTCGACTGCGGCAGCGGGCCTGCTCGATCGCCTCGCGCCAGGCGTCCGGATCGTCCCCCACCGGCGCGATCGCCGCCACGCCGACCGCCTCGAGCGTCTCGGCGAGTTGCACCTGCTCGTCGAACGGCCGTGGTTGGGGAACGGCGACGAACGGGCAACCCGTCGCCGCGACGAGCGCCGTGCAGTTGTTGCCCGACGAGCCGATGACGACCGGGCGGCGGTCGAGCAGCGTCCACGGATCGGGTACCCATCCGAGCTGCACCACGGTGCCGGATGTCGGCGCATCGTCCACCGACCAGATGTCTGTGCCGGCGCAGATCACCCTGCCGTCGATCGCCGCTGCGATCGCGTCGAGCCGGCGGCCCGAGAGGTGGCCGCCGCCACGGCCCCACAGCACCACGACGTCGTGCGGGGTGACCGCTGGCGATGTGGACGACACTCGGGCGCACCCCCCACGCCGGCCCGTGGCGCCGAACGGGTTGATGAAGCCGGCATAGTCGGTGCGGCCGTACACCGCGGGGTCGGTGGACGTCTCGAACTCCGCCGGGAACGGGGCGAGCAACCGGAATGCCGACCCGTAGCCGAGTCGATGCGCCGGATCTGACCGGTCGCCGTGCTGGCGGACGGCGATCGTTCGGACTCCGGCGAGCCGGCAGGCGAGGAGTGTCTCGATCGACACGTCGACGACCACGCCGGCCGGACGTTCGGCGTCGAGCCAGTCGACCAGCACCTTGAGACGACGAGACGACTCCGGCGCATCGACCGGCGCCCAGTGCAGCAGACCCCGGCTGTCCGGATCGACCGGTGGGCCCTCCGGGACGTCGCTCGGTAGATGCAGGCCGCCGGGAATCCGTCGCTCGCTGATCGGCACCAGTCGCACGTCCGTGCCCAGCTCTCGGGCGATCGCCTCGAACCGGTGCTCATGGCCGCGGCCGTGGTGATGCACGTAGTAGCCGATGCACGTCACGGATCATCACTACCCACCGGCGACGGCCCTGATGCGCCGGGTCAGGTCAAGGGGGTCGGGGTACAGTTCATCCGTGACCGATGGCGGTGCGGACCTGATCGAGCTCGCAGATGCTGCAACATCGGACGACGCGATTCATGCGCTCCGACGGGCCTTCGGTGAGCGCGCGGAGGTGTATGCAATCGATCACGCCTTCGATGCGCTGAACCACTACGGTACGCTGCCTCCCGTCGCCTTCACCGGTCGGATCCGAGCAGAACTCCTCGCCCGCCGAGTCTGCGAGCACGACGGCTCCTGGTGGGTGCCGATCGTGGAGCGGGACCAGCCGGTGTTCGTGGTGGCGTTACCGGATCGGCCGGAAATCCCCGTCCTCCATCAACGCTCGCTGGGCTCACTGATGACCACCCTGCGCAACCGCTTCGACCCGATCGAGCGCGGACGAAGGCGCAAGACGATGTCGGTCGCGGCCGAACTCCAGTGGGCGCTGCTGCCGGTGCAGGCCGACCATGCGTACGGCCTGTCGGTCGCGGCGGTGCTCGAGCCGGCCTACGACGTGGCCGGCGACCTGTTCGACTTTGCGTTCGACGACGGATTGTGGGTGTACTCGCTGGACGGGATGGGCCACGGGCTCGAGGCCACGACGGCCGGCTGCGTTGCGCTGTCGGCGATGCGCAACGTCAGACGGGCGGGCGGCGGGCTCGCCGAGCAGGCAATCTCGGCCAGTCGAGCCGTCCGCGACCTGACCTCGGCGCACGGGTTCGTGACGGCGGTCGGCTGTCGGATCGGGCCGGACGGATCCATCGCGGTCGTGAATGCGGGGCACGAACCGATCCGGCGCGTCGGCGCAGACGGTGTCGTCCGTCTCGACATCGCAGTCGATCGCCCGCTCGGCGTCGGTGCAACGCCGACGTACGTCGTCACCGAACTCGCCCCGCTCGCGCCGGGCGAGGGCCTGGTCTTCCTCTCGGATGGCGCAGCGGGAATCGTCACCGAGGACGACGAACGGCTCGGCGCCGAGCGCCTCGACGCGATCGTCGAGGCCCACTGGAACGAGATCCCCCTGGTGGCCGTGCACGACACTGGCCGCGCGGTGATGTCGGAGTTGACCGGTCGTCTCGGCGACGACATCACCATCGTGGCGGTCAGGCGCGATCGGGCGACGGGTGCCTGACCGATGCCCGCACGTCGTGCGGTCGACCGGTGCCAGGTCCACGCGATGACCCACGCAATTCGATGCCAACTGGACGCACCACATCGTCGTGCCGCCCATGCGCTGACCCTGTCGTTCGTCCACCATCAGTGCAGTCTCGTCGACGCCGATGTGTCGACGACCGAAGCCCTCGAGGCTGCGACCACGGAGGTCGTCGACGACCTCACGGCCGGCGAATGCGAGGTCACCGACATTTCGCTCGACCCCGATTTTCCAGGCCTCGACCTGTTGATCGGTACCCGTCACACCAGCGCGGTCAGTTCCTTCTGTCCGGGGGTGGTCGCTCGGGCGACGTTCGACGAGATCGTCATTGACGACGAGCGGATCAGGCTCGTCTATCGGTTCGACGGACGGCCGGCGACGTGACTCGGACCCCGCCGCTTCCGGCGATTCGCCTGACGATGCCGGCGGGACTCGCACACCTGTCGCTGGTGCGAGCGTGTCTTCGCGACACCGCCACGTTCCCGTCCGAGGACGCGGAGAGCCGACTCCTGCTCGCCGTCACCGAGGTCATGGTCAACGCGATCGAGGCATCGAACGGTGATCGCGCCGACCAGAGCGACCGCGCCGAGATCGTCGTCACGATCGAGGGGTCACCGCCCGAACACGTCGAGATCCGTGACTTCGGCGGCGCCTGGACGCCGTCGGTCTCCAAGCCCGGACACCTCGGGGCCGGCCTCGTGATCGCCGAGGCCCTCGTGCCGCTCGCGATGACGACGAGCGCCGAGGGCACCATCGTACGACTCGGCATCGAGGCGACGCTGCGATGAAGCACGAGTTCGATGCCAACGTGACTCCCGTCACCGACCATGGTGCGACAGTCGTCGTCCGCGGTGATTTCGACGCCGCCTGCGTGGCGCGCTTCGACGAACGGGTCGGCGTCCTGGCGGGCACACAGCACGCCGTGTCGGTCGATCTGTGCGGGTGCACGATCATCGACTCGGCTGCGCTCGGCGCGCTGATTCGGCTCGCCGACTCGTGCCGATCGACGAAGTTCGAGACGGTCGTGGCCAAACCATTCCAGATCGAACTGCTCCGAATCACCGGGCTCGACGACTTCCTCTCGATGCGCGTGCGCGACGACTGACCCCTTCGGGTGATTCTGGCGTCACGAGGAATGCGGAGCAGCGGTTCGGGTACTGACGGGCATGCTTTCGACCGACGCCTCCCGCACAGCTCGACGGCCGCTCGCGACCGCCGAACCCGCCGATGTGATGCAGCGATTCCACGAGCATCGCGACCTCGCGAACCGACTCGCCCATCGGTACGCACGCTCCGCCGACGTCGACGACCTGCGCCAGGTCGCCGAGATCGCACTCCTCCTGGCCGCTCGACGATTTGACCCCGAGCTGGGGGCGTTCGAGCGCTACGCCGTGGTCACGATCGTCGGCGAACTCAAGAAACATCTGCGTCAGAACGCCTGGAGTGTTCACGTGCCTCGTCGCGTCCAGGAGCACGCACTCGCCGTCCAGAACTCGATCGACCGGTTGAGCGTCGAACGCGGACGGTCGCCGCGACTGTCCGAGGTGGCGACGGACTGTCGCCTGTCGTCGGAGCAGGTCAGCGAGGCGATGCGCGCCCGATCGGCTCGGTACTCGCGAGGCGATCTCGCCGTGGAATGTGCGTCTGCGAACCGTTCACCAGAAGCAGCGGCCGATGACCTGGCCGTGCGCGATGCAGTGGCGCAACTCGACGCCGCGGACCGAGAACTGATCGGTCTTGCCTTCGACGACCAACTCACGCAGCGCCAGATCGGCGAACGAATCGGCATCTCCCAGAGCCAGGTCCAGCGCAGGCTCGCACGGGTCCTCGCCGTGCTGCGAAACGGACTCGATGACGAGGTGACGCTGCGACCGTCGACGATGGCGGCGACTCACCCGTAGAGCCGCTGGAGCGCGGCCGCGAAACCGATCTCGACCCGCCCGGCGACGCGGGCGCTCGTGGCGACGATCAGGTCGGCGTCGGCGACCGGTTCGTGGCCACGGTCACGGATCCGTCGCCACAGGTCGATGTCTTCGGCCCGTTCGACGTCACCGAACCCACCTGCAGCGTCGTACACGTCCAACCGCACCCCCAGGTTCGCGGCGTGGACGTGAGGATGGGTCCGGTCCGCGTGGATCGTCGTGCCGTAGTCACGCCACCACGCGTCACCGATGCGGCGACCGTCGTCGTCGTCGATCAACTCGACCACCCCGGCGACGGCGATCGCCCCCTGCCCGGCGTGTGCGAGGATTCGGACGACCCAGTCGTCACGAACCAGCGAATCAGCGTCGGTCGACAGCAACCAGCTCCGACCCGGTCCGCGTGCGATCCCGCGGAAGACGTCGGCGCCGGCGGCGCGCGCACGGCTTGCGGTTCCCGCCCGAACCGAGATCACGTGTGCGGGCCCGTCGTGGCTCCCGAGCGCGTCTCGAGCGACCGCTGTCGTCCGGTCGCCGCTGGCGTCGTCGACGACGACGATCGTGCAGCGCGGTGCCACATTCGCGCAGGCTGCCACCACGGCGCGCACGGCCGATCCGACCGTCGCCTCCTCGTCGCGGGCCGGGATGACGACCCCCACGTCGCTCACCGGGCAACGCGCCATCTGCTCGTCCATCAACTCGCCAGCAGCTCCCGATAGACGCATTCGTACCGCTCTGCCATCGCCGTCGCCGCAAACCGTTGACGGGCTGCCCGCCGGCACGCGTCGCGATCGAGATGGCTCGCTGCGAGGATCGCATCGGCCAGTGCATCGACGTCTCCGGCGTCGGCGATCACGCCGATCTCGTCGTCGAGCAGCTCCGGGATCGCACCACGGCGGAACGCCGCAACCGGGGTTCCACTTGCCAGTGCCTCTGCGACGACCAGCCCGAACGGTTCGTCCCAACACGGGCTGACGACCGCGACGTCGGCCGACGCCAGATATCGAGCGACATCGGCGCTGACGCAGTGGCCGACGTATTCGCAGTCCGGGCCGAGCGCCGGAGCGATCGACTCGTCGAAGTAGGCACGATCATGGGCAGGCCCGGCGACGATCAGCTTGACTCCTGCCCGGCGCGCCGCCTCGATCGCGAGATGGGCTCCCTTCTCGGGGACCAGACGTCCCGACCAGAAGGCATAGCCACCGCCGCCATCACCGGTCTGCCACGAATCCACGTCGATCCCGTTGTGGATCACACGATCGACGATGCCGTTCCAGCGAGCGGCATTGTCGTTGGAGACGGAGACCGTTCGGGAGTGACGGCGGCGACGGCGACGCCCGATGCGATGGGCGCTCTCCAGCCACGGCGTCGGTGGGGTGTGCAGCGTGTGCACGATCGGGTGCCGATCGTCGCTCAACACGGGTAAATAGTGCAGCGAGTTGTTGTGGACGACGTCGAACGTGCGCTCTCTCAGCCGGTCCGAGAGGTCGAGGTAGGCGTCATGCTCGATCATGAACCGGTCCGGCGGCATCGACACATCCGCGCGCGCGGCGTCGGACAGCGCAATCGGCTCGTCGACGAGCGGCTCGACGACGTACCGGCGCCCCGGCGTTTTCGTGGGGGCGCCCGCGCCCGCGAACACCGTCACCGAGTGTCCACGCCGCTGCAGTGCGGTTGCGAGCACGTCGGTGTGACGCTCGAGCCCTCCTGCATGCGGCTCTGACGTGTCGAACCTCACCCCGGCGATCACGGCGATGTCGAGTGGGCGCGCGGCGGTGAGGGGCTGCGTGGCGTCGTCGTCGAACACGTTGGTCGGTACCCCGGCTGCGCCGGCCTGACCCGCGGTACGAGCAACGCATACCCCGTCGCACACCGGGGTAGAGATCGCCCGTGAGGATGACATGATCGACGGGCTGGCACCAGGCTGGGCCGACGTCATCGCGTCGGCTCGGGCATGGCAACCACCGCTCGTACCGACCCTGGTCGCCGTTCCGCATCCCGATGACGAAAGTCTCTCGACCGGAGGATTGATCGCTCACCTTCGGCGCCACGACGTCGCGGTCGTCGTGGTCGCGGTGACCGACGGCGGTTCGGCGTACCCCGGTCAGATCACGGCGAACGACCTGGCGTACATCCGGCGCAACGAGCAGCGGCGCGCGCTCGAACATCTCTCCGTGCCCTCGGGCGACATCTGGCGGGTCGGCGTCGCCGATGGTGGGGTCGCCGCGGCCGAGTCGACGGTGAGCGGCATGATCGAATGCGCCGCCCGGCAGTACTCGATCGGCCACATCGTCGCGCCCTGGGTCCGCGACCATCACACCGACCATGAAGCGGTCGGGCGGGCGGCCGAAGCGGCTGCCTCGGCACTCGGGGTGTCGATCACGTTCGGCCTGTTCTGGGGGCTGTACCACTCCGCTGCCCCGGGGCCGACCGAGTTCGAGCCGTACCTGCTGGCGCTGACGGACGAGGAGCGTCGATCCAAATGGCTGGCGATCGAGTCGCACGAGTCGCAGCTCACCGCCTCCGTCGCATCGCCGCCGGTGCTCGACCGCCGACTGCTCGACGTGGCGGCGCGACCATTCGAGCTGTTCCTGTCCCGGTGCGACGCATGACGCCCGCCGATGTACGGGGACGGTTGGTCGATCTGATCGGCTCGGGCCGGCTCGACCTCGCGGATCCGGGTGCCGGACGGACCGGTGAACGGTGGATGGCGCTGTTCGCGCTGGCCCGGACGGAGGACGTCTCGGTGGCCCGGCTCGCCGAGGCCCACGTCGATGCCGTCGCGATCCTGCACGAAGCGGGCCTCGAGCCGTACCCCGATGCGATCTACGGCGTCTGGGCGTCGGTCGGCCCACACGACGCCGCATTCACCGCCAACCGATCGATCAGCGGCAGCAAGCGGTTCTGCTCGGGCCTGGGCATCGTCGACCGTGCCCTGATCGACGTGATCGACGGGGATCGCAGAACCCTGATGGACGTCGACGTCGACACGGGCGGCGGCGCGACGATTGCCTTCACGAGCGGGTGGGGAACCGCGGCGCTGGCGGCCACCTCGACGGGCGACGTCACGTTCGACGACCACCGCGGTGACGCGGATCGTGCCGTCGGCCCGCCCGGCTGGTACCTCGATCGCATCGGGTTCTGGCACGGGGCCGTCGGTCCTGCTGCGTGCTGGGCCGGTGGCGCGGCCGGGCTCGTCGACCTCGCCGTCCCGGGCGACGACCCCCATCGACTCGCACGACATGGCGCGCTGCTCGCCGAGCGTGCCCTCCTGGAAGCGGTCCTCGTACGATCCGGCGAGCGGATGGACGGCGACGCCGGTGGATCGACGGCCGCCGACGCGCTCGCAACGCGGTATCTCGTCCACGAGAGTTGCTCACGAATTCTGGACCAGTTCGCTCGGGCATTCGGGCCTCGTCAGTTGATCGAGCCGTGCTGCGCTCAGCGCTACGCCGACACGCAGATGTACATCCGTCAGTTCCACGCCGACCACGACCTCGTCGCGTTGGCCCGATCGGATGCACGCCGATGACCGGCGCGCTGCACCACGATCGGGCCTACTTCGAGGCGATGTACTCGGAACGACACGATCCGTGGGGGTTCGACGACCGCTGGTACGAGCGGCGCAAGTTCGCCCTCACGATCGCGTCCTTACCGCAAGCCCGGTACCGCCGCGCCTACGAGCCCGGCTGTGCGAACGGAGCGCTCTCCGAACTCCTCGCCGATCGGTGCGAGGAACTGATCGCCGCCGAACTGCTCGACGAGGTCGCCGCCAGGGCACGGGCGCGACTCGCTGTGGCCGCCAACGTCGAGGTGGTCACCGGGTCGTTGCCGCAGTACTGGCCTGCCGGAACCGGTGATCTCGTCGTCTGGTCAGAGATCGCGTACTACCTCACCGATGCGGGGGCACAGGAGGCGATCGACGGACTCGACGCGTGGCTGGAGCCCGGCGGCGACCTCCTCGCGGTCCACTACACCGGCACGACCGACTATCCCCGCAGTGGCACGTCCATCGTCCCGTGGTTGGACGGCGTCGCGTTCCTCGACCGGCTCCTCGTCCACACCGACGAGCAGTTCGAACTCGCCCTGTGGAGACGCCCCCGCTCTCGTTCTGGGCAGGGTTCGGACGACTCCAGCGTTCCAAACCCTGCCCGGAACGAGTGCGGAGTCAGCGGCGGGCATCGCTGAGCTGTTCGGCGCGCTCCGCCGTGCGCTGTTCTCGTGACGCCCACGTCCACACCGCGGCCATCAGCAGGGGCAGGCTGGACGCCATCCCGCCGACCCACATCAACGACGCCGCCAGCCGCTGGTCACGGAGCGCATCGGTGTCGCCGAGCAACGTCGCGTACGTCGCGATCAGCGGGCGATCGGCCGACGTGAGCACGGCGCCCAACGCCGCACTCCCGGCGATCACCGCGAACGCCGTGCCGACGCGCGCAGCTGCGTGGGCGCTGTTCGGCGCCAGCACGACGGCCCACAGCGCTACTGCGGATCCGAGGTAGGCGGCGTGTTCGAGGTCGTGGACCGAGCGGCTGCGCAGCGCGAGGTCGTAGATCCCGGTGAGGTGGGTGGCGAACAGCACAACGAGGAACATGGCGGGAGCGGCGGCCGGCCCCCACCGTCGAACCGATCGAGCCGATCGTCGTTCGCCGGACGTTGGCACGACCCAACCCGGGCGGCGGTTGGCGAACACCGACACGGGTCGGGCCACCGCGAACAGGGGCGCGGCGAGCACGATCAGCCCGAGGTGCTGCACCATGTGGCCGGTGAACGTCGCAGCCGCGAGCCGCTCGATGGGCGGCGACGTCGCGACGACCACCGCCACCGTGGCGAGCCCCCACGCGACCAACTGGGTGAGTCCGACGTTCCGGGCGGTGCGCCACGCCCACCCGTACGCCGCTGTCGCGGCGACGGCGACCACGGCGAACGTCAGGTGCGCGACGACACCGCCGTGCGCGATCATTGCGTGTCGGTGTCACGCACCAGCAGGAGTACCTGTGACGTGACGATCGCAAGACCGACCATGCTGATCCACGACCCGAGCGGCACGCCGATCACCATTGCGGACACACCGATGGCGAGGGCGAGCGGCCGGAGGCTCGCCGTCGGATACACCCCGACCAGGCCGGCCAGGTCGGCCGCGTCGACCTCGGCGCGGTCCTCGACCCGGGTTCCGTTGCGTCGCCCCCAGTCCCAGGTCCAGCCGGCGACGAGCCCCCCGAGACCGGCCCCGAGCAGGAGGAGCACCACCCCGGCCGTGTCACCGCCGACCGCGAGGTAGATCAGACCGATGATGACGAAGTAGACCGTGACGCCGGTCCACAGGATCGCCTCGAGTCTCATGATGCCGGTCCGGTCGGAGAGCCACTCTCGTCGATCGTCTCCGTCGATTCGACTGGTTCGTCACCCTGCTCGCCGACGAACGGATGCAGTGGCAGCCACTGCTCGTCATGATCCTGGCGGGCCCTCCAGGCCTCGCTGTCACTCAGTGCACCGACACCGTCGTGGTTGATCCAGCGCAGGTCGAACACCGGGCGTTCCGACCGGATCGGTGGAAGCCAGGTGAAGTTGTGGGCGGACGGCGGCGACGATGTCGCCCACTCCAGCGAGTTCGCGCGCCACGGGTCGGCACCGGCAGTGGCGGGCGAGCGCAGCGACCGAACCACGCTGATCATGAACGGGATGAACGACGCAGCCAGGATGACGAACCCCACCGATGCGATCTGGTTCATCCCTTCGATCCCGTCGACCGACGGGTAGTCGGCGACACGTCGCGGCATCCCGTTGCGGCCGAGCAGGTGCATCACGAAGAACGTCATGTTGAACCCGACCATCAGCATCCAGAAGTGGATCGTGCCGAGCCGCTCGGAGAGCATCCGGCCCGTCACCTTCGGCCACCAGAAGTAGATCGCCGCGAACATCGCGAAGATCACGGTGCCGCCCATCACGTAGTGGAAGTGCGCGACGACGAAGTACGTGTCGGTGAGGTGGAAGTCGATCGCCGGCGACGCCAACATCACACCGGTCACACCGCCGCCGACGAACGTGATCAGGAACCCGAGCGCGAACTTCATCGGTGCCTCGAAGGTCAGCGAACCCGACCACATCGTGCCGATCCAGTTGAACACCTTGACGCCGGTGGGCACCGCGATGAGGGCCGAAGTGAGCGCGAAGAACGGCAAGACCACCTCACCGGTCGCGAACATGTGGTGCGCCCAGACCGACGTCGACAGCGCGCCGATCGCCAGGGTCGCCAGCACGAGACCCTTGTACCCGAACACCGGGCGACGGGAGAACACCGGAAAGATCTCGGTGACCACGCCGAAGAACGGGAGCGCGACGATGTACACCTCGGGGTGCCCGAAGAACCAGAACAGGTGCTGCCACAGAACAGCCGACCCCCCGGCGCCGGGGTCGAAGAAGTGGGTGCCGAACTGTCGGTCGGCTTCGAGCATCAGCAGCGCGCCGCTCAGCACGGGGAATGCGAGCAGCACCATGAACGCGGTGATGAACAGGTTCCAGGTCAGGATCGGCATCCGGAACAGCGTCATCCCGGGCGTGCGCATCATCGTCACCGTCGCGATCACGTTGACCGCCGTCAGCGTGCCGGAGGTGCCGGTGAGGAGGATCGACACGATCCACAGATCGGCGCCCAGCCCGGGCGACCCGGCTGCGCCGGACAGCGGCGGATACGCGAACCAGCCGAAGCCGGCGGCGCCGCCGTCGCTGACGAATCCGAGCAGCATCACGGCGCCGCCGATCAGGTACAGCCAGTACGAGAACGCGTTGAGCCGTGGGAACGCCAGGTCGGGCGCGCCGATCTGGAGGGGGACGAGGTAGTTCGCGAGCCCGAACCCGAACGGCACGGCGAACAGGTACACCATCACGCTCCCGTGGATGGTGAACACACCGTTGTAGGTCTGGGCGCTCACGACCTGGAGCCCCGGCTCGGCGAGTTCGGCGCGGATCACCCCGGCCAGCGCACCTCCGATCGCGAGGAACACCATCGACGTGAGGATGTACGCGATGCCGAGCGCTTTGTGATCGGTCGTGGTCAGCCAACCGACCAGTGTGCGAGGCAGGCGGGCCTCGTGTTCGCCATCGGTCGCGAGGAACTGGTCGATCGAGACGAGGCCCCGGTCGTCGGGGTCGCCGAGGCGTTCGGAACGTTCGACGGTGGTCATGGCGACGGCTCCTCGACGACGACCGGCGAGTCGGTCGGTTGCTCGGCCAGCCATGCGGCGAACTCGGCCGGTTCGAGCACCAGCAGCGAGAACCGCATGAGGGCGTGGTCGAGGCCGCAGAACTCGGCGCAGACCCCCGCGTTCGGATAGGACCCGGCTGCGTCGCCGATGTTCACGCTGAACGAAGCCGGCCGACCGGGGATGATGTCACGCTTGAATCGGAACGGTGTCAACCAGAACGAGTGGATGACGTCGCGCGACGTCATGTCGAACCGGACGGTCGACGATGCCGGCAGGACCAGCACCGGCTCGGTCGTGTCGGTGCCGGCGACCCTGACCCCTGACGCCGGGTAGGCGAACTCCCACTGCCACTGGAATGCGACGACGTCGACCACGAGGTCGGGCGCCTCCTCGGTCCGGTCGATCGCCCGGATCGTGGAGAACGAAGCGGCGAAGAGACCGACCACGGCGAGGAGGGGGAGGATCGTGTACAGCACCTCGACCGGGATGTTGTAGTGCTTCTGCGGCGGGAGGTCGTCGGTTCGCCTGCGATAGCGGACGATCACCCACACCATGAGGATCGCCACCAGCGCGGCGACGCCGTAGGCGATCCACAGGTAGAGGCTCCAGACCCCGTCGGCATCGACGGCCTGTTCGGTGATCGGAGGCGGCAGCGCCGGGAATCGGGCGGTCATGGCCGTACCTCCGATGCCGTGGTCCGCGCCGGGTCGGTCGCATCGTCGGCTTGCCCGTCCGCGTCGTGCGGTGACCGAACGGCTGACCCGCGCACGTCGTGCTCGTGCACGGTCTCGTCGAAGTGCCCGGGGGCGGCGCCCCCGTCGTCCATCCAGTCCCGGTCGGCTGCGACTGCGGTGCGATATCCCCCGCTGGCGGTGCGCACCACCGGTTCGCGACGCTCCGTTCGCTCGGGGCCCGGCCGTACGGCGAGTGAGCGGCAGACGTGGCGGGTGACCAACCAGGCGATCGGCGGAGCGAGGAGGAACGAGAACTGCAGGAAGCTGGTGACGTGCCCGACGGACACGTCGAGTGTCGTCGCGATGACATCCTGGGCACCGCCGAGGAACAGCACGGTGACGGCGGTGATCGCGGCCACCCCGATCGCCGTTCGGCGCTCAGCGTCGCGAGGGCGGTCGAGCAGGTGGTGGTCGCCGTCGTCACCGGTCAGCCGACGTTCGATCGCCGGCACGGCGAACAGCCCGCCGAAGATCAACCCGGGTACCACCACCCCGGAGTAGATGATGTTGTTGATGACGAACCCGCCGATTCGCGTCTCCCACGGTGGGAACAGTCGCAGTGAGCCCTCGAGGAACCCGATGTACCAGTCGGGCTGGGAGTACGAGGTTGCAGCGGCCGGGTCGTACGGGCCGTACAGCCAGATCGCGTTGATCTCGAAGATCGCACCCATTGCGGTGATGACGCCGGCGACCAGGAACAGCAGCCCGGTCGACTTCATCGCGAACGACGGCCAGACCCGCTCGCCGACGACGTTGTGCTCGGTCCGGCCGGGGCCGGGGAACTGGGTGTGCTTCTGGTGCCAGACCAGCGCGAGGTGGACTGCGAGGAGCCCGACGATCGCAGCCGGGATGATCAGGATGTGTACGGGATACAGCCGTCCGATGATGTCTGTGCCGGGCCACTCGCCGCCGAACACGAGGTAGGTGAGCCGCTCACCGACGAACGGAATCGCCAGGATGATGGCGTTCGTGATCCTCAGGCCGGTGCCGGAAAGCAGGTCGTCGGGTAGCGAGTAGCCGGTGAAACCGGCAGCGAGGGCGAGCACGAGCAGCCCGACGCCGATCATCCAGTTGAGGTCACGAGGGCGGCGGAACGCGCCGGTGAAGAACACCCGCCCGAGGTGCAGGGCGATCGCCCCCATGAACACGAGTGCGGCCCAGTGGTGCATTTGGCGGATCAGCAGGCCGCCCTTGACGTCGTGGGAGATCCGCATCACCGAATCGAACGCGGCCGATACCTGTGCGCCCTGGAGTTCCTCGTACGAACCGGTGTAGGTGACGGTTTCCTGCGACCCTTCGAAGAACAGCGTCAGATACGTGCCGGTCGCGAGGAGCACGACGAAGCTGTACAGCGCGAGTTCGCCCCACAGGAACGAAAAGTGGGTCGGGAAGACCTTGCGCAGGTTCTTCGTCAACCAGGACCCACCGCCGACGCGACCGGTGACGCCGTCGACGTACCGCTCGACGAGACCTCGACGGTGCCGCGCCATCAGCGCTCGCTCCACGTGATCGGCCCGACCGGGCCGGGGAAACCATCGCTGGCAACGAGGAAGCCGTCGGCGTCGATCTCGATCGGCAGTTGTGGGAGCGGCCGTGGGGCCGGCCCGCCGAGCGGCTGGGCTGCGTCGACCGGGTCGAACGCCGACTGGTGACACGGGCAGACGAGTTCGCGTACGACTTCGGGCAGACGGTCGTCGATGCCGAACAGGCCGACCGAGCAGCCGGCGTGGGTGCAGATCTTCGAGTACGCGACCCAGCCGTCGGCCACACCTCCGGCCACCGTTCGCTCGGTGAACAACTCGGGTCGGACGCGCAGCAGCACCACCTGCGAGTCGTCGCGGCCGACCTGGCCCTCGGGGAACACGGTGGCGAGCTGGTCGAACGATCCGACATCGGCTGCGACGGGCAGTCCGTCGGAGGTGACGAGGCGGGTTCCGGGGCGCCAGCCGGTTCGAGCCAGCTCCCCCCGAGGTTTCGGGCCGAGTGAGCCGAGCGGGCCGACGAACCCGACGACGAGGCTGGCGAACGAACCCGAGAGGAGCAGGGTCAGCACCCGGCGGCGCCCGAGGGTCTCCTCGGTCTCGACCACGACCTCGTGGAAGCCGTCGCGCTCCGCCTCGGTCGTGCGGAGCCGCTCCCGAGGCTGCTCGACGTGTTCGTCGAGATCGAGGAACTTCGCCCACGACACGAGCCCGGCTCCGATGCCGACGAGCGCGACCGCGAGGCCGATCCCGAGCAACGACTCGGTTCGATCCGACCAGTAGCCGTACGCGGCAGCGACGCCGCCGAGCACTGCTGCTGCGAAGCTGACGATGGCGGCCCGGTAGGCGCGCTCGTTGCCGGGGCCCGGTCCACGGGGCGTCACGGGTCGACCTCGGATCGGCTCGCGTCGTGCGCGGGTTCACCGGCGTCGGTCGCCGGGCGGACGCGGTCCTTCGGAGCACCGATCCAGCGCGTGAGAGCGATCAGCGGGACGAGCGCCAGCAGCCATGCTGCGAGACCTTCTGCGGCCGGCCCGGTTCCCCCGAAGTTCCGGGCACCGGCGGTGTCGGCGTCAGCGAGCGCGACGATGTACGACGCGACGTCGTCGATGTCGCCCTCGGTGAACGACGCGAACACCGGCATCGACCCGGGACCGACCACGATCGCCTCACCGATCTGGGTCGGGGTCGCGGCAAGCAGGTTGGGGGCGTACCGACCGGCCCCGATCGGCGCGCCCGCACCGGACGCGACGTGACACGCCGCACAGTTCAGGCGATAGAGCGCACCGCCGCGAGTGGTGTCGGCCGCGCCCGTGTCCACGACCGGGATGTCCGGGCCGTCGCCGATCGAGCCGACGTACGCCACGAGCGACACGATCTCGCCCTCGGTGTAGCGCACCGGCCCGCGGACGGCCTGGATGTCGGGGGCCGCGATCGGCATCCGTCCCGTGCGCAACACGAAGTCGGTGGCCGCCTCACCCTCGTCGAGCAGTGACGGGCCGCGTCCGGCGATGCCTTCGCCGCCGGTCGCGTGACAGCTCGCACATTGCGTGGCGAACAGCTGCCGGCCGGTCTCGATCACCGGCGCGGCGCTCTCACCCGTCGACGGCGACAGCAAGGTGACGACGCCGAACGCCAGCGCGGCGATGACCGGCGCCCCCGGCAGCACCCGCCAGATCGTCGACCCGCTGGGCAGGTTCACTGCAGCACCCAGATCAGGAGGAACACGGCGATCCAGATCACGTCGACCAGATGCCAGAACAGCGACGCACCGTTGACCCACGGCGTGATCTCGTCGGCTGAGCGTGTGCGGGCCGAGCGGATGAAGACGAGCCCGAGGCACGACACGCCGGCCAGCACGTGCGCCGCGTGCAACCCGGTCAGGGCCCAGTAGATCGACCCGTACACGTGATCGTCGGCCGCGAACGGGAGCGTTGCGTACTCGGCGATCTGATTCGCCAGGAAGCCCAGTCCGAACAGGATCGTGATCAGCAACCATCGGCGGAACGCAAGTGCGTCGCCGCGCGCATGGGCACGGTCGGCGACGAGCAGCGTGAACGACGAGGCGATTAGAACGAGCGTGGCGGCGCCGGCTCGTGGAACGTCGAGTTCGACCCCGGACGCGGGCCACAGACTGTTCGTCGACCGCAGCAGCAGATAGGCGGCGAAGAACGGTGCGAACAGCATCACGTCCGATGCGAGGAACACGACGACGCCGAACTGTCCCGTCGACCGGGCAGGAGCCCGACCCGCAGTGGGAACTCGGGACGCAGCCGTCATGGACGCAAACGTACCCCGTCGCACGTGACGGACCCACGCCGCCGACTCGTTGACGTTCGCCCGCGAACGTTTGAACGGTCGCGGGTCGCGGGATCGTCCGCTCGCCGCACCACGTCGACATCGGCGGCAGCCGACGAGAGGGATCAATGAGCGAAGTCTCCGGTACCAGGCCCAGAATCCCGCTGCTGCGCCAACTGTTCGGAGATGACCGCAGCGCTCGGGGTGACGCGGCGAGGTCGGCATGGTCGGACGATCTCACCCCCCGCACCGACCGGGCCGATCGTGTCGTCCAGTCGATCTGCCCATTCTGCGCGGTGGGTTGCGGCCAGCGGATCTTCGTCGAGAACGGGCAGATCACCCAGATCGAAGGCGACCCCGACTCCCCCATCTCACGCGGTCACCTGTGCCCGAAGGGCGCGGCCACCAAGGCCATGGTGCAATCACCGACGCGACTGACCCACGTCAAGTACCGCCGTCCCAACGGCACCGACTGGGAACCGCTCGAGCTCGACGTGGCGATGGAGATGATCGCGGACCGGGTCGTCGCCAACCGGGCGCATCACTGGGAGGAGCACGACTCCGACGGCCGTCGCGTCAACCGCACCATGGGCATGGCCTCCCTCGGCGGCGCCACGCTCGACAACGAGGAGAATTATCTCTGGAAGAAGCTGTGGACGTCGTGGGGGGCCGTCCAGATCGAGAATCAGGCCCGAATTTGACACTCGTCAACGGTCCCCGGTCTGGGGACATCGTTCGGGAGGGGAGGCGCCACGTCGTTCCTGCAGGACCTCCAGCACAGTGACGTGATCACGATCATGGGATCGAACATGGCCGAGAACCATCCGGTCGGTTTCCAGTGGGTGATGGAGGCCAAGCGGCGCGGGGCCACCATCATCCACGTCGACCCCAGGTTCACCCGCACCAGCGCGGTCGCCGACATCCACGTGCCGATCCGGGCCGGGACCGACATCGCGTTCCTCGGCGGGTTGATCAACCACGTCATGTCGAACGATCTCGACTTCCGCGACTACGTCACGGCATACACGAATGCGTCGACGATCATCGCCGACGACTACGTCGATGCGGAGGAGCTCGGCGGTTTGTTCTCGGGCTGGGACGAGACGTCGAAGACGTACGACATCTCGTCGTGGGCCTATCGCGAGGAGGCGGTCAAGCCGTCTGCCGGCCAACGCACGGCCGGCGGCAGCTCACGGGCCGGCGCGCACGGTGGCAGCCACCACGGCGGGCGGTGCGACGACACCGACGAGTCGTTGCAGAACGATCGCACGGTCTTCCAGATCCTGCGCCGCCACTTCGCCCGGTACACCCCCGAGATGGTCGCCCGGACGTGCGGCATCTCACCCGCACTGTTCGAGCGCGTCGCCGTCGCGATCACTGCCAACTCTGGCCGTGAACGGACCGGCTCGTTCTGCTATGCGGTTGCGTGGACCCATCACTCCGTCGGCGTCCAGAACGTGCGATCGGCCGCGATCCTGCAGGCGCTGCTCGGCAACATCGGCCGACCCGGCGGCGGCGTGATGGCGCTCCGCGGCCACGCGAGCATTCAGGGCTCGACCGACATTCCGACGCTGTACAACATCCTGCCGGGCTACATCCCGATGCCGAGTGCCGGAACCGCCGGCTCGCTGCAGGAGTTCATCGACCACGACGCCGCCGACACCGGCTACTGGGGCGAGATGAAGGCCTACACGGTGAGCCTCCTCAAAGCGTGGTTCGGTGACGCCGCGACCGCCGAGAACGACTTCTGCTTCGACTACCTGCCGCGCCTGACCGGCGACCACTCCACGTACCGCAGCATCGAAGGAATGCTCGACGGCACCGTCACCGGCTTCTTCGTCCTCGGCGAGAATCCCGCGGTCGGCTCGACCAATTCCGGGATGCATCGAATGGCGATGGCCGAACTGGACTGGCTCGTCGTTCGCGACTTCCAGGAAATCGAATCGGCGTCGTTCTGGTACGACGCGCCGGAGATCGACACGGGCGAGTTACGGACCGAGGACATCGGGACCGAGGTGTTCCTCCTGCCGGCCGCCGCGCACACCGAGAAGAGTGGTTCGTTCACCCAGACCCAGCGCCTGCTCCAGTGGCACGACCAGGCGGTGGAACCGACGGGCGACGCACGGTCCGACCTCTGGTTCTTCCACCGCCTCGGCCAACTCGTACGCGAGCGCCTGGCCGGCTCGACCGACCCGCGCGATCGGCCGGTGCTCGATCTGACGTGGGACTACCCGACCACCGGGCCCCACGACGACCCCGATCCCGAATCGGTGCTCGCCGAGATCAACGGCACCGGTGCCGACGGTCAACCCCTGTCGACGTACACCGACCTCGCCGACGACGGCTCGACCGCCTGCGGTTGCTGGATCTACTGCGGCTGCTACGCGAACGGCGTCAACCAGACCCGACGTCGCATGCCCGGTTCCGAGCAGACCTGGGTCGCGCCCGAGTGGGGATGGGCGTGGCCGGCGAACCGTCGCATCCTCTACAACCGGGCGTCGGCAGCGCCGGACGGAACGCCGTGGTCCGAACGCAAGCGCTATGTCTGGTGGGACGAAGCAGCGGGCGCATGGACCGGCGAGGACGTCCCCGACTTCGAGGTCGACAAGCGGCCCGACTACACGCCGCCCGACGCTGCGACGGGTGCGGACGCACTCGGCGGGGCCGACCCGTTCATCATGCAGTCCGACGGTCGTGCCTGGCTGTTCGCGCCGACCGGCCTGCTCGACGGCCCACTCCCGACCCACTACGAACCCGACGAGTCGCCGGTCCACAATCCACTCCACGATCAGCAGGCCAACCCGACGATCCAACGGCTCGATCGCAAGGAGAACCCGCAGAACCCAGACTTCTCCGACGCGTATCCGTTCATCCTGACCACGTACCGGGTCACCGAGCATCACACCGCCGGGGGGATGAGTCGCTCGGTGAGCCGCCTGAATGCGCTCCAGCCGGCCATGTTCTGCGAGGTCAGCCCGGAGCTCGCAGCCGAACGCGGGCTCACACACACGGGATGGGCCACGATCATCACGTCGCGTGCGGCGATCGAGGCGCAGGTGATCGTGACCTCGCGGATGACCGCGATGACGGTCGACGGCCGCACCCTGCACCACGTCGGCGTGCCGTACCACTGGGGTGCTCACGGCGCAGTGACCGGCGACGCGGCCAACGATCTGCTCGGCCTCGGCCTCGACCCCAACGTGCACATCCAGGACACCAAATCCCAGACCTGCGACATCGTTGCGGGCCGGAGACCGACCGGTCCCGCTCGCCGACAGTTGGTGATCGACCATCTCGCCGGCGCGCTCGCCGGCACGGTCGCCAGTGACGACCGGTCGGCGGGAGGTTCGTCATGAGCGACGGCCTCGTCACCGACCTCCCGTCGCACACCGGCGAACGGGTCGGCTTCTTCACCGACACCTCGGTGTGCATCGGGTGCAAGGCGTGCGAGGTCGCGTGCAAGGAGTGGAACGACCTCGAGAGCCTCGTCGGTGAGCTGACCGGGAACTCCTACGACAACACCGGGGCGTTGACGGCCCAGAACTGGCGGCACGTCACGTTCATCGAAAAGCCCACACCGACCGTCGCCGTTCCCGACCCGGTCGAGCCGGCCGGTGTGACCCTCCCGACGGCACTCGTCGCCCCCGACGGAGCGGCGTCGCTCGTCTGGTTGATGAGCTCGGACGTGTGCAAGCACTGCACCGAGGCGGCGTGCCTCGATGTGTGCCCGACCGGGTCGCTGTTCCGCACCGAGTTCGGGACCGTCGTCGTGCAACCCGACATCTGCAACGGCTGCGGGTACTGCGTGCCGGCGTGCCCGTTCGGCGTGATCGGTCGGGACGAATCGAGCGGCAACGCCGCCAAGTGCACGCTCTGCTACGACCGCCTGAAGGGCGATCAGACACCGGCTTGCGCGCACGCCTGCCCGACCGATTCGATCCAGTTCGGTCCGCTCGACGAGATGCGCGAACGAGCGGATCGGCGCATGGGCGAGCTCCGCAACCGAGGCGAGCACCGGGCCCGGCTCTACGGCCACGACCCCGACGACGGGATCGGCGGGTCGGGCGCCGTGTTCCTGCTCCTCGACGAGCCCGAGGTCTACGGCCTTCCGCCGGCCCCGATCGTCCCGACGCGGCGCCTCGGCCAGATGTGGGCCACCTCGGCGATCGCCGGTCTCGGCCTGGTCGGGGCCGTCGTCGCAACCGTGTTCGGAGGGCGACGATGACGGCGCCCGTCGGGACTCTGAAACGCTCTGATCGATCGGAGGCACCGGTCGGCTACTACGGCAAGCCGATCGTGAGAGCGCACATCTGGGACGACACGATCGCGTGGTACTTCTTCACCGGCGGCCTCGCCGGGGCCTCATCCGTGCTCGCTGCGGCGGCCGAGCTCGCAGGTCACCCGCAACTCGCCCGGCACGCACGCCGCGCGGCGATGGTGGGGCTGTTGCCGAGCCCGGTGCTGTTGATCTCCGACCTGGCGCGTCCGGCCCGCTTCTACAACATGCTTCGGGTGTTCAAGCCGACGTCGCCGATGAGCGTCGGCTCGTGGCTGCTCAGTGCCTACGCGCCGGCTGCAGGTGGCAGCTGGATCCTGCGCGAACTCGGGTTGCTGCCTCGGCTCGGGCGAGCTCTCGGGGTGGCCGCCGGGGTGATCGGACCGTCGATCTCCACGTATACGGCAGTCCTCGTCGCCGACACGGCCACGCCGGTCTGGCACGAGGGCCGCCGCGAGCTCCCGTTCGTCTTCGCATCGAGCTCGCTCGCGAGTGCCGGAGCCGCGGCCAACCTCCTCAGCGGCCTGGAGCGAGCCGGGTCACCGATCGCCGGTCGTCTCGCGGCGATCGGGGTCGGTTGCGAACTGGGTTCGGTCGAGCTCATGCACCGCCGGCTCGGAGCACTCGACACCTACGCAACCGACCCGGCCACCCATCGATTCTCGAAGGCGGCGACGGTGCTCTCGCTCGGCGGTGCCGTCGGAACGCTGCTCTCCAGGCGGCGGCTCCCGACGATCGTCAGTTCGCTCGCTGTGCTCGCCGGCTCCGTGTGCGAACGGTTCGCCGTCGTTCGGGCGGGAACCGCATCGGCCTCGGACCCTGCGAGCGTGCTGACCCAGCAGCGGCCGACCGGCTGACCCTCGTCAGTGGGGCGGTCGGGGAATCAGGATCGACGTGCGCTCCGTGTAGCGCTGGAAGTCGGCGTCGTCGCCCCAACGCTTGTGAGCCCGGCGTTCGAGCATCGGGATACCGCTGATCCGCGTCAGCAGCACGACGACGAACACTGGCGACGCAAGGGTCACCCAGCGCCACCCGGAGAGCACCGGTAGGGCCACGATCGCGATCCCGGTCCAGAGCATGATCTCGCCGAAGTAGTTGGGGTGCCGCGACCACGACCACAATCCCGTCGTGATGAACCGGCCTTCGTTCGCCGGGTCTTGCTTGAACGCTGATTTCTGCTGGTCGGCGATGACCTCGACCGCAATACCGATGACCCAGACGATGGCGCCGACGACCACGAAGGCGTCGATCGACCGACGTTCGCTCCCGGTGATGATTGCGAGCGCACAGGCGACGGTGAGCAGCACCCACAGCGCCTGCAGCGTCCAGGTCATCAAGAATCGGAGCGAATCGGTCTTGATCCGGTCGAAGCGGCCGTCTCGGCCGTCGCGCCTGACACGCCGGAACAGGAAGGTGCCGAGTCGGACGGCCCAGATCAGAACCATCGCCGCGACCAGGACGGCGCGGGCGTCCAGGTCGTCGCTCAACACGACGGCTGCGACGATCAGAGTGATGTAGGTGACACTGCCGGTCAGATCGAAGTAGCGCTCGGTCTGGGCGGCGTTGGACGGCAGGTACACGACCCAGTTGATGGCGTAGGCGAGCGCACCGCCCAGCGCGAACACCGGTATCGAGCCGATCTGCGTGCTGTTGTCGCTGCCGGCGAGGGCCACCAACGCGCCGATGCCGACGCTCGCCACGATCCCGACGAGCGAGGTCTGGCGACGATCCACACGGTGATCGTAGGTCGACGGGCCGTCTCGACGGGCGACGCACTGCGTCGTGACCTGAGGTTCCGGAGGGGGCGGTTCGATCGAGCCGCCCCCTCCGTCGTTCACGTCCGGATCGCGACCTCGCCTTCGACCTCGACCGGGATGTGGAACGGCAGTTCCGCCATGCCCACGGCGCTGCGGGTGTGTGCCCCGGTCTCCGGGCCGAAGACCTCGATCACGAGATCGGAGAACCCGTTGATCACGGCGGGCGTCGCCGTGAAGCCGGGGGCGACGTTCACCATGCCGAAGATCCGCGTCCACTGCGTGATCCGGTCCAGGTCGCCGAGGGCGCGCTGCAGGCTGGCAATCACCGACAGCGCCGTCGACCGCGCCGCCGCGTAGCCCGCCTCGACGCTGACGTCATCACCCACCTTGCCGAGCGGGCCACCGACGGTGCCGTCCTCGGCTTGGGGCCCGTGACCTGAGAACAACGCACGGTCACCGATCACCAACACCGGGGCGAACGGCAGGACCACACCGGGCGGCGGTCGCAACGGTGGCGGGAGGGTCAGACCGAGGTCGGAGATTCGCTGTTCGACAGTTCCCACGACACGACGGTAGCCGGGTGCCCGAAGCCTGCTCGGGCTCGGCCACTGGTAGGGTCCGAGCACTCAGGTGCTGTCGCTGTCCTCATCCAGGTTGGTCGTTCCGGCCTGAGATCACAGGAGGATTCAGTGAGCCAAGCGAAGTTCCAGAAGCGGCAGCGGGAAATGGCCCGAGCCGATAAGAAGAAGGCCAAGGACGCCCGCAAGCAGGAGCGCATCGAGGCCGCCGCCGAAGCCGACGACGAGCCCACGGCAAATGTCGACGCGGGCAGCGTGATGGCCAAGCTGGAGCAACTCCACCAAGACTTCTCCGACGACAAGATCGAGTTCGACGAATTCGAAGAGGCGAAGCAGGAATTGCTCAGCAAGCTCCAAGTGTGAGGTCCAGCCGCGTACCGCCCCAGAGCCCGCGCATCCCGATCACCTCGAACGGCTGATCGGTCAACCACGCCGACCAGTCCGCCGTGGAGAACAGATCGTATTCGTCGACCCGCACGTGGTGCGCACCAGGTTCGATCACCTCGACGTCTCCCGGAGCGCACGGGTGGTAGGCGCAGTAGACGAGGTCGGCGTCGGCTGACCGCAACATCGCCGGATAGTCGTGGTCGACCTTGCGCTCCCGCCCGAAATCGGTCTCCAGCACGACGTCGAAGATCGGCATCCCGGCCTCGCGAGCCTGCCGCACGAACGGTGCGAACTCGTCGTCGGTCACGTCCGCGAGATGGTTGTTCGGGCCGTAGACCCCGATCGTTGCGGGCATCAGCACGGGGATCGAGTACTCGACCCCGAGTGCGATGTACCGGTCACACCACTCCGGTGCGAGCGCCGAACCCATGTGGGCGTCGAGATGTGTCACGGCGATCCCGGCGTCGACCGCACGGTCGATCTGGGCTCGCCACTCCGCCTCGACGGCATCGGGGTGCGCATTAGCTCGCACGTCGGCCACGCTGGGCCAGCACTGGCCCAGGTCGTCGGTGAGCCCCGCCGCCTTCGACGGGCGCGACAGCGGGGCCCATCGATACCCGTGCTGCTCGGCGTTGAGTGTCAGGTGGACGCCGATGTCGAGTTCCGGATCGGCGGCCGCGAGCGCAGCCAGCTCGGCGAACCACGGACAGGGCACCATCACCGAACCCGAGCTGATCGTCCCGAGCCGGGACAACTCGACGAACGCGGTGTTCGCGCCGTGACACATCCCCACGTCGTCGGCGTGGATCACGATCCGCTGCACCGTACCGACGGTAGTCCGGGGGCGAGCCTGGCGACGGCGCGCACGTACGATCGTCGATGTGGAACTGCGCAGCCTCGCCCCCGACACACCGCCGTCGGAGATCGCCGGGTTTCTCGGCGAGCACGGCTACGCGATCGTCACCGACGTCGTCGACGACGACACACTCGATCGCCTCGAGGCCGAGGCCCGCCCGTTCATCGACGGGTCCGATGCCGGTCGCGACAGCTACGACGGCCGGTTCACCCGCCGCACCGGCGCGCTGATCGCCCGTTGCCCGACGGCGCGTGACCTCGTCATGCACCCGGTTGCGCTCGGCACCGCCAGGGCGTTCCTCGCCCACGTCACCGCTGTGCAGCTGCACCTCACCCAGATCATCTCGATCGAGCCCGGCGAGTCGGCCCAGAAGCTGCATCGCGATCAGATGGCGTTCGATTTCTTCCCGTTCCCCGCGGACTATCACGTCCAGTGCAACACGATGTGGGCGCTCACCGACTTCACTGCCGCCAACGGCGCGACCACCATCGCGCCCGGGACGTCGGCCCTCGACGATGACGCAGCGGCAGCGGTCGCCACTGCGCAGGCCGAGATGCCGCGCGGCAGCGTGCTGTTCTACGACGGCAAGGTGCTGCACGGTGGCGGGGCGAACACCAGCAGCAACGTGCGAACCGGTGTCAACATCACCTACTCGGTCGGATGGGTCCGTCAGGAGGAGAACCAGTACCTCGCCTGCCCGCCCGAGATCGCGCAGACACTCGACGACGACCTGCTCCGACTGATGGGCTACCAGCAGGGAGCGTTCGCGCTCGGGTATGTCGGCGACCAGCAGGATCCGCTGTCGCTGCTCCGCGGGCGCCACGACAAGGTCAAGGTGATCGCCGACGTCGACCAGCGATCCGTCGGCCACCGGCAGTTCGTCCAGGAGTTGGGTGACACGTGAGCACCGTCGACCCCCGCACCCCCGTCATCGTCGGCGCCGCCCAGATCAACGATCGCGAGTACGGCTGCGAACCGCTCGACCTGATCGTGCGCTGCACCCTCGCAGCACTTGACGACACCGGCGCGAACGACGGATTCACGGCCGGGCTCGATGCCGTCCGTGTGGTGTGGGGCATCTGGCCGTACGCCGACCCGGGCCGGCTCGTCGCCGATCTGATCGGCGCTCCGCGGGCTCGCTCGGCGTAGACGACATCGGGCGGCAACCAGGTCTACGACCTCGTGATCGACACGGCCGAGCGGATCCGGCGCGGCGAACTCGACACCGCTGTGCTCTGCGCCGCCGAATCGTTGCGCACCCGTCGCAGCGACCGTCGTCGCGGGACGACCACCGAGTACCTCTCCGAACGTGAGGGGGCCATGCCGGACGAACTGATCGGCAAGGACCTGCCGATGTTCAACACCGTCGAGGAGGAAATCGGCATCAGCCCGGCCGTCGCCCGGTTCTACGCGATGGCCGAGACCGCCAACCGGCATCGTCTCGGCTTGACGATCGACGAACACCGGCGCCGGATCGCCGGGATGTGGGCCGATGCCAGCGAGATCGCCTTCCGCAACCCGCAGGCCTGGTCGCGACAGCCGGTCGACGCGACCACGATCGCCACGCCGTCGGAGTCGAACCGTCCGGTCGCCAGCCCCTATCCGAAGATGATGACCTCCAATCTCAACGTCGACCAGGGAGGCGCGATCGTGATGTGCTCGGCTGCTGCAGCCGACGCGGCCGGGATCCCACGCGACCGATGGGTGTTCCCCTGGGCCGGGGTCGGTGCCGCCGATGCCTGGCACGCCACGAACCGGTGGGCGTTCGACGAATCTCCGGCGATGCGAATTTCCGGGAACCGCACACTCGAGTTGGCAGGCGTCGATCACGGCGACTGCGAACTGATCGACATCTACTCGTGCTTCCCCGTCGCCGTGCAGGTCGCCCAGCGCGAGCTCGGGCTCGATCCGGCACGCGACTGGACGTTCACGGGTGGGCTGACGTTCGCGGCCGGGCCGCTGAACTGCTACTGCATCCTGCCGCTGACCCGGGTCGTCACGCTGCTACGCGAGTCGCCCGGCCGGCGTGCGTTCGTCACCGGCAACGGTGGTGTGTTCACCAAGCACAGCTCGCTGGTGCTCAGCGGTGAACCGAGCCGCTCCGGGTTCGTCACCGACGACGTCCAGACCGAGGTCGACGCGCTACCGCAGCGGGCCGACCCGGCCGGCCCGGTGGAGAATGCGACACTCGAGGCGTACACCGTCACCTTCGACCGGGAGATGCAGCCCGAACGAGCGATCCTGACCTGCCTCGACGACGCCGGCAGTCGCCACTGGGCCGAGTCGACCGACACCTCGACGATGAACGAACTGCTCACCACCGACCGCTGCGGGCAACCCGTCCATCTTCACGAACGCACCGCCCACCTCACGTGACACGTTTGGTGTCAGACACCTTCCGTGCGTCACACGTGACGGGTACGTGTCCGCGACCGTCACGGAAGGTGTCTGACACCAGACGTTCAGGTGGCGCAGGCCGGGCGGGGGTCCAGGCCGGCGGCTCGGTAGCAGGCATCGACGATCTCCATGTTGCGAACGCCATCGTCCGCCGTGGTCGGGAACGACACACCGTCGACGATCGCATCCCGGAACGCCTCCAGCTGATGGAAGTAGGTCGCAGACCGGGCGACCTCGCTGGTCTCGATGCCGTCGGCCGTCTCGACAGTCAGCACGGCGCCGCCGTTCTGGGGCGCGAGCGGGTTCGTGGCCGTCATGGTCCCGTGCTCGCCGATGACCTTCAGGTACGACACGACGCGATCGCCGTCGGCGATCATCGACGACCGGATCGAACCGGTCACACCCGACGGCCACAGCAGTTCGGCTGTCAGCGAGCCGTCGACACCGTCGACTGGGCAGACGGCCTCGGCCGACACGACCTCCGGCTCTCCCTCGGCCGCGAACCGGGCCCACTGGATCGAGTAGCAGCCGAGATCCATCGTGGCGCCACCGCCGATCTCCAGATTCCAGCGGATGTCGTCGAGAGCGATGCGGCCGTCGGGAATGTCGAACACCGCCTCGATCCGGTCCGGCCCACCGAGCACACCGGAGTCGAGCACCGTGCGGATCTGCTCGGCGTACGGGTGGTACTTCCAGTGGAACGCTTCCATCACGACGACGTCGCCGGCGTGGGCGGCGTGGGCAATCCGGCGAGCGTCGTCCGCATTCGAGGCGAACGGCTTCTCACACAGCACGTGTTTGCCGGCTTCGATCGCCTTGATCGCCCACTCACGATGCATCGCCGCAGGTGTACCGATGTAGATCGCGTCGACGTGGTCCGAGGCGATGAGCTCTTCGTACGAGCCGTGAGCGTGTTCGATCCCCCACCCGTCGGCAGCGGCACGGGCGCGTTCGAGGTCGCGTGCGGCGACGGCGGTCACTTCGACACCGTCGACGTCGGGAACCGGTTTCATGATCGCCAGGTCGGCGATCCGGGACGCTGCGAGGAGCCCGATCCGAACCGTCATGGCTGTGCTCGCAAGGAGCCGTGGGACGACAGGATCGTGAGCGTTCGCATTCGGCGGAGAGTAGCAAGCACCCCTACTCTTCGATCGTGGCGAGCGAGTTCGACGACCGAGTGGCCGACTGGCGGCCCGACCTCGATTCGGCGCTGATCGGCCTCTACGGGCCGGCCGCCGAGGCGCTCGCAGACGACCTCGTCGGCCGTGCCCGACTCGCCCTCGCCGATCGGTCGGCTGACCTGATTGCACTCGACCGGCGCCGACTGACGTCGCCGTCCTGGTATCAGGCCCCGGAACGGGTCGGGTACATGGCGTACGTCGACCGGTTCGGCAGTGACCTGGCGGGTATCCGCAAGCGGATCGCCTACCTGCAGGAACTCGGTGTGGACACACTCCATCTGCTGTCGCTCATGCAGCCACGCCGTGGCGACAACGACGGTGGGTACGCGGTGCGTGACTACCTGCGCCCCGACACACGACTCGGAACCGATGCCGATCTCGCCGATCTGATCGACGAACTTCGCGCCGCCGACATCAGCCTCTGCATCGACTTCGTCGTCAACCACACCGCCGACGACCATGCGTGGGCGCTCGCCGCCGCCGGCGGGTCGGCGTACCACCGGGCGCTCTATCGCACGTTCCCCGACCGAACGGGGCCGGCAGCCTGGGAGGCGTCGCTCCCAGAAGTGTTCCCGAATCTGTCCCCCGGCAACTTCACGTGGAACGCGGACATGGGGCGGTGGGTCTGGACGACGTTTCGCGAGTTCCAGTGGGATCTCGACTGGTCGAACCCTGACGTGATGCGCGAGATCACGTCGATCGCGCTCGATCTCGCCAATCTCGGTGTCGAGATCCTCCGGCTCGACGCCATCGCGTTCACGTGGAAGCGGCTCGGCACCAACTGCCAGAACCAGCCCGAGGCCCACCTGATCGCTCAGGCACTGCGCGCCGTGCTCGCACTGGCGGCTCCGGCCACGGTGCTGCTCGCCGAGGCGATCGTCGCGCCCGACGACCTGGTCGGTTACCTCGGCCACCACGAGTTCGAGCGGCGAGAGTGCGAACTCGCATATCACAACCAACTGATGGTGCAGGGTTGGTCGATGATCGCATCGGGTCGCGCCGACCTGGCCCGCCAGGCGATCGACCGGCTCCCGGCCGTGCCGGACCGGGCGACCTGGTTCACGTACGTCCGCTGCCACGACGACATCGGCTGGGCGATCGACGACACCGATGCCGAAGCGGTCGGCCTGACCGGCTCGGCCCACCGCGCCTACCTCGCATCGTTCTATCGCGGGGCGTTTCCAGGGTCGTTCGCGCGCGGTCTGCCGTTCGGAACGAACACGGTCACCGGTGACGAACGCACGAGCGGGATGGCTGCGACACTCGCCGGCGTGACCGCCGCGATCGACAGCGGTGACCTCGCCGCACTCGACTCGGCGATCGCTCGCGTGCTGCTCCTCTACGGCATTGCGTTCGGGTATGGCGGGATCCCGATCATCTACATGGGCGACGAACTCGGCCAGGGGGACGATGCGTACTGGGCCCTCGGTCGCGAGGCCGTCGCCGACAGCCGATGGTCGCACCGACCCGTCTTCGACGATGGCCGTGCCGATCTCCGCCACGACCAGGCGACGATCCCCGGCCGGATGTGGGCCGGCATCCGTCACCTGGTCGAGACCCGTCGCCGGTGCGCGCCGTTGCACGATGACGGCGCAGCCGTCACCACGTTCGATCCCGGCGTGCCGGGCGTGTTCGCCTGGCACCGGGCGCACCCTCGCTTCGGTGTGATGGTCGGTCTGGCGAACGTCGGCGCGACCGTCGACATCGTGTCGCGCCCGCCGATCGACCCGCGAGCGATCGACCTCCTCGCGCCGCAGGACGAATCGCCGTGGCGCCTCGCGCCGATGCAGGTGCGGTGGATCACCGCCGACGCCTCCTACGCGACGTCACCATCCGCGCCCTGGCCGGACGCATGACCGGAGTACTCGCGGTCCTGCTCGGCCTCGGGTTGGTCGTCAGCGCGCTCGCCGACCTGGTCAACACGCTGGTGTCGACTTCGACGTCGTACAACCGGTGGTGGCCGTCACGGTGGATCGGGCGTGGTCTGTTCGTCGTGGTCCGTTCGGTCGCGCGTCGACTGCGTGACGGGTCGAGCACGCGTGAGGCGCTGCTCGTCGTCTTCGGCCCGGTCCTGCTGATCGTGCTGCTGTTCGTGTGGTGTCTGCTACAGGTCGCCGGGTTCGGGCTGATCTGGTGGGGCATGGCCGACATCCCGACGATCGGCGGGCTGGCCGACGCCTGGTACTTCTCCGGGGTGGTGTTCTTCACCGTGGGGTTCGGTGAAATCGTTCCGGTCGAGGTGATCCCACGCGCCGGGGCGATCGCCGAGGCGTTCTTCGGGGTGATCACCGTGGCACTCGTGATCGGCTACCTGCCGGCGCTGTACGCCGCTTACTCGGACCGTGAACGCCAGCTGATGACCCTGGACGCCGGTGCGCCCGACCGAATCACCCCCGGCGCGCTGCTGTTGGCGTGGGCCCCCGACGCCGACCCCAGGAAGATCGATGCCCAGTTCGAACGCTGGGAGCAGTGGGCGGCCGGCATCCTCGAAACGCATTCGACGGTGCCGCTGCTCGGACTGTTCCGCTCCCACAACCGTCAGCAGAACTGGGTGACGGGCCTCGGTCTGCTGTGCGACGCTGCGCTCCAGGCGCAGCTCGTCATGGGTGCGACCGACGGGCATTCGTACTGGTTCCTTCGTCGGGCCGAGGCCATTTTCCGGGAGATGACCTACGGCGTCGATTTGAGCCGGTACCAGGCCGGCGGCGAGGCGCGAGAAGCCACGGGCCCCGAGATGTTCCGCAGCCTCTACGACGCGCTCTCGGCGCACGGGTTCGAGTTGCGGCCGTTCGACGATGCCGTGGTCTACGCCGCCACGACGCGCCAGAGCTACGCGCCTGCGATGGAGTACCTGATCGACGACCTGCTGTGCCCCCGCGGGTTCTGGTCGATCGAATCGACGGTGCGGAGTTGGTCGGCCGATCACGAGATCGAACGCGTCCGACACTCCAGCTGACACCGCCGCCACCGGCATCCCTACGATCGCTGGCATGGATCTGATGTCGATGTCACGTGCGATCACGATGCACGCCACCGAGCGGCCGCACGACTCGGCGCTCACGTGTGGCGACGTCACGCGCAGCTGGCAGGAGTTCGACCGCCGCACGAATCGCCTCGCGCGAGCGTTCGCCGAGCTCGGCGTCGTGGCCGACGATCTCGTGACGATCGCACTGCCGAACTCGACGGAGTTCTTCGAGTCGGCATTCGCGTGCTGGAAGCTCGGGGCGACGCCGCAGCCGGTGTCGGCTCGACTCCCCGGCCGCGAGCTGGAGGAGATCGTCGAACTCGCGAACTCGCGCCTCGTGGTGGGTGTGGAGTCGGATCGGATCGCGCATCGGGCCAGTGTGCCAATCGGGTTCGAGCCCGACCCTGAACTCAGCGACGCCGAGCTGCCCGACATGACGACGACCTTCTGGAAGGCGCCGACTTCGGGCGGGAGCACCGGACGGCCGAAGATCATCCTGGCGTCGACGCCGGGTGCGTTCGATCCGCACAGTGCCGGTTTCGGGCTGCCGTACCAGTCAGCCTGCGTCATCCCAGGGGTGCTGTACCACAACGCCCCGTTCTCGATCTCGGCGTTGGCGCTCGTCGGCGGCAACCATGTCGTCAACTTTCCTCGGTTCGTGCCCGAACTCGTACTCGAGGCGGTGACCGAACATCAGCCCAAGTACCTGTATCTGGTGCCGACGATGATGAACCGGATCTGGAAGCTGCCTGACGAGGTCCGGGCCGCCGCTGACATGTCGTCGCTCGAGGTGGCGGTCCACATGGCGGCCCCGTGCCCGCCGTGGTTGAAGGAGGAGTGGATCCACTGGATCGGTCCCGACGTGCTGTGCGAGCTGTACGCGGGCACGGAGATCCAGGCGGTGACATGGATCACCGGTCGTGAGTGGCTTGATCACCACGGCTCCGTGGGCCGGCCGATCATGGGGCAGATGAAGGTCGTCGGCGACGACGGTCAGGATCTGCCGTCGGGTGAGATCGGTGAGATCTACATGCTCGCCGACGGCGGGCCAGGGTCGACGTACCGGTATCTGGGGGCCGACCCCAAGCCGCTCGGCGACACCGACTGGGAGAGTTTGGGCGACCTGGGCTGGATGGACGACGACGGATACGTGTACCTCGCGGACCGCCGCAAGGACCTGATCCTGCGCGGCGGCGCGAATATCTACCCGGCCGAGGTCGAGGGCGCGATCGACGAACACCCGGCGGTTCGCAGCTGTGCGGTGGTCGGCATTCCCGACGACGATCTCGGCCAGCGCGTGCATGCGATCGTCGATGCACCCGACGGCGTCGACGAGGCGGACCTCCGGGCCCACCTCGCCGAGCGCCTGGTGACGTACAAGTGCCCGTCGACCTACGAGTTCGTCGACGAACCGGTCCGCGACGACGCCGGCAAAGTGCGACGAAGCCTCCTCGCCGCCGAACGCACCTGACCCGCCCCCACCCGAACCCGAACGCGTGAGGGTTCGGGTGTCCGGTGTTCGTCGACGTCGATGTGGAGCGCCTGGCGGTTGCGATACTCCGGGCCGACGAGCCAGTAGGCGCCGGCGGCCAACGCGACCATCACCACCGCGCACACGGTGTAGGCCAGGGTGCGACCGCCGACCGTGTAGAGCACGCCGGCGAGCACCGAGGTGACTCCAGCGGTCAGCGTTTCGGCTGCGCCGAGGAGGCCCTGCGCTCCGGCCTGCCGATCGCGCGGGGCGGCGAGGCCGATCGCGACACCGGTGCTCGACACGGTGATCGCATCGCTGATGCCGTGGATGATGCCGACAGCGAACATGGCGATGCCGGTCGGGAGCAGCCCGTACGAGAACATGTACACCGCCCCGAGGATCAACCCCAACGGGCCGAGGCGGAACGGGCCGTGCCGCTGAGCGAGGCGGCCGCCCCACGAGCTCAGGAAGATCAGCGGCATCGCGAACAGCGTGATGCCGATGTTGGCGACCCACTCGCTCGCCTCGAGGTCGTCGAGCACGATCGCCCACAGCGCGTCGAACGTCCCGATCATCAGGAACACCGCCGACCCCATCATGAGGCCGGCCACGATCGGGCGCTGACGGAGTAGGTCGAACGCGAACCGCTTCGTCGGCGCCTCGACGGCTTCGGTCACACGAACACGGAGGAGGAGCGGGAAGAACAGGACGGTCGCGCCGGCGATGACGAGGAACGGAGCCGGAATGCCGAACGAGGGCACCAGCAGCGCCGAAATGGCCGGCCCGGCGGCGAAGCCGGCGACGTCGGCGGCCAGCAGCAATCCCAGGTTCGAGCCGAGATTGTCTGGGTCCTCGTTGATGACGATCCGGCGCACGGCGGGAACCGCCATCCCGATGCCGATCCCGGAGATGAGTCGGGCGAGCAGCAACGGCTGCAAGGTTTCGCCTGCGGCCATGCCGAGCAGACCGACCACGTTGAGCGCGAGTCCGATCATCACCATCCGTCGGGCGTGGCCGCGGTCGGCGATCGGGGCGAGGAAGACCTGCGAGACGAACCCGGCGAGGAAACCGATCCCGATGATCAGGCCGAGCCAGTGGGCGGCGATTCCGTACTGGTCGCGGTAGTCGTCCAGGACCGTGAACATGACGCCGTACCCCGAGCCCAGGAGGGCCGTCATCATCCCGAACTGGAGCACTCGCGTCCGCTTCACGCGGCGAGGCTATCGCCGGGTCCGAGCGCCGCTCCGACCGGTTCGCCCTCGTTTCCTGGGGCCTTGAAAGTCGTCCACAACGGTGATTTCTGGAGAACGTTGACGGACCAAGAACCGTTCGGAAGCAATCGCCGCATCCAACCACCGCCCAACCGGCTCCAGTCGCCCAGCGTCGGGTCACCCTCAACGACCGAGCCGTCCGAGGGCAAGCACGTGCGCCGTCCAGGCGCCCGAGGGCCGGTCCGCCGTGCGCCCGAGATCGGAACGCTCGAACGACGCGGAGCAAACGTCGAACGCGCTCGGGGTCATGCTCACCTGGCGGTGCTCTCGAGCGTCGCCGGGGAAACACCCGGGTGTCGGCCCAGCAGCTGCCCTTCCCTTCCTGGTCGAACCCTTCCTGGTCGCGCAGGGTCCCAATCGGTTCTGGTTCGGTGATCCGGTCTCCGGCGGCGGTTCGGAGTCGGACGTCGCGTCTCCCCCGGTCGACGGTGCGTTCGGTGCCGGCCTGATCGTCAGGGGGTGGAGCGTCGGAGTGACGCGACCAGGTGTCGCGTGTCGTCGAAGACGTCGTCCTCGTCCGCGAATTCCGGGTCGAACGCCACTCGATCCAGTCGATCGGCGACCAGTCGGGCGACCGACTCGTCGTCAGCGCCCGTCCATGCTGCGGCCAGGGCCGGGTTCGCAGCGGTCGCTGCGGCACCCCGTCGACCGGCGAGCGCAGCGAATCGGTCCTGGAGTGTGCCCCAGCGACCGCGCCGTTTCCTGGCGATCGAAACCCGGCCGAGTCGCAGCGCCGCCATAGCGCCGAACGCGAGGAATCCGATGCCCAACACCTTCAGCGGGTGGTTGCCGACGTAGGCACTGACAGCGGCCAGCAGATCGGCGCCGACCGATCCGATCTGAGCATTCGCCGAGAGCGGCACCGAAGCGGTCGGGTCGAACGCCTGCCAACCCGTCTCGGGAAACCACACCTCCACCCAGGCGTGGGCATCGCTGGCCCGCACCTCGAACACTCCGGCGACCTCGTCGCGGGTTCCTGAGGCGTAGCCGGTCGCCACGCGCGCCGGCACCCCCTGTGTGCGGAGCATGATGGTCAGTGACGATGCGATCTGTTCGCAGAAACCCCGCTTCGTGTCGAACAGGAAATCGTCGACTGCGTCGTCGCCCTCATCGGGCCGTGGTGCGTTGAGGTCGTATTCGACGTTCTCGGCGAGCCACGTCTCGTAGGCCCGGACGACGTCGTAGGTCGAGGTCTGACCGCTGGCCAACCGGTCGGCGAGCGCAACCGTCTGGGGGGTGGTGGTCGCCGGAACCTCGAGCGCCGCACCGAGCACCTGGCGACCCAGGTCGTTCAGTCGATCCTGGATCAACCCCTGCCCGGCGAGCACCATTTCGTCGACCCGGACCCGATCGGAGACCACGGTATAGATCGAACCTTCGGGGATCACCGTGTTCGCCCGGAGCGCACCGTCGGCGCGGGTCCACACGTCGGCCTCGGCGACGACCTGGCGTGGACGGGCGGCATGGAAGATCACGTTCGGCATGTCGGTCTCGACGAAGTACGTCTGGACGAACCGATCGACGTCGATGTCATCCGCGACCGGCGTGTCGCCGAGCGCAGGAGGAATGTCGATGTTCGGCCCCTGGCGCAGGGTGCCGATGTCCTCGTCGGCGTACCAGCGACGTCCGTCGAATCGGGAGAACGTCTGGCCACGCCAGAAGTCGGGCTCCGGGGCGCGCACGCGCATCACGATCTGATCGCCGAGGCTGCCCCGAACGGACGTGTCCATCGACTGCGCGAAGCCGGTGTAGCCACCGGCCTGGCCGGCCGGCGCGCGATCTCCGTCGCCGCCTTCGTTGCCCGCGTCCCGGACCTCACCGTCGGGTCCGGCGATCGCTCCGACCGCTCCGACGGGTGAGGCGTCCTCGATCAACGTCGGCAGGGTCAGCCGAGCCGGCCCGGAGGGAACCGGCACGATCGTGAGCACGGCGATCGTCGCGAGGACGCCGCCGCCGAGACCGGCGAACCGGGTCGCCCAGCCCCGCATCGGTGTCCGGATCGATCGCGCACGGTCGCCGGCGCGAGCTTGTTCGGTGGGTCCTGCGAGTTTCGCCATGGCGACGCCGAACGTGACCCCCCACGCCAGCAACCACCATCCGATCGAACCGTCGACCCGGAGCCCCGACGCGTACATCAGGACGACGGCCGAGATCCCGAGCGACACGCGGATCGTCCGACGATCGCGACACTCGAAACCGTGGAGCAGGATGAGAATCACGAGGACCTGCGGGAGCGGCCCACGCAGGAGCGCCAGGGTCCCGTCGAGCCTCCCCGACGCGGCGACCACCAGGGCGAAACCGACCAGGGCGCCGACACCGACCAGACCTCGAACGAGCGCAGACGCCTGCTCGCCCGTGACCAGCGACCGCGCCGACACTGCGGCGCCGGCTGCGACGCCGAGGACCACGGCGAGATCGGCGAGCGGCGAGTAGCCCAGCGCACCGCCGAGCATCAGCAACGACAGCGTGGTCGCTGCGGCACTCCACCATCGGGACTCCGCCGTCGCGGTCGAGTCCGGCTCGACGCGCTGGAAGCGGCTGCGCCACGACCGGTGGGTCTGCGGCATCGCCCCGAGATCCGCGGTCGACACCCACTCGAGCGCGGTGTCGACGCTGTCGATCGCGACCGGTTCGCCGGCGTCGACTGCTGCCATGACCGAGACGCTGGAGCGGAGTCCCTGCTCGATCGCCCAGCGTGCGGCTCCGGCCTCCTCGTCGGGAATCGCCGTGCCTGATCGGGCCCGGACCACCCACCGTTGATCGGCGTTCTGTCGGCGGTCATGGACCATCAGCTCACCCGACCGGACCGACGATGCCCAGTGCACGAACTTCTCGCTGTCGCCGTCACGCCAGGGTCGGATGCCGTCGATCTCGCCGCTCACTGCGCCGGCGGCTCCTGCCAGGTCGCCGTCCGAGGCGATGCCGATCCGCTCGATCGTGATGTCGCCGTGCAGGGCGACCGGCGCGACGAGATGGCGCTCGACGGCGACCGTGAGTCGTCGTCCCCACCACACCAGACCGAGCAGGCCGGCCGAGCGAGCGCGGACCTCGATGTGGCCGACCGTGCCTCGCCGCTCGAAGGTCGCGTCGCCGACGAACTCGGACTTCGTGGTCCAGCCGGCTGCGATCTGGTGATCGTCCGCGAACAGTTCGAGCCAGACCGGTCGGGGCGCCACCACATCGCCGGTGATCGTGACGGGTTCGTGTTGCGTGGACGAATGCGGCAGGCTCACGGCGTGGACGGTCGTGCCGCGGATCGACACCGCGCCGTCGACGAGGGCGGCGAGGAACAAGACGAAACCTGCGGCGAGGACGAGGACGACGGGCGTGGAGCCGGTTAGCTGTGCGATCGCTGCGCCGCCCAGCCATGCGAGCACCAAGCCGAGCCCGCCGGCTGACACACCGACAGGCCGCGTCATGCGAGGCCCTCCACAATCATGCGGTCTCCTGCGGTGTGAACACTGCGCCGAGTTCACCCGTAGCAACACCGACAGGTCGGCTCATACGACGCCCCCGACGATCACGTCATCCGCGAACACGCCGGCGACGACGAGCGCCAACGCCCCAGCAGCCACACCAGGAGACACACCAGCAGAGCGAGTCATCCGATGCCGTCCACGATCATGCCGTCGGAGGAGAAGCAGACGACTCTTCGGCGAACACGCCGACAGCCGCACCATCCAGGGCGCGTCATGCGAAAGTTTTCCTGATCGATCCGACGGCAGAACAACCGTTGACAACCAGACCGAGCCCGCCGGCGGACACACCACTCAGGGGGCGTCATCCAATGCCGTCCACGATCATGCCGTCGGAGGAGGAACCTGCGCGAGGCACTCCTCGACGATTGCTCGACCGGCCTGCACCGACCCGCCGCCGCCGGCGACCAGCACACGGTGGGCAAGTGCCGGCACGGCGAGCGTGATGACGTCTTCGGGCACGACGTAGTGCCGGCCGTTGATCGCGGCGCGCGCTTTGGCCAGGCCGACGAGTGCCACACCGCCGCGGGTGGAGGCACCGAGGCGAACCCGTGGGTGCTCGCGGGTGGCGGCGAGCAGTGCGACGACGTAGCGGGCGATTGCGTCTGCGACATACACCTGACGCACGACGCTGCGAGCGTGCTCGACGTCGGCGACGTCCACGACGGCCCTCACCGAGTGGAGGATCGACCGACCTCGTCGACCGGTGAGCACTTCGACTTCGTCGTCCGCGCTCGCACGACCGGGGGTGACGACGGCCGCGAACCGGTCGAGCGCACCCTCACCGAGCGGGTAGGTGCCGGTCATCTCGATCGGGTTCTGGGTCGCCACGAGCAGGAACGGCTTGGGCAGATCACGCGTCCGCCCGTCGGTCGTGACGGCCCCCTCCTCGGTGGCTTCGAGGAGGGCCGACTGGGTGCGCGGGTTGGCGCGGTTGAGTTCGTCGAACACGACGATGTTCGCGAAGATCGGCCCCGCCCGGAACGTGAGCTCGAACCCGTCGCCGTGCGGCACCATCGTTCCGGTCACGTCGCCGGGGAGCAGATCGGGTGTGCCCTGGATGCGGTGAAACGTGCCGCCGACCGACGCCGCCAATGCCTGCGCCAGGAGGGTCTTGCCGACGCCCGGGATGTCCTCGATCAAGAGGTGTCCGCCCGAGAACAAGCAGGCGAGCGATGTCTGTGTCGACTGCTCACGTCCTGCCAGCACGGAACCGACCGATTCGGCGATCCGAGCCGCGCTCGCGGCGACTGCTGCCACCGCCCGCGCCGGTTCGTCGGACCCTTCCTGGTGCTCGCTTTCGACCGCTGAAAGTCCCGTCGTCACGTCCATGTGCGCACTCATGCTGTCAGATCATCGGGTACCACGACGTTCGCCTTGAGCCCGCCCCCATCGGTTGTCGTTCTGGTCAGCGTTCGGACGCCCATCGGTTGTCGTTCTGGTCAGCGTCCAGACGTCCAGAACAGTCCAAACCCTGCCCAGAACGAGAGCAGCGACACCCGATCCTCGTTCTGGTCAGCCTTCTGACGTCCAGAACAGTCCATCCCCTGCCCAGAACGCGAGAGATGCGGAGTCAGCGGGCTGTGAAACCACCGTCGACGAGCAGCGAGTGGCCGGTGATGTACGAACCGGCGTCAGTCGCCAGCAGCAGCAGGGCACCGTCGAGTTCGTGATCGTCGCCCATTCGCGGAATGCCGGAGTAGGTGCGCAGGTAGTTGAGGCTGCTTTCGTTTCCGACCATCGGCTCGGTCATCTCCGACGGGAAGTAGCCCGGGCAGAGCGCGTTCACCCGAACACCTTTCCGAGCGAACTGGAGGGCGAGTTCACGGGTCATGTTGACGACCGCTCCTTTGCTGGCGCAATAGTTGGCCTGCTTGATCGGTGCCGAACCGACGTGGCCGAGCATCGATGCCACGTTGACGATCGAGCCGCTCCCCCGTTCGATCATATGGGGCGCGACGAGCTTCGTCAGATGCCAGACCGCAGTCGTGTTGACCTGCATCGCCTGTTCGAACTGTTCGAGTGTTTCCTGCTCGATGCCGACCGTATGGCTGATACCGGCATTGTTGACGAGGATGTCGAGTCGACCGGCCTGCTCGAGCGCCTGCGCGATCAGCCGCTCACGGTCCTCGGCGACTGCGACGTCGGCTGCGATCGGGATCGCTCCGGGCAGCTCGGCGGCGAGATCGTCCAGTCGCTCGACGCGTCTGGCGGTGACGACCACCGTGGCACCGACGGCGTGGAGCACCCGGGCGAACCGGGCGCCGAGCCCGGCGGATGCGCCGGTGACGAGCGCCACGCGACCATCGAGTCGAAACAGGTCGAGAGGTTGCACAGCGCTGTCCATCGATGGATTCTGCCCGAAGAGGATCTGTCGGCGTGCCCCCGCCGCGCCAGTCTCAACGAGGCCGATACAGAACGCTGGCCCGATCAGGAACAATCGAGCGGCGGCTCGTGCGAGTCGCGTCGCGAATTTGCGCCGATAGCGCCTTAAAACGCGACACGCCCATCCGATCGCACCGACACACCCCGGCCCCCACCACCGCATCGCGATTCTGAGCCGACAGCGTCTCAACACGAGACACGCCCATCCGATCGCACCGACACAGCGCTGCGCCGCCGAGCTCCTGAGCACCGACGCTGGTCAGTGTCATCGCTCGAACGACGCAATGGCCATCGGATCACGTCGACCCGCCGACCGTCACCGCCACGTCACCCAAGCCGCACCGCGTCGCGATTTTGGGCGAATGGCGACGCGCAGCGCGACATGGTTGTCGATGACGAATCGTCGCAGCCTCCACTGCGCGCGTTGACCCGAGCATTCCCGCCGTTCGGGGCCGGGAACACCAGACAACGCAACACCGACGTCAGATCGCACCAATCGGCGCTGAGCGATGCGGCGGCGCGCAGCCATTCGAAATCTGCAGCGACTCCCTGTCCAGACCGACGGTTCTCGGCACCACCCGAACGGCGAGCGGCGTGATCGCCGAGGTAGATCGTCCCCGAAAGCCAGCGCGCAATCAAGCGCGATGACGGACCGAGAGGCACGTCACGCAGCCCTCGAGCTTCTCGAACTCGGAGATGTCGACCTCAACCACCACGTGACCGAGGTCGCGAAACATGGTTGCAGACAACGGAGCATCCGCTGCCATGAGCAGGGTGTTGTCGTCGAGCAACACGACGTGAGCGCCCGCCGGTTCGGGCACGGCGAGGAACGACGGGAACGCATCAGTGTCGTCGACGAGGTCGGGATAGCCGACGACCGTTCCGTCCGGCAGCGCGGTGACGGCCGACTTGAGGTGGAGCACCTTGGTGATCGGAACGTCGACCACCGTCCAGCCGCGCGGTTCGAGCAGCGCGGTCAGCTGACCGATCGCCGCATCGTCGGTGCGGCCACCGACTCCGACGTATGCCGTGCGGCCGATCTTGAGGACGTCACCGCCGTCGAGCGTTGCCGGCGCCGTGATGACTGCGACCTCGACCCCGAGCGATTGGGCAGCTCGCTCGGCGGCCTCCGTCTCCGGCTGTCGTGATGGAGCACCGGGTCGTGTGACGACGGCGAGATCGTCGAACAGGACGACGGCATCCTCGATGAACACAGCATCGGGGCAGTCGTCTGCGGGCTCGACCTCCGTGATCACCCAGCCTGCCTCGCGGAGAGCATCCACGTACCGTTCCCACTGCTGCGTCGCCAGCTCGACGTCCACGGGCACTCGGTGTTGATGTGTCAGCAGACCTTCGTCGAGAAACGGACCAGGTCGACGAACCAGCGCATGCACGTCGCCGACGATATCGACGCAGCCCGCCCAGGACCGAGCCGACGCGGGTCGAGGCGAGACAACGCCGGTCTCATCGCTGCGGCGCCAGCTCCACGACGACCAGCCCGATGCGTCAGCAAGCCCTCGTCGAGACAAAGCCGGACCCACACCCGAGAAACGCACCCGCCGAACGACCCATGCCAACAGACCAGAAACGAGCCAACGCGAGGTCGAGGCGAGACGACGCAGGTCTCATTGCTGCGGCGCCGGCTCGACGACGACCAGCGCGCTCGTCAGCAAGCTCTCGTCGAGACAAAAGCCGGATCCACACGCGAGACCACAACCCGCCCAACGACCGATGCCAACAGTTCACAAGCGAGCGGGCGCTGACCTCGTGGTGGCGCCCAACGGTGCTCGGCTCGACGCGGCTCACGTTGCTACCAACCCCGCCACTGCGCAGTTCGTTCACTCTCCGTGGATGAACAGGCAAAGCGGGTGCCCGGCAGGATCGAGTACGACCCGGAGCCGGTCGCGGTCTCGGTCTGGCGGCTGGAAGGGCGCTTCGACTCCGCCGAGCGCGACCGCCCGGTGTAGTGAGCGCTCCAGATCCTGCACCTCGATCTCCAGGTGCATCATCTTCTGCTGCTGCGCTGACCGCTCGGGCCAGACCGGTGGTTCATAGCCCGCTTCCTGCTGGATGTTGAGCGCAATATGACCGTCGGGGTCGTGCAGCTGGAACCAGCCGTTGTCGTCGCTGGCGGTGATGTCCCATCCGAGCAGACCGGCATAGAAGGCCGCCACGCTCTCGCCGTCGGCGGCGTCGATGCACACCCCCACCAAGCTCACTGCGCCGACGTTGGGTTGAGCCCGATCGACCGGTGAGTCGTCCATCCCGACAGTCTCGCGCACCCCACCCCCGGGCGATCTCGTGAGGATCTGGCGCACGGAGTGCGCCAGATCCTCACGAGA